>NZ_CP077941.1:0-303646 GCF_019722725.1 Vreelandella profundi
GTGTCACTGACGCTTTGGCAACAGTGCCTGGACAACCTGCAGGATGAACTGAATTCACAGCAGTTCAATACCTGGATACGCCCGCTGCAGGCAGAAGAAGGAGAGTCCAACGAGCTGCGCTTATTGGCGCCGAATCGCTTTGTGCGCGATTGGGTGAGCGATAAGTACGCCAAGCGGATAAGTGAGCTGATGCGTGAACTCGCACCCGCGAAACCGCCTAAGGTCAGCCTGACGGTAGGCAGTCGGCGCCCGGCAACACAGGCACCTCAGCATCGTGATTTAGGTAACCCTGTATCGGCTTCGCCGTCGCGCCCTGCCTCAGCAGCGGTGCATACGTCATCGCGTGCAGATACCGCCGACGAGCGCGAAATCGATAAATTGCGTGAGCAGCAGGCGTCTGCGCGGCGCCCCAATGAGCGCCAGGTACAGGTTGAGGGCAGCCTGAAACATGGCAGCGGCCTTAATCCTAATTTTACCTTTGATACTTTTGTTGAAGGTAAATCGAACCAGCTGGCACGCGCGGCGTCGCGTCAGGTGTCTGAAAATCCTGGTGGTGCCTATAACCCGCTGTTTTTATACGGTGGAGTGGGGCTTGGTAAAACTCACTTGATGCATGCTGTTGGCAATGCGTTAGCGACCCGGCGTGAAAATGCTCGCGTTGTCTATCTGCATTCCGAGCGATTTGTTGCCGATATGGTGAAGGCATTACAGCTTAATGCGATTAATGATTTTAAGCGCTTTTACCGCAGCGTCGATGCCTTACTAATTGATGATATTCAGTTTTTTGCGGGCAAAGAGCGCTCACAAGAAGAGTTCTTCCATACGTTCAATGCGCTCTTGGAAGGCGGCCAACAGATGATCCTGACCTCTGATCGCTATCCGAAAGAGATCAGCGGTGTAGAAGAGCGTCTGAAATCACGCTTTGGCTGGGGGCTTACGGTAGCGATTGAGCCGCCGGAGCTTGAGACACGCGTGGCCATTTTGATGAAGAAAGCAGATCAAGCTAAGGTCGATTTACCTCATGATGCGGCTTTCTTTATAGCTCAAAAAATTCGCTCCAACGTGCGTGAATTGGAAGGCGCGTTGAAAAAAGTCATCGCTGATTCGCATTTCATGGGAAAAACGATTACCCAAGATTTTATTCGCGAGTCATTAAAAGATCTGTTGGCCCTTCAAGATAAGCAGGTTGGCGTTGATAATATTCAACGTACGGTGGCGGAGTATTACAAAATTAAGGTGGCGGACTTGCTTTCTAAACGCCGTTCACGCTCCGTTGCTCGCCCCCGTCAGGTGGCGATGGCGCTGGCTAAGGAGCTAACCAATCATAGCTTGCCAGAGATTGGCGACGCTTTTGGTGGGCGTGACCACACCACGGTGCTGCACGCATGCCGCAAAGTTAAGTCGTTGCAGGAAGAAAGTGCGGACATTCGTGAGGACTATAAGAATTTACTGCGCCTGTTGACCAGTTAATCATTCCATAGAACGGGCCTGCTATGCGCAGGTCTTTCAGGATATAGAACCGGAGCATTGATGAAATTTTCGATTTCCCGAGAGGCGCTGCTACGTCCGCTGACGCTGGTCGCCGGTGTCGTCGAGCGTCGCCAAACACTGCCAGTGCTTTCTAATGTGTTGATTCAGATAGAAGGCGATCAGGTTTCCCTCACCGGTACTGATTTAGAGGTTGAGCTGGTTGGGCGTACCGTAGCAAGCCAAGTTGATCAGGCGGGTGCCGCCACAGTGCCTGCCCGAAAGCTGATGGACATTTGTAAATCACTTCCTGATCAGTCTGACATTCAGCTTAGCGTTGAAGACGGCCGCGCTATACTGCGCAGCGGTCGTTCGCGGTTTACGCTGTCAACACTGCCGGTAGCTGAGTTTCCGAATATAGAAGATGCCGACAGCAGCCAGGAAATTAGCGTGCCCCGCGGTATTTTAAAGCATCTGATTGAAGCCACCTCATTTGCCATGGCACAGCAGGATGTACGCTATTACCTCAATGGCATGCTGCTGGAAATTCAAAGTAACTTGCTTCGCACGGTAGCCACAGACGGTCACCGTTTGGCGATGTGCTCGCGGCCAATCGATGTCTCTGTTAGCCAGTCACAAAAGCTGATTGTCCCGCGTAAAGGCATCTTGGAATTGTCGCGCTTGCTAGACGACAGTGATGAGCCGGTAAGTTTAACGCTAGGCTCCAGCCACGTTCGTGCACACACCGGTGATTTCACATTTACCTCCAAGTTGATCGACGGTAAATTTCCGGATTACGAGCGTGTAGTACCGCGCAATGGCGATAAAGTGTTGATAGCTGAGCGCGCAGAGCTGCGCCAGGTGCTTTCGCGGACGGCTATTTTGTCTAATGAGAAGTACCGCGGGGTGCGCCTTTACCTTGAGGAAAATAATCTTAAAGTAATGGCCAATAATCCTGAGCAGGAGGAAGCTGAAGAAAATATCGCCATTGAGTATAACGGCGGTGCAATGGAAGTTGGTTTTAACGTTGGCTATCTCGTTGATGTGTTAACGGTGCTTAATCAAGAACGGGTGCAGATTACCCTGGCTGACCCGAACAGCAGTGCGCTGCTTGAAGAGCCAGGCGGCGGCGACGCGCTTTATGTCGTAATGCCTATGCGGCTGTAATTATATTACGTATTGTAATGAGTAAAGAGTTTGAGCGGCGCTTCTGCTATTTCAGAAGCGCCGTTTCTTCTTTAAATGTCATTGGCCTCATAGGCTCATTGGCGATCTAGCCTAAAGACATTAGAAGTGACGATAACGAGATGAGCCTAACACTGCTTAACTTCCATGGCTTGCGTAACCTTCTGCCGGTTGAGATGACGCCATCGCCGCGTATCAACGTTATTAGTGGTACTAATGGCAGTGGTAAAACGAGCCTGCTGGAAGGCGTACACATTCTAGGAATGGGCCGTTCGTTTCGTACTCGTCAGTTGAAGCATGCCATTCAATCTGAGCAGCCACATATGACGCTCTTTGGGCGTCTAAGCGGTGAACCTGAGGTTGCCCTAGGCGTTCGTCGTCTACGTGCCCAGAGAGAGCTAGAATTGCGCTTAAAAGGCGATAAGAATGCTCGGTTAGCGGAGTTGGTTGAAGCCATGCCGCTGCAGCTTATTAATCCGGATGCATTTCGGTTGCTGGAAGGATCACCGGCAGGACGTCGTGAGTTTCTCGATTGGGGTGTGTTTCACGTGGAACACGACTTTTTGGGAATATGGAAGCGTACCCGCCGTGCGCTGAAACATCGGAATGCACTGCTTAGGCGTGGTAGAATACAACCCCAGGAAATGGCTGTTTGGGAGCACGAGCTTGCCAACTGGGGTGAGCAAATGGATATGCTGCGAAGGGCATGGTTCAGCGATTTTCTGCCTGTATTTGAAGAAACCCTGAAAATGCTGTTTCCTTTGCCCGGGCTGTCATTGCGCTACGCAAGAGGGTGGGATAAAGAGCGGTCTCTTTCGGCGGTGCTCCACGATAGCCGCGCCACCGACCAGCAGATGGGGTTTACCCAGCAAGGCCCACAGCGTGCCGATTTGCGCATAAGAGTGAATAAACAACCGGCTATTGAAGTACTTTCCAGAGGCCAGCAAAAATTAGTGGTCAGTGCCATGAAGCTCGCCCAAGGCCGGTTTCTGGAAAGAACAGCACAGCGGCACTGTATTTATCTTATCGATGATCTACCTGCGGAACTTGACGAGCAAAATCGTCATCAATTTTGCCAGCTACTGGAAGATATGCAGTGCCAAGCTTTTATTACCAGCGTCGAGTCTTCTGCGTTAAGACGCACGTGGCTTCCTGATACGGCGGTCAAAATGTTTCACGTGAAACATGCTGAACATGGATTAAGCCGGTTAGTACAGGAAAGCTAAGCAGAAGCATCGACGATACGGAACGAGACAGACTTCACGACGGAGTGGTCAATGAGCGAGCAGGCTTACGATTCATCAAGCATCAAGGTGCTCAAAGGGCTGGACGCAGTACGCAAGCGCCCAGGTATGTATATCGGAGATACCGACGACGGCACCGGTCTACACCATATGGTCTTCGAATTGGTGGATAACTCCATCGATGAAGCTTTGGCGGGCCACTGCAGCGAAATTCGCGTTGTTATTCACCCTGATGAGTCGGTTACCGTTAGTGATAACGGCCGCGGTGTTCCTACCGAGCTTCATGAGGGTGAGGGCGTTTCCGCCGCTGAAGTTATTATGACCGTACTGCACGCGGGCGGTAAATTTGATGACAACTCTTACAAGGTGTCTGGCGGGCTACACGGCGTAGGTGTTTCTGTTGTTAACGCGCTTTCTGCTGAGCTGCGCCTGACCATCTGGCGCCAAGGCGAGGTGTTCGAACAGCTATATCGTCACGGTGTTCCTCAGGCACCTCTGGGCGTAGTCGGAACAACCGAAAAAAGTGGTACGCGCGTTCATTTCCGCCCTTCGCCAGAAACGTTTGGCAATATCGAGTTCCACTTTGACATATTGGCCAAGCGGCTGCGTGAACTCTCCTTTTTGAATTCCGGTGTTGCCATCCGTTTATTGGATGAGCGCAGCGGAAAAGAGGAGCTGTTTCATTACGAAGGCGGCTTAAAAGCCTTTGTTAATCACCTGAATACCAATAAGAATGTGATTAACCCGGTGTTCCACTTTAATGCTGTCCGTGAGGATGGTGTTGAAGTTGAGGTGGCTATGCAGTGGAGCGAAGCCTTCACTGAAAATATTTTCTGCTATACCAATAACATTCCTCAGCGGGATGGTGGCGCGCACTTGGCGGGGTTCCGTGCAGGCCTTACGCGTACGCTAAATAACTACATCGACGCCGAAAATCTGCTTAAAAAAGCCAAAGTGAATACCACCGGCGATGATGCCCGTGAAGGATTAACGGCGATTATCTCAGTAAAAGTCCCGGATCCTAAGTTTTCATCTCAGACAAAAGACAAGTTGGTTTCCAGCGAAGTAAAAACAGCGGTTGAGCAAGAGATGAGCCGCCTGTTTTCTGAGTACCTGGTTGAAAAACCAAGCGAAGCTAAAGCAATTGTTAATAAGATGCTAGACGCGGCGCGCGCTCGAGAAGCCGCGCGCAAGGCACGGGATATGACGCGGCGTAAAGGCGCGTTAGATATTGCCGGTTTGCCGGGTAAGCTCGCAGATTGCCAAGAGAAAGATCCGAGCCAATCTGAGCTTTACCTAGTGGAGGGTGACTCGGCGGGTGGCAGTGCAAAACAGGGGCGCGATCGCCGTACTCAGGCCATTTTGCCGCTTAAAGGTAAAATCCTAAACGTCGAGAAAGCGCGCTTCGATAAGATGCTTTCGTCTGCCGAAGTTGGTACCTTAATCACTGCGCTTGGCTGTGGCATAGGCCGTGAAGAATTTAATCCCGATAAACTGCGTTACCACTCCGTTATTATTATGACGGATGCGGACGTTGACGGTTCGCATATTCGTACTCTGCTGCTGACCTTCTTTTTCCGTCAAATGCCGGAATTAATAGAACGTGGCCATATCTTTATCGCTCAGCCGCCGCTATATAAAATTAAGCGCGGCAAGCAAGAGCTGTATCTTAAAGATGAGCAGGCGATGGTTGATTACTTAACCACGACAGCGTTGGACGGTGCTGGCCTGCATGTTAATGCTAATGCACCGGGGATTAGCGGCTCGCAGCTTGAAACGCTGGTTAACCAGTACCGCACAGTGATGAAGCGAATTGATCGCTTATCGCGCGTTTATCCCAATGAAGTGCTTAAACAGATTATTCATACGTCGGCATTGAAAGGGGAGGCGAGTCTTAAAGATCGTGTCACCATGCAGAACTGGATTGATGAGCTGCAGAAGACAATGGACGATATGGTGGCCTATGAAGGCGGGCCGCGGTATCACTTCCATCTTCAGGAAGACACTGAGCGGGCACTTTATTTACCCACCGTGTCGCTAGTCGCCCATGGCGTGACTACCGACTATGTTTGGGGGCTCGATTTCTTCGAAAGTGCCGACTATCGCGGCCTTGCTGAGCTGGGCGCAGTGTTGGATGGTTTCCTTGAGGAAGGCTCTTATATCGCTCGAGGAGAGCGTCAGAAGCCCGTGTCGCATTTTTCCGAAGTACTGGCGTGGCTTATGCAAGAAGGCCAGCGTGGCCTGTCCGTGCAGCGCTATAAAGGGCTCGGAGAAATGAACCCCGATCAGCTGTGGGACACCACTATGGATCCTGATAGTCGTCGTATGCTGCGTGTCACCATAGAAGACGCTGTAGGCGCAGATATGATGTTTAATACGCTAATGGGTGATGATGTAGAGCCGCGTCGTGAATTTATCGAGACAAATGCCCTGGTTGCCAATCTCGACGTATAAATCTTCATTGCCATGTTTCACGTGAAACAATGAAAGTGAAAATGCCGCTGGGTGAATAACCCGCGGCATTTTTTTAGTTTTAACCGTTTGTTTGTAATGCTGGCGTATCGGCGGGTTTACATTAATAAGCGATTTAATCTAGTCGTCCAGAGAGAAGCTTATCTGTAAAATCGGTTAAGTTAGTGCAGATTAATACGTCATTGAGGCCTAAATCTTTTTGAGCGGTTTTTGCGCCTTTACCCGTTTTAACGAGTGCAAGTCTACAGCCACAGGCGTGACCTGCCTGAAGGTCGCGAAGGCTATCACCCACCATCCAGCTTCCTTGCAGACTCGATAATCCTAATACACGCTGGATTTCATGAAGCAGTCCAGGCAGTGGCTTGCGGCAAGTGCAGTTATCATCAGGGCCATGAGGACAGTAGGCAACGTGGGCAATGCGGCCTCCAGCGGTCTCTACTAATGTCGTTAAACGAGCGTGCATCTTGGCAAGCTCAGTTTCATCATAATACCCCCGCGCAATGCCTGACTGATTAGTAGCTATGGCTACGCTATAGCCTGACTGGGATAAACGAGCGATGGCGTCAATTGAATCAGAATAAGGTATCCATTCATTTACGGACTTGATGTAAGCATCTGAGTCCTCATTGATGACGCCATCACGGTCAAGAATAACCAGCTGTTGAGGGTATATCGGCATAGAAATCTCGTCGTTATAGGCGCTGATTGAGTGCTGCAAGAGACTGAAGGGTAACGCTTAACTTACGTCCATCGCTACCGAAGAATTTAAAGGGTATGCGCCGTAAGTGAAGCAGCTTAGGAAGTGTTTCGCAAAAGCGCTCGCGTACGTCCTGCTTCGCATTCTTCAAGCCTTCAACTAGTGCCGGTGTTAAACGCTCATACTGCGCTGGTGATTTATAAAGCTTGCCGTATAGCGAAAAAATAAAGCAGTACCAGTCGCGTACCATGCAGTCTAGCGGTGCATGAATCTTCCCAGGATCAGTCTCAAAGTCGATAAAAACGGCTTTATCTTCAGTAATGAGAATGTTGCGTGCAAAGGCTTCACTCAGGTAGCACTCTCGCCGATGAACGTTATTAAGTGCTTCAATGCTGAGTGCTAAAATTTTATCAATGTGATCCGTATCATTCGCGCTTTTGATTTTCTCTAGCAATGTGACGGCGGGTTGTTCCGGCGTGCCGGCATCAGCCAACAGCAGTGCCTGAGGTGTTTGCGCTAGAATAGTAGGCACCGCAACGCCCGCCTTTTGTAGTGTTTCGATACGGTTAGCCTCAATGAGGATACTCTCTTCGCCACCTATATTGGGCACCGGCTTAAGCGCATCTAATTTGAGCCATACGGCCAATAGGTTAAGCGGCGCATAAACCCAGCGCGAGTTGCGCTTTGCCGCCCGCTTTAGCCACAGCTTGTCGCCATTCAGCGTATGTGGCGCCATGGTTGCCTGCTGGCGGGGAAGGGAGTCGAGTAAAAAAAGATCATACATGGGCTTGATCCTCGCGGCTAAAGGTCAAACAAGTCGGATATGCTTCCTGCCACGAAAACGACTTATCTATATAAAACGGTATGCTCTAATAATATCGTTTATTTCACGTCTAAGCTGGTCGGGAAAAAAACTAAGCATCAGTGAAATTAAGTCTAAAGCTTAGTCATGTACCCATCCGCCTCATGCGAGAATTTGAGAGGTGCTGATAGGGAACCTTTGATATATTCATTCAAAGTGTCTCAAGTTAGCTATAAAACATTAGACATAAGTTTAAGTAATCGTTTCCTCTGACCGCGTAAGGTTTTTTTCGATTGAAGGCATTGCGGGTTATTGGAATGTTTCACGTGAAACAAAAAAACCGATGACGCTAAGTCATCGGTTAGGGGAGGGGCGAGGTAAAAGGTTATTGAGGCAGTAGCGAGATATCGGCTATCTTTAAAAACAGCCCTTGAAGGCTAACAAGTAGCGCCAATCGATTGCGCTGAATAGCCGGATCATCTGCCATGACCATTACCTGATCAAAGAAGGCATCCACAGGCTCGCGAAGGGTGGCCAGTATGTCGAGCGCTATCTGGTATTCACCCAATGCAAACAGCGGTGCCACCTGCGCTTGGTTAACCGTTATCGCATCGAACAGTTTCTTCTCAGCGCCTTCTTCCAGCAATGCAGGGTCGACCTGAGTGATGTCGCTATTGGCCTGCTTCGCCAAAATGTTGGAAACACGCTTATTGGCGGATGCTAGCGCTGCGGCTTCTTCGCGTTGAGTAAAGGCTTTAACAGCGCGAAGGCGGCGAGCGAAATCAAGCGGGTTTGTCACCGGGCGTGCGCGCACAGCAAGGTACATTTCTGCACTAATGCCTTCATCCTGGCCCCAGGCGCGGAAACGATCCAGCATATAAGTAAGCACGTCTTCCACAAGCCCGTCTGCCTTAGGCAGGTCCTTGTGCTGCTCTGCGGCAACGTTAAGAAGCTCGCGCAGATCAAGATTAAGCTCGCCCTTAACTAAAATGTTAAGCACGCCAATCGAGGCGCGGCGCAAAGCGAAGGGATCTTTTGCGCCAGTAGGGCGTTGACCAATTCCAAAGATACCGACCAGGGTATCCAAGCGGTCAGCCAAGGCGAGTGCTTTGCCGGTTGCGCTTTGGGGAATGACATCGGTGGCAAAACGGGGCAAGTACTGCTCTTCAAGTGCCTGAGAAACCTCGGCAGGCTCACCATCTTGCTCAGCGTAATAGCGGCCCATAATTCCCTGAAGTTCGGGAAATTCGAGTACCATTTCGGTGACTAAGTCGCACTTGGCCAGCGCCACGGCGCGCTGAGCATGGGCAACGTCCGCATTGATCTTTTCTGCAATAAAATTCGCCACGACGGCGCTGCGACGCGCCTTGTCCGCCAGGCTGCCTAACTGCTGTTGGAATACAACGCTTTCCAGCAGGGCCGTCCTGGAGGCAAGTGTGCGCTTACGATCGACTTCGTAGAAAAAAGCGGCGTCGGCTAAACGCGGACGAATCACTTTTTCATTACCGGAAATAACCTGGTCCGGGTCCGCGCTATCGATATTGGCAATGGTGATAAAGAGCGGTTTCAGCTTGCCGGCGTCATCTAAAAGGTGGAAATACTTTTGGTTGGCCTTCATGGATGAAATTAGGCATTCGGCCGGTACTTCCAGGAAGCGCTCATCAAAGCTTCCGGTAAGCGCTACCGGCCACTCAACTAAACCGCTTACTTCTATGAGAAGATCTTCGTCAATAACGGCATTGGCTTCTTGCACTTCGGCTTCCGCCAATACCTGCTCGCGGATGCGCTCACGGCGCTGTGCGCGGTCTACCAGCACATATGCATTTTCCAAACTGGCGACGTAGTCATCGGCATGCGCCAGCTGAATAGCATCCGGCGCATGAAAGCGGTGACCGAAGGTCGTGCGGCTAGCCTGCAAGCCAAGCACTTCAGCGGCCACAACGTCGTTGCCGTAAAGCGCTAAAAGCCAGTGCACGGGACGCGAAAATTCAATCCGCGACGCACCCCAGCGCATATATTTAGGGACCGGAAGTGCGCTGATAGTTTTGCGCAGAATCTCAGGCAGCAATGCCTGAATCGACTCGCCTTGCTGCTGCTCACGAAATGCCAGCCAGGTGCCTTTATCGGTGTCTAAATGAATCAGGTCGTCCACCGTGACGCCGCAAGAGCGGGCAAAACCTTCGGCAGCTTTGGTGGCAACGCCATCTTTAAAGGCGGCTGCCAGGGCAGGGCCACGCCGTTCAACGTCACGATCGGGCTGCTTGTCCTCAAGCTCGAACACCTGCACTGCCAGCCGTCGCGGGGTCGCAAAAGCCGCAACGCTGGCAAAGGGAACGTCGGCTTCCTTTAGGCCTTTTTCAATGCCGGCGGCAAAGGCGTCCGACAGTGCGTCCAACGCTTTTGGCGGTAGCTCTTCAGCACCTAGTTCTAATAAGAGCGTATTAACAGCCATTTAATCGTCTCCCTGGTCGGCGAGTAGTTCGCGGCGAAGTATTTCTGGCGCCATGGGGAAACCTTCTGCCTTGCGCGACTCAAAGTAAGCGGTGGCAACATCACGGGCCATCGTCCGAACGCGTAAAATAAAGCGCTGACGTTCGGTGACCGAAATAGCGTGACGTGCATCTAATAGGTTAAACGTGTGCGATGCTTTCAGGACCTGCTCGTATGCAGGCAGAGGCAAGCTTGCTGCGAGTAGTTTGCTGCACTCTTTTTCCTGATGGTCGAAGGAGGCGAATAGCTGGTCGACATCGGCATGTTCAAAATTATAGGCAGATTGTTCGCGCTCGTTTTGCAAGTAAACGTCGCCGTAGGTGACCTTGCTACCGTCTGGCGCCGTGGCCCAAACAAGGTCGTAAACGCTGTCGACGTTTTGCAGGTACATAGCGATACGCTCAAGCCCGTAGGTGAGCTCGCCAGTGACCGGATAGCACTCAATGCCACCTGCCTGCTGAAAGTAGGTAAACTGCGTAACTTCCATACCGTTGAGCCAGATTTCCCAGCCAAGGCCCCAAGCACCCAGCGTAGGAGACTCCCAGTTGTCTTCTACAAAGCGCACATCGTGAACCAGCGGGTCTAGGCCTAGCCGCTTGAGCGAGCCTAGATACAAGTCCTGGAAGTTACTCGGCGATGGCTTCATCACCACTTGGAACTGATAATAGTGCTGTAGGCGGTTAGGGTTTTCGCCATAGCGACCATCGGTGGGGCGTCGTGAAGGTTGCACGTAGGCAGCATTCCACGTTTCTGGCCCAATCGCGCGTAGAAACGTCGCTGGGTGGAAAGTGCCTGCGCCGACTTCCATATCGAGCGGCTGGAGAATGACGCAACCCTGTTCTGCCCAGTACTGCTGCAGAGCAAGGATCAAGCCTTGAAAGGTCGACACATCAGGTGTCGATTGGTTTGTCGAGACACTCATCGCGGAAAGCACCGTTGGCCATGAATTCATAAGGCGTCAAGTATACAATCCTAGGCAGATGGGTTATAGGCACGTATGCCAACAAGCCGCTTTAGATAAGGAGAACAGCATGATTGTGATCACAGGCGGTGCCGGTTTTATCGGGGCCAACTTGGTTAAAGCGTTAAATGCACGCGGCAGAAACGACGTGATGGTGGTCGACGATTTGCGCGACGGCACCAAATTCGCCAACTTAGCCGACTGCACGCTGGCAGATTATCTGGATAAAGACGACTTTCTCGCCAGAGTAAAAGCAGCGCTGAGAGGCGAGAGCGTCGACTTACCTAAGATTGAAGCCATTTTCCATGAAGGCGCTTGTTCGGATACCACCGAATGGGACGGCCATTACATGATGGAAAATAACTTCGAGTACTCCAAGGTGTTGCTGAATTATTGCGAACAGCAGGGTATCCCATTTCTATACGCATCCTCTGCTGCGACCTACGGTGGAAGCGAGGTATTTAAAGAAACCCCCGAGTGTGAAAAGCCGCTCAACGTTTATGGCTATTCAAAGCTGCTGTTTGATCAGCACGTGCGTTCGCGTTGGAGCGAGCTGACGACCCAGGTGGTGGGCTTTCGCTATTTCAATGTGTACGGGCCCCGTGAGCAGCATAAGGGCAAAATGGCCAGCGTGGCGTACCACAATCATCTGCAAGTACGTAACGATGAATCGCTGAAGCTGTTTGGCGCCTATGGGGGCTTTGATGCGGGCATGCAGAGCCGCGATTTCGTGTATGTCGGTGACGTCGTCGATGTGAACCTATGGTTTTTGGATAACCCGGGTAAGTCAGGCATTTTCAATCTGGGTACCGGACGAGCTGAGCCTTTTAAAGCGATTGGAGAGGCGGTGATCGATTTCTATGGCAAGGGTGAGATCGACTACATCGCTTTTCCTGACGAATTGAAAGGGCGCTATCAGAGCTATACGCGTGCCGATATTGAGGCGCTGCGTGGCAGCGGCTGTGATGTTGAATTTAAAACCGTTGCTCAAGGGGTTAAGGCCTACTTGGGGTGGTTGAATGGCTAACCCAGTGCCGCGTCTGCTGATTGTTGGCCCTTCATGGGTCGGCGATATGGTCATGGCACAAAGCCTGTTTATGACCTTAAAAGCCCGCCAGCCCGGTGCGACGATTGCCGTCGTTGCTCCGGCGTGGTCCCAGCCTATTTTAGAGCGCATGCCCGAAGTAGATGAGGTATTGCCACTGACGGTGGGCCACGGGGAATTTGGCTTAGCTAGCCGCCTCAAGCTTGCCAAGCAGCTGCGTGGACGCTTTGATCGCGCCATTGTGTTGCCTCGGTCTTGGAAGGCCGCGCTGGTCCCTTTTATGGCGCGGATACCCGAGCGTGTTGGCTTTATAGGCGAGCATCGCTACGGGCTGCTGAAAGAGCGCCGTAAGCTCAACAAGCAGGTGCTTGATCAAACGGTAAAGCGCTTTGTATCGCTGGGGCTTCCGTTGGCAGAAGCGGCTAGCGGCGACTTTTTACTACCCAAGCCCCGTTTGCAGGTTGACTGCGATAATTTGGTGAACCTGCGCCTGGCTCATTCGCTTTCATCGCGCCCGGCCATTGGTTTAATGCCGGGCGCCGAGTACGGCCCTGCCAAACAGTGGCCCGTCAGTTATTTTCATGCGCTAGCAAAACGGCTGGTGCAAGACGGCTTCGAGGTGCGCGTGCTGGGTGGACAAAAAGATCACGCGGCAGGAGAGGCGATAGTGCAAGGGCTTGCCCATGCCCATAACCTCTGCGGTAAAACGCAGCTGGCCGATGCGGTTGATCTACTGGCCGATTGCCGACAGGTGGTCACCAACGATTCAGGTTTGATGCACGTGGCGGCGGCGGTAGGGGTTCGCGTCCATGCGCTGTATGGCTCTTCATCGCCCGTCTACACGCCGCCAATGACGGATAACGCCGCCATCCACTATCTTGCACTATCCTGCTCGCCCTGCTTTGAGCGCACCTGTCCACTAGGGCATACCAATTGCCTTAACCAGCTGAGCGTTGGTCAGGTGTATCAAGCAATACACGCTGATCGGCAGCGGGACTGTATGATGGCTAATGAATGATATCAATTTCGTCGGCAATATCCGCTGGCGTTTCCAGCGTTTGCTCTAGAGGAGGGGCTTCCTGGGGTTCACGGCGCTGAGGAGATATCCCGTCCCACAGACGGTGCTGGAGCGCTGTCTCCTCTCTTAAGCGCTGATTTACCATTTCAATGCCATGAACTTCGACCAGCGTCTGCTGATCACTGAATAACGACGTTCCCAGGCCTGCTCGCTGTTCTGGTAAGTTAAATCCTAGCGCATCCAGCAGCGTGGGAAAGATATCCAGCGTCGTCGCATCGCGGCGAATACGCCGGGGCTCAATGCCGTCTCCGATCATAATCAGCGTATTATCACGGTCCATCGCCGTCAGCTGATCCCAGACAGACACACGCATCGTAAGATGATCACTGAGTACCATGACGAGCGTGTTATCGAGAAGTCCTTCTGCCTCTAAGCGCTCAATAAAACGACGCGCTAGCCACGCCGAACACTGCACGGAATACAGAATATCCTGCCCATCGAATTCGCCCTGTTGTTCCGCACAGGCTTGCGAGGGGTAACCGTGCGGCGCATGGCCAGCAAGGTTGAGGCTCACAACGCCCCAGGGGCCATTATCTTCGCTACTTAAGCGGCGTATTTCGTCGGCGGTTATATCGTAAAGGGAGTCGTCATACAGCCCCCAGCTGTTGACATACTCAGGGTCGTCTAGCAGCGGCTCTAGGTCTTCACGACCTTTCACGGTAGTGAATTGATGGCCACGATAAAACAATCCTTTGCCTGCAAACTGAGTACTGGCACCGCCTAAATAGCTCAGCTGATAGCCCTGCTTGGCAAGTACGTCACCAAGACAATCGACGCCTGGTGCAACTTTTGAAAGCGGCTCAAATTGAGAGTCGTGGATAAGGCCGGCTGGCATTAAAGGGACGCCACACTGGCTGGCGATCATTCCGGCCATCGTCCAGCCGGTATTATCCATCTGACGTATACCTTCAAAGACCGCGCCTCGCTCTCCAAGCGCATCGAGGTCTGCGTAAACATCGCCGAAAAGCTCGTCTGAGTAAGTACGTTCCATGCTCTCTAGATACATAATGAGTAAATTGGGCGGATCTTGTAGCTCTTCGGTGGGCGGTGCCTTATAGCGACGGTCCAGCCAAGCCCCGTCATCAGTGACAATGGATGCGCTGCGCTGGCCTAAGCCAAACAGCAGCGGGTTGCTAGCCAGCAGTACAATAGCGAAAAAGCGCTCGGCTAATCGCCAGCGTTGGTCATGGCGCGATAGCCAAGTAACAGCCGCCAGCGCGCCGATCATGACCAGCGTATAAAGCACGGCGGTCAGCATTTTACCCGCGCCACCGTGCTCAGCGATACCTGCCTGAAGATGGAAAAAAACCGCCCCTAAGTCAACAATGCCAAAACTATCTGCCAAGTAAACGTAGATACCCCAAATGCTTAGCGGTACCAGTGACCACGGCCAGACTTTGCGATAACGAGCATTAGCGGGCTGGCCCCAGCGCAGCTTAAGCCCTAGGCCAATCCATACGGCAGCGACAATGAACAGTGTCCACCACGGCAGGCGTGTCAGCACGGTAACGGCATAACCAAGACACAAACCAATAATAACTAACGCTATTTTTTGAATAGCACGAGAGTGCATAGATAACCTATTTTGTCAGGCGAATTCCGTAAACAATCTAACGTCGCTTTATGTAATTGAAGGCAGGTTAATAAACGCTTAAGTTCTGACCTTGCCCATGATGTCTAATGCGTGCAGAACGGTCGCTATGAAAGGGTGCGGGTACCGCTGTTAAGTCATTTGCCGCTTCTTACCGACTGTTTTATATATTTCCAAAAGACGCCGTTGGCGTTTGAAACAGCAATGACTAATCCTCTCCAACCATCGAGCCAACCGTGCTGTAGTACATAGGTACGTAAAAAAGCAAAGATGGCTTTTAGAAAAACGATCGCTGCAGGGTAGTTTTTAAGCTTTCCTGACTCGGCGCGAAGACTCGAGTAACGGTTTATTTTTTCAAGAAACTGAGACAAATCTGTCACGGCAGTATGTTCAATGATGCCTGACAGCCGCTGCACACGGCTGGTCTCGCTTAGCAGAATAGATTCGTGAACCATCGCATCATTAAAATTATGGCAGCGCCGGTTGAATAGACGCACGAGCCAGTCATTACCCCATCCCGAATAGCGAACAGGCCTGCCCATCATCCAATTCTCGCGTCGGATCTCTCCAAGGTCGTTAGAGGCAGCGCTGGGGCACCATAAGGCGATGGCCTCAATAAGCTCCCTGGAGGGAGCCTCGTCGGCATCTAGCGATAAGATCCAGTCATGTTTCGCTAAAGAGACCGCAAAACGCTTTGTTGGCCCAAAGCCAAGAAAGTCACCTTCATGCAGAGATACGTTCGAATAGCCAGAGGCTACACGCGTGGTGTCGTCGCTTGAGCCGTTGTCATAAACCACAACGTCATCGAAACATTGCAAGGCGTCCAGGGTACGCCCCAGCGTCGAGGCAGCATTTCGAGTGATGATAACTACGCTAATGCCAGCGGGCATGAGGATGTCTGTCCTGTCAGAGAGTGAGAAAGCAATGCTATTATATCGGCTTTTCAAGCCAAATGACTCCCAGGAGGCGCTTTTGCACATTATTCATGTCAATCTGGCCAAAGGCTTTCGTGGAGGAGAGCGTCAAACAGTCCTTTTAATTCAAGCACTCGCTAAGCTAAGTGAGATAAAGCGCCAAACACTCGTGTGCCAATTGTTGTCACCGCTGCGTGCTGAATTAGCCGATATTCCAGGCGTGGTTTTTGTTAATGCAGGTCATCAATTGGCTGGCCATAGGAAGGCAGGCAGCGCTGATATTGTACATGCGCATGAAGCCAAAGCAGTGCATTGGGCCTGGCTGCATAATAAGCTTTATCAAACGCCTTATATTATTACCCGCCGTGTCGATACGCCTATTAAGCGTAAATGGAGCAATATCGTTTTTTATAGAAATGCAGGCTACTGCGTGGCGATTTCAAGCGTTATTGCCGAACAGCTAAAAAGCTTTACAACCTCTCCTATCTACACGATTCCAAGCGCTCATTCTGGGGCTGTCAACGACGCTGAAATAGCCGTTGAATTTAGGCAACAGTATCCAGATAAAATTATTGTTGGCCACGTTGGTGCGCTTGTGGATCGTCATAAAGGGCAGCGTATTTTAATAGAAGTAGCAAAAACGTTAGACCATGATTATCCAGAGTATATTTTTGTTTTTTTCGGCAAAGGCGAAGACGAAGCAGCGCTTAAGAAAGAAAGCGAAGATGCTAATAATATTGTCTGGATGGGCTTTAAAGAAAATGTTAATGATTATTTGTCTGGATTCGATGTTTTTGTATTTCCCTCAAGAAATGAGGGATTAGGGTCGGTGCTTTTGGACGTGATGAACGCTCGTGTTCCTATTATAGCGAGCGATGTCGGCGGCATTCCTGATCTTATAAAAACTAATGAAACAGGTTTTTTGGTGGCTGTCGGGAGTGCTAGTGATATAAAAGATCGGCTCTTAACGCTCAAAAGCAACGTTATATTAAGACATCATGTTGTAGATACTGCATTTTCATCATTGCATCTTTACAGTAGCGATGCGATGGCTGAGAAATATAGTCAGCGATATAAAGAGTTAGCACAAAAATGACAGCGCTATTGAATGAACGCTATATTGTAATTTTTTTACATAACAGGCCTTTTTTTGGTGCCCATTTAGTACACGTGCCATTTTTAGCGATGCTAAGAAAAAAGTATCCTGGGGCTAAACTGGTTGGCGTAACAAAAAATAGTGGTGCTAGCTTTCTTGTCGATAGTGGGTTTTTAGATAGTTTAGAAGTTATTGACAAGAGAGATAAATTTAGTTTACTCAAAAAATATAATTTTGATATTGGGTTTAATCTGAGACCTTCGAGTATTGGTGTTGCTCTCCAAATGCTGCTGTTAAAGATACCTCATCGCGTTGGGTTTAAGAAAACGGGTGCTTTTTATACGCATGCGCTACCGTTAGATGTATCTATCTATAGAGCGGATTTGTTTTTAAAATTAATGAATGAAACATGCGCATCTTCTGTTCCTCATTTGAAATCATTTATTAGCCACGATGAACGTTTTTTAGGCAGTGTTTTACTCGTCCCCGGGGCTGGTAAAGAGGAAAAGAAGTGGCCAATAGAAAAATACATGCAGTTGGCTGATCAGTTTGTTGAAGGCGGTGAGAAAAACGTATTTTTTATCACCGGCCCGCAAGAAGCGGAAGAAGCCAGAATACTAAAAAGTAAAGGTTATACGGTTTTTAATCAGCCGAGCGTCGATCTTCTGTTTAGCATGGTAGCAGGGTGTAAGATTTTTATTAGCAATGACTGTGGGCCTTCTCACATTGCCCATATTCTGGGCGTCAGGCAAGTTGTGCTATTTAAAGAGTCTCTGCCTGAGTGGTTTTTGACAAGAGACAATAGCCGTTCTATTTTTTGCTCTCTTGGTGTCCCTGCCATTAAGGTTGATGACGTAATGCAGCTAGCACGGGAGCTGTTAGAGAAAAATGCCTAGTGTAAAATCTATGTGATTACTGATAGCCCTCTAGTATCGATGAATAGCTATTTTCCGCGTTAAATTTAATGAGCGACCGCTTCAGGCGCGTTAAGTTGTCGTTCTGCCACTTGCCCGGCGAACGTAGTCGGCAGCGGTCTAAGTCGATCAACCACGGCGTGCCGCTGCTATCGATCAGAATGTTGCGGGCATTTAAGTCCACGTGGTCAAGTCCTGCCTGATGGAAGCGTTGAACCATCGAACCTACTTGCTGCAATAAAGCATCATCCGCCTGTCGATGATTAAGCAGCTCGGCTAGCGCCCGTGCGCCTTTAATGCGTACCGTTATCAACGCAGCCTCATAGGTTAAACCATGGCGGGTAACGCAGCTGGCGACAGGGCGCGGTACGGGGAGTCCTTGCGCAAAAAGGGCGGCGGTTAAACGCAGTTCACGAAACGCCCGTGTACGCTCAGCCCCTGTCCAAAGATAGCGTTTTTCACTTAGTTTGGCCGCCATGCCGCCGCGTCGATAAGGCCTTAATACCCACTGTTCAGTAGGCGTTGCCTGCAGAAAAAAGCTGCTACCTCGCCCCGGGGCTTCGCCCACAATGAGCCCCTGCCTGCGCCAATAATCGCTGGTGAATAAGGCCGGATGAATTTGGTGTGTTCCCGGTGCGTCACATAAACTGTCTGCATCATGTAAAATCAGACTATTTTTCTGCCGGAGTGCCGCTAAGCGCATGAAGCCCTCTCTGCCTGTTCAGCCCAAACACATTGCCATTTTGCGCCTCTCTGCTTTAGGAGACGTATGCAATCTGGTGCCCACGGTGCGGGCGTTACAGCGCCAGTGGCCTGACGCACGTATTACCTGGATTATAGGTAAGGGGGAGCACAGTCTACTGGCAGGCCTTTCCGGGGTCGAGTTCGTCGTTTACGACAAATCAACCGGCCTTGCCGGCATGCGCGCGCTGTGGCGTCAGCTTGCCGATACTCGCTTTGATGTGCTTCTGCATATGCAGCAGGCCATTCGCGCCAGCGTTCTGTCACTGGGACTAAAGGCCAATGTGCGGGTGGGTTACGACAAAGCGCGTGCCAAAGATGCTCAGCACTGGTTTACCCAGTATCAGCTAGCGCCCCATGCCAATGCTCACGTGCTGGAGTCGTTTATGGACTTTGCACGCGTGCTGGGGGTAGAAGACGATCGATTGGAATGGAACCTACCCATCTCGTCGACGGCGCTAAACGAGGCGCGCGTGATTAGCGGCGAGACGCCTTATCTAGTGATTAATCCTTGCAGCAACGTCCGCCTGCGTAATTTCCGCAATTGGTCGGTAGAGGGTTACGCCAGTGTTATTGAACATGCTTGGGTACATCACGGTCTTAAAAGCGTGTTGACCGGCGGGGGTAGTGCTCAAGAGCGTGCAATAGGCGATCACATTGAAACGCTTTGTCAGCCTGGCAGCGTCATTAATGCTATTGGCGGCACGTCCTTGAAAGGGGTTTTGGCGCTGATTGACCAAGCCCGCGCAGTGATCGCGCCAGATACCGGGCCTATTCATATGGCCAACGCCGTGGGCACACCGGCGCTGGGGCTATACGCATCGACCAATCCTATGCGCGCGGCGCCCTATTGCTGGCGTGACTTCGCGGTCAACGCTTATCCAGAGGCTGTGCGTACCTATCTCCACAAATCGGTGGAGGACGTTAATTGGGGCCAGCGAGTTCGTCATCCCAGCGCCATGATGCTGATTAAAGCAGATGATGTTATCGCCAAATTAGATGCACTTTTGGCGCATACCGCTGTAACGGCTAGCGTTAAGGAGCATCCATGAAAATTGATTTAACTGCCCTAGAGCATGCCCGTGTGCTGGTCGTGGGAGATGTGATGTTAGACCGCTACTGGCACGGTGGTACTTCGCGTATTTCGCCGGAGGCGCCGGTGCCGGTGGTGCGCGTCGAAGATGTTGAGGACCGCCCGGGCGGAGCCGCTAATGTGGCGTTGAACATTACGTCGTTAGGAGGCCACGCCGTATTGGCAGGAGTGGTCGGGGAAGACGATAACGCTCGGCTGCTGGAAGCTAGTCTTTTGGCTTCCGGTGTGAGCACTTACTTTCAGCACAGTGCCGATGTGCCAACGATTACAAAGCTTCGTGTGATGAGTCGTAACCAGCAGCTGCTGCGCCTGGATTTTGAGCAGCGCTTGGATAGTGTCGATACCAACGAGCTGTTAGCCCACGTGGAAGCGGCGCTACCTTACTGCGATATTGTGATCCTTTCTGACTATGGCAAAGGCACGCTGAACCAAGTTGAAAGCCTCATCGCTAAGGCGCGTGCCAGCGGTAAGCGCGTGTTGATTGATCCCAAGGGACAAGATTTCAGCAAGTACCGCGGGGCGAGTTTAATGACCCCCAACTTGGCTGAATTTGAAGCGGTTGTTGGGCCTTGCGCCACCGATGCCGAGCTATCAAGCCGCGGTGAAGCGCTGCGCGCTGAGTTAGCGTTGGAAGCGCTGCTCATTACCCGTAGCGAAAAAGGCATGACGCTGATCCGCGAAGGCCAGCCACCGCTGCATTTACCGACGCGTGCCCAGGAAGTATTTGATGTGACCGGCGCGGGCGATACCGTTATCGGCCTGATGGGGTTGGCATTAGCCGCGGGGCACGCACTGCCCGAGGCCATGATGCTGGCTAATTTAGGTGCGGGGTTAGTGGTGGCCAAGCCTGGCACGGCCATCCTATCAATCGCCGAGCTGTATACCGCCTTGCACGGCGACAAGCTGGCCGAGTTTGGGGTGATTGAGCCCGCGGTACTGGCGGATGCGGTGCGTGCCGCTCAGCTGCGCGGTGAGCGGGTGGTGGTGACCAACGGGTGCTTTGATATTTTGCACGCCGGCCACGTTGCCTACCTGGAGCAGGCAAAGCGGCTCGGTGACCGTTTAATCGTGGCTGTGAATGACGATGCTTCCATTGGCCGCCTCAAGGGGCCTAAGCGTCCAATCAATCCGCTAATCCGACGTATGCAGGTGTTAGCGGGGCTCGGCGCAGTGGATTGGGTTGTGCCGTTTAGTGATGACACGCCCCAGGCGCTGATCGAATCGATACTGCCGGATATTTTGGTTAAAGGCGGTGACTATCGGCCCGAAGATATCGCCGGCGGGGCCGCCGTTATTGCCAATGGGGGCGAGGTGCAGGTGCTTGGGTTCGAAGACGGTGTCTCGACCTCGGCGATGATTAGCTCCATTCTAGATCGCGAGCGCTAATGGCCTCACTGGCCTGGCCACGGCTTGCGTACTCAGCGACGCTTTATATACTTTCGCCGTTGATCGGCTGGCGTATCTGGCGAGAGCAAGTGAGCACTCACTCGCGCTGGCAGCGGCTTGGCATAAGACTTGGCTCACTTCCGCCAGCGCCACGCATCTGGCTGCACTGCGCCTCGGTGGGCGAAGTGCGTGCTGCCCGGCCGCTGATTGAAGGGCTCTTAAAGGCTTATCCAGGGCATAGCGTTGTGCTGACGACCATGACGGCTAGCGGCGCTGGGCAGGTCAAGGCACTGATCAATGGGCAGCTCACCCACAATCAAGCCCGGCTGATGCATTGCTTCCTGCCGCTGGATTTTCCCGGCGCGGCTAAACGCTTTGTGCGGCGTGTTCAGCCTGAGCTGGCTATTTTATTTGAAACCGAGCTGTGGCCCAACGTGATACACGCCTGTTGCCAGCAAGACGTGCCGGTGGCTGTCGTTAATGGGCGTTTATCGCCACGGGCTTTTAAACGCTATCAGCGCTTACGCCCGTTAATGGCCAGCACGCTTGCCGATATTCGCTGGCTAGCCGCAAAATCACCGGCAGACGCCGAGCGTTTTAAAGCGCTCGGTTGCCGTGCAGAAGCCATCAGCCTCGTTGGCTCGTTGAAGTTCGAAATGGCCAGTCAGAAAGAGGCTCTGAATGAAGGTGAGCGCTTACTTCAAAAGTGGGGAGAGCGCCCGGTTTGGGTAGCGGGTTCCACCCGCGAAGGCGAAGAGGCGCTCTTGCTTGAGGCCCATCGCCAACTGCTGCGATGCTATCCAGAGGCGCTGCTGGTCGTGGTGCCCCGCCATCCCCAGCGTTTTGATGATGTAGCCAACGTTTGTCTCGCTGAAGGTTGGGCGCTCAGCCGCCGCAGCCAGCAGCAGCCCGTGACGGCGCAAACACAGGTTTATCTAGGTGATACGCTGGGCGAACTAGCAACGCTGTATGCGGCGGGGCGTGTGGCCTTTGTGGGGGGCAGCATGGTGCCGCTTGGAGGGCACAATGTGCTAGAACCGGCAGCGCTAGGAAGGCCCGTGCTCAGCGGCCCTTATATCGAAAATTTTGCCGATGTGGCTGAGCCGCTACAGGCGGCAGGGGCGCTAACGCTGGTTGAAAATCCTGCGGCTTTGGCGAGCGCCTTAACGGATTATTTCGCTAATCCGCAGCTTGCCCTCCAAGCGGGGCAAGCCGGTCGTGAAGTGATTCATCGCCATACTGGTGCACTGGCCCGAACGCTTGAGGGGCTGAAAGCGCTGTTGCCTCGTTAACGCACTGACTTAACGGGCTAATTTAACGGGCTCATTTAAAGAACTATGCGCTCTACGCCGCCGGGTTTACCCAACAGCAGCACATCGGCGCTGCGAGCGGCAAACAGGCCGTTGGTGACGACGCCGACGATGGCGTTGATTTTGGCCTCCATTGCGACAGGGTCACTAATCATGAAATCGTAGCAGTCGATAATTGGATTGCCGTTGTCTGTCAGCACTCCCTGGCGGTAAACCGGCTCTGCACCCAGCGCCACCAGCTCACGGGCGACATAGGAACGTGCCATGGGAATGACCTCAACCGGTAAGGGGAAGTTGCCAAGCTTCGGTACGTACTTGGAGCCATCTGCGATGCAGATAAAGCGCTCGGCGCAGGCGGCGACAATCTTTTCACGGGTAAGCGCAGCGCCGCCGCCTTTAATCATATGTAAGTTAGCATTCACTTCGTCTGCGCCGTCTATGTAAAAAGGCACCGTGCCAACGCTGTTTAGCTCAAATACCTCAATGCCAAGCTTTTCGAGACGTTGAGCACTTGCGTCTGAACTAGCCACGGCACCTTGAAATAGATGACGTAGCGGGCCGAGGCGATCAATAAATAGATTGGCCGTAGAGCCCGTACCGATGCCTAAGATGGTATCTTTTTCGAGCTGCGATTTAATTTCTTCAATCGCAGCGTCCGCCACCGCGGCCTTCAATTCATCCTGATTCATTAGCAAGCCTGTGCATTAGAAATGAGATAGTCACGTTAGTATAACGGCCTAAACGGTGCTTGCCGATGGAAACACGGCTAGACGCCGCTAGCCGTAATCTGCTACCAATAAAAGCTTTGTCCGTTCACGTTCTTCCCTTGGGATACCCGCATGCTAGAAGCAACCGTCAAAAAGATCCTCCAAGCCCGCGTCTATGAAGCCGCTTGTGAGACCCCGATTTCCCCTGCTCCCTTTTTGTCGCGTCGCTTCAACAACCAGATTCTGATTAAGCGTGAAGATCTACAGCCGGTTTTTTCGTTCAAGATTCGCGGTGCGTACAACAAAATGGCGCAGCTAACCCAGGCGCAAAAAGACAAAGGTGTGATTGCGGCTTCTGCCGGTAATCACGCGCAGGGGCTTGCCATGGCCGCAAAGCTCATGGGGGTTAAAGCCGTGATTGTGATGCCGCGCATTACGCCCGAGATTAAAGTGCAGGCGGTGCGCGCTCGGGGCGCCAAAGTCATACTGAAAGGCGATGCCTTCGCGGCAGCGGCAGAGCATGCTCAGGAGCTGATCAGCGAGCATGGCTATACCTATATTCCCCCCTTTGACGATATCGATGTGATCGCCGGACAGGGCACGGTGGGGATGGAAATTCTGCGCCAACACGCGGGGCGGCTAGATGCCATCTTTGTACCGGTTGGCGGCGGCGGGCTAATTGCCGGCGTCACGGCCTATGTGAAATATTTGCGTCCCGATATCAAAGTGATAGGCGTGGAAGCCGAAGACAGCGCCTGCTTGAAAGCGGCTCTTGAAGCCGGCGAGCGGGTCGTGCTCGATCAAGTAGGTGTCTTTGCTGAAGGCGTCGCGGTAGCGCAAATTGGCGAGGTGCCCTTTTCGCTAGTGAAAGACCTGGTTGATGATGTTATTACCGTGAATACCGATGAAATGTGCGCGGCGGTGAAAGATATTTTTGAGGACACGCGGGCCGTGGCGGAAACCTCTGGCGCACTGTCGCTGGCAGGGCTGAAAAAGTATATTCAGCAAACCGGTGCTGAAGGCCAAACGCTGCTGTGCATTAATTCCGGCGCAAATACCAATTTTGACCGCCTGCAGCACATTGCCGAACGCACGGAGCTAGGCGAACAGCGCGAAGCGATCCTGGCGGTCACCATAGCCGAAAAACCCGGCAGTTTTAAAAAGTTCTGCCGCACGTTAGGCAAACGTATGGTGACCGAGTTTAGCTACCGCTATGCCGACAGCAGCGAAGCGCATGTTTATGTGGGTATTCAGGTCAAGCCGGGTGGAGAAGACCGCCAGGCGGTGATCGACAAGCTTCGTGAAGGCGGTTATCAAGTAGAAGATCTTACCGATAACGAGTTAGCGAAGCTGCATATTCGTCACCTTAGCGGCGGACGCCCCAGCGAGCGTTTTGAAGAGGAGGTCTATCGCTTTGAGTTTCCTGAGCGCCCGGGCGCGCTAATGAATTTCCTCACCCAGCTGCCCCATGACTGGAATATCTCACTATTCCACTATCGCAACCATGGCGCTGCCTATGGTCGTGTGCTGGTAGGAATGCAAGTGCCTAACGGCGACAGGTCTCATGTGACCGAGCATTTAGACGCTATTGGCTATCGTTATTGGCGGGAGAGTGACAACCCCGCTTATCGCTTATTCATGGCCTAATATCGTTTGTAGCAAGGTAAGTGGTTGCTTACCTTGAGCGCCAGAGACGCTAGGCAACATTTGTTAACGAAAACGTTGAATTAAGCGTGAAATAATGTTGGTTATGCTGTTGTCAACGGTGCCCTTATGGCCCTATAGTCGTGCCCGAAATTAATCGAATCTGCCACGACGTTCTGATCGAAAATAGAGGGCAGGTTTAAGACATTCGGCAAGAGTCAACGGTGTTGGAGAAGCGGCATGCGGCGGAAGAAGCCTGATATGGTGATGGCGTTGATGGTGGTGTTTGCATTAGGAGTGCTCGCCACGGGTTATGCGCAGGCGTTGTCGGGAAGTTAATCCACAGCGTTTTGTAGCAGCGCCATTAACCGACAAGGTGCAGTTGATAGGCAATATATGAGCTGATTCTTTACAGGATCAGCTTTTTTTATGGCCGCTTATCAACGGCGTACGCAGCCTTGATCGCTCACCACGGCCTTTAAAGGTACGTCCCAGGGTTCAGTCGGCAGCGAAGCGACTTGCTGGCAAGCGTGGGCGACGCCGATCAGGGCCGGCGAAGGGCCGGGGCGGTGTATGAACGCTAAGCTGCGGTCATAAAAACCTCCCCCCATGCCCATGCGGTTGGCCTGGGCGTCAAACCCCACCAGCGGCACGATGAGCGTGTCTAAGGCCCAAGCGGGTAGGCGATGATAGCGCTTGGTGCTAAATCGCTCAGCGGGCTCCCAAATGCCAAAGCGGTTTTTGACCATAGGGGTATCCGGGCGGTAGGCAACAAACCAAAGATGATTGTCACTAAATGGCCGTAAAACGGGCAAGTACACATCCACCTGCCGCTTGCGTAACCAGGCAAGGAGCGGGGTTGGATCGATTTCGCCATTAACAGGCAGGTATAGGCTTATGCGTCGCGCGCGGCGAATTTCAGGGAGGGCTTTAAGCTGATGACACAGGCGTTGTGCCGCAACATGCTGCTCTTGCTGGGAAAGGGCGTTGCGCTGATGACGTAAAAAGCGGCGTAGCGCGCGTTTATCAACGTCGGGTAGTGCGGTAGCGTGATGGAGAGTGTTCATAAACCGCTATTCCCCTATATCTTTACGCTCATACAGAGGTGTTCTCCAAGGTGCCGCTGCCGTTCTGGCCCTGAACCTACTGGTTCAAGGTGGGTGGCCGCAGCCAGACCGTCAGGCTTTCCGACGCACGGACATGCACACGGGTCTGGCTAGCATTTGGCCCCCTGGGTACTGCGCATAGGCTCGAGGGACTATAACGACTGGCGTACACCCCAGAGAACACCGCCATCCTAACAGAGCCGTGGCTAATGCCAAAGTGTTGGTTAAAACGCTAACTAGCGCTGACGGGTTTTGGCGAGTACATGGTCAAGTCGATCGTTGAGGCGATTAAGGTTAGCTTCGCCGGCACGGTGCTCATCGATTGCTTCGAGCAACTCGTGGGTAATATTGAGCGCTGTCATGATAGCAACACGCTCACTTCCCAAGGCGCTGCTTTGCGCATTAATGCCCTGCATAGCGCGATCTAGATAGCGCGCGGCACGGTCCAGTTTGGCTTCTTGCCCCGTGTCGCAGGCAATGACATAGCCGCGCCCTAACAGGGTTATTTCTTTGGTTGGCCGCTTGGCGTTACTCATCAAAGACTCCAGCACGGGCCAGCAAGGGGCCCAATGCGTTAACATCACAGCATAGGAAGATAGACGTCGCTCACTATAAGAGAGGCGCTTGTACGCGGTCAACGCGTAAGCACTATCGCCAATACGATCCCAACCTATCCAGTGGAGCACGTGAAACGATGTCATTGATTGATGAGCGCCAGGATTTCTCTGACGTAGCTGATGTTTTCTTACTGCATGGCAGCATGCAGTCACCGGCATTTTTAGATGGTCGCCTCTGCGCTCTGCTAGCACTGCGCGATATTAGCGCAGCGACGTGGCTGGAAGAAGTTTGCCAGAGCCTGGGCATTGAACAGCCCCGTGATCCTGCCAGCGCCGAGCGCCTACTAGGCTGGCGGCGCCAAACGTTGGAGGCGTTAAGCGCCAGCGATCTGGATTACACGCCGCTGCTACCTGATGAATTGTTCTCTTTAGGAGAGCAGGCGCAGGGGCTTAAAGAATGGACGCAAGGCTTTATCGAAGTGGTCGATGAAGTGGCCGATAACGAGCTGCGCGAGCGCTGGTCGCAGGCGCTGTGCGAGGCAATTGAAGACCTCGAGGGGGTCGGGCGAATGGAGACTGATATCGACGACAGCCCCGAAAACGAAAACGATTTGTTTGCGCTTACCGAGCATGCGCGCATGGCGGCGATGCTGCTTTATACCGAACAGCACCCCGGTATGCCGCAAGTAGAACAAACGGACGCACCCGTTCATTAATTATGCTGCTTGGAGGCTTTATGCTGCCTGAGTTGTTACCTCGGCCATCTGCGATAGGCGTGGCTGAATATCGCCGCCGCCGTGCAGCGTTAATGGCCCAACTGCCGAAGAACGCCGCCGTTATTCTTGTAGGTGCCGGGCTAGTAACCCGGTCACGCGACAGTGAGTTCGCCTTTCGTCAGAACAGCGATTTCTACTATCTTACGGGCATTCGTGAGCCCGATGCGTTATTGCTGCTGCTCCCTGGAAAAGCGGGCAACGAGAGCGTGGTGTTCTGTCAGGATCGGGACCCTACTCTGGAGGCGTGGACAGGACGCCGCTTGGGCGCGGCCGGCGTGGTCTCAGAGCACGGGATTGATCAGGCGTTCGAAAACGCTGATCGTGATGAGCGACTGCCCGAACTGTTAGCCGGGCGTGAGCTGCTTTATTTGCCGCTAGACAGCACCGAGGCCGTGGCCATTGCAGAAGACGCATTGACGGCAGCTCAGGCAGGGCTGAGGCGTGGCAAGCCGCCGCTGAAAGGTTGGCTGGACGTTAGCCCGTTGATTCATGCCATGCGGCTGATCAAAAGCGAGGCTGAAATTGCCCTGCTGCGTCATGCGGCGCGGATATCAGCCCGCGCCCACCGGCGTGCCATGCAGGTGTCGCAGCCAGGGCTGAGTGAATATCAGCTGCAGGCCGAGTTAGAGCATGAATTTGTCTGGCAAGGCGCGAGCGGCCCCGCTTACAGCACGATTGTCGGCAGCGGTGCCAACGCCTGTGTACTGCACTATATTGAGAACAGTGCACCGCTCGCCGATGAGTCATTAGTGCTGATTGATGCCGGCGCCGAGTTTGATCTTTACGCTGGGGACATTACCCGCACGTTTCCTGTCACCGGGCAATTTAGTGACGCTCAGCGAGCGCTCTATCAAGTAGTATTAACCGCTCAAGAAAAAGCCGTGGACGCCATACAGCCTGGAGTATCGCTTGCGGATATCCACCAGGGCGTGGTGCACGATTTAACGGCTGGGCTGATCGCGTTGGGCCTGCTAGATGGAGAGGTTCAGGCGCGCATTGATGACGAGAGCTATCGCCGCTTTTACCTGCATTCAACGTCACACTGGCTGGGTCTAGACGTACACGATGTCGGGGCCTATCGGCTGGATGAGCAGACGCCCCAGCCATTGATGGCTGGCATGGTGCTGACCGTTGAGCCTGGACTTTACATACCCAGCGATAACGATATCCCTGCTGCCTTCCGCGGTATCGGCATTCGCATTGAAGATAACGTGGTGGTGAAAAGCGATGGCCACGAAGTGCTGACGGCCGACGTGCCTAAGCATATAGATGAAATTGAAGCATTAATGGTTAAAAAGTAACCAGCTTTAAATTTCTAAAACAGCCTTTATGTAAATTACGTTACGAATTATTAGTTGCCTTTGGGCGGCGGTAATTGAGAGGGGGAAGCCAATGCAGCAGTCTGATTCAGCGGCTGAGCAATCATTAACCCATGACATTGTGATCATCGGGGGAGGGTTGGTCGGTGCAAGCTTAGGCTGCGCCCTGGCACCGTTGATAGAGCGCTACGGCTGGCGGGTGGCGATTATCGAATCTGCTCCGCTACCGGCTAGGCCACTGGAAACGCAGTGGCAGCCCAGCTTTGATGCTCGCGCCAGTGCTATTGCGGAAGGGTCTGCGCAGCGCTTTCAGCAGCTGGGTGTTTGGGAGGCGATGCGCAGTGAAGCGACGCCTATCCGGCGTATTCATATCAGTGAGCGTGGACGCTTGGGGGCGACACGGCTGAGTGCTGACGAGCTGGGCATCGACGCGCTTGGCCATGTGATACCCAATGCGTGGATGGGGCGCGTGCTTCATCAGCATCTTACTCAGCTGCCGTTAGAGTGGCACTGCCCCGCCACGGTTGAGCAGCTTACGCCCGTGGCGGGCGGACATCATTTGCAGCTTTCCGATGGCAGTCAATTAACGGCAGGGCTAACGGTGCTCGCTGACGGCGGCCGCTCGGGGCTTAAAGAGCAGCTGGGCATCGGCAGTCGTCGCGAATCGTATGAGCAAACCGCCTTGATTGCGCATGTGGGCGTTAGCCAGCCCCATCAAGGCTTTGCCTACGAGCGTTTTACACCGCTGGGGCCTATGGCATTGCTACCGCTTCCCGGGCAGGCGATGGAGCTAATCTGGACGCATCCCAGCGGCAGCGAGCAAGCAAGGCTGGCGCTGTCTGAGCGTGAATTCCTGCTGCAATTGCAGCGTGCTTTTGGTGATCGGGTGGGGCGCTTTACCCGAGTAGGGGCGCGTCACGTCTATCCTCTGTCACTAGTGACGGCTGATGAGCCGGTTCGCCCGGGGCTTGCCGTATTAGGTAATGCGGCTCACGCGCTGCATCCGGTAGCCGGTCAAGGGTTTAATTTGGCGCTGCGCGGAGTAATGGATTTAGTCGATGCGCTAGAACAAGGCGCGCTTGATCAGCGATCGCTGGGCGACATAACGACCTTGCTAGCCTTCGAGCAGCAGCGTTCTCAAGATCGCGCCAATGTGATCCGGTTTAGTGATGGCTTAGTGAGGCTGTTTGGGCTTTCGTTTCCGCTACTGCCCCACGCTCGCGCTGCGGGATTAATTGGCTTGAACCTCATCGGCCCGCTGCGTCGTAGTCTCGCAAGGCGTGCAATGGGATTAGAGCGCTAGTGCCGCACACAAGGAACACAACTATGCACACGAACACTGCATGGCAGATGAATATGGCACCAGAAGCACCGCCGGTTGAGCGGTTTGAGGCCGTTATCGTCGGTGGCGGCATGGTCGGCACCGCGCTTTGCGCGCTGCTGGCTCAAGCGGGCATGCGGGTAGCGCTTGTTGAAGCACAGCCCACGCCCCTGAGTCTTCAACAGGCAACTAACGCACTGCCCGCGCCGCGGGTCAGCGCATTAACGCCGGTTTCACAGCGATTGTTGACGCACTTGGGGGCTTGGCCCGCGATGCAGCAAACCCGAGTAACGCCTTATCGCGGTATGCAGGTATGGGACGCTGAGGGTAGCGGTGAAATTGCGTTTTCTGCCGATGAAGCGGGCGTTCTGGTGTTGGGGCATATTGTTGAAAATGCCGTCACGCTAGCCGCGCTTAATAGTCAGGTGATTGAGCATCCCAACGTTGCGACATTTTTTGGTGTCAGTATTCAGGCCTTACAGCGCGCTAATCAGAATGCCGAGACGCAGGCCTCTGGTGGGGATTGGCTGGTGCTGGGTGACGGGCGCCAGCTGCACGCCCCTCTGATCGTGGCGGCCGATGGCGCGCATTCGTCGCTCCGCGAAATGGCCGGCATTGAAGTGGTCAGCGATGCTATGCAGCAAGACGCGGTAGTGACCACCGTGCAGTGTGCTAAGCCGCATGGCGGTAAGGCTCGGCAAGCGTTTATCGATGGCCGTCCGCTAGCGTTTCTGCCCTTAACGGTGGCGGACGACGATCGCTACTGCTCAATTGTATGGTCGACAACCCCAGAGCATGCTGCTGAGCTGTGTGACAGCTCTCTCTCAGCGCTGGGCGATGCGCTGGCGCAAGCGTTAGGCCACCGGCTAGGCCGCGTAACGGTCTGCGATAAGGCGCATCGTTTCCCGCTTGTGCAGCGCCATGCCCGTCAGTATGTTCAAGAGCATTTTGCGCTGGTCGGTGACGCTGCCCACAGTATTCATCCGTTGGCAGGTCAAGGCGTCAATTTGGGGCTCATGGATGCAGCGGTACTGGCTGAAGAGGTTGTACACGCCTGGCAGCGCGGCGCACCTTGGGGAGCGTTAAGCACGCTAAGACGCTATGAGCGCCGGCGGCGCTTTGATAACGCGGCCATGCTGGCGTTGATGAAGGGGTTTAAAGTGCTGTTTGGCAGCCACAACCCTATGTTGACGCTGGCACGCAACCTGGGCATGAGCGGTATGAACCAGCAAGTGCCTTTGAAGCGGATATTAATGCGGCAGGCGACCGGAGAGCGGGGCCGCCTGCCGCTGACGTGCCGTTAGCGGCGACGGTCAACCACGTTAAGTGCTTTCAACAGGTTAAGCGCTTCGCTGAGCTGGTAATCGTCAATCAGGCGCTCGGCCATTTCTTGACGGTCACGCGGTGCCTGTTGAGCGCTGAGATGTCCGTCAAGGTCGGCCTCACGAATTTCGATACGGCTTTCAGCGACTTCTAAACGTCCGCGGACAACGTCGACGTCAGGCTCAATGCCTTGGGCCTGAATAGAGCGCCCATTAGGGGTGTAATAAAGCGCGGTGGTGAGCTTTAGCCCTTCACCATTACCCAGCGGCATAATCTGCTGCACCGACCCTTTACCAAAGCTGTCGGTTCCCATAATGATCCCGCGCCGCTGGTCTTGCAGCGCACCCGCCACGATCTCGGCGGCCGAAGCGCTGCCGCCGTTGATCAGTACCACCAGCGGAATATCGCCAGCGGGGGTGTTGGATGAGGCGGAAAACGACATGGCGGTATCCGAGAGACGTCCTTCGGTATACACGATCAGTCCTTGGTCGAGAAACAGATCAGCAACGCCGACGGCAGCTTGAAGCACCCCGCCAGGATTATTACGTAAATCGAGCACCAGCCCTTCTAGCGGTTGCTCACGGGCCATCAGTGCCAGTGCGTCGCTAGCCTGTTCAGCGGTGCGCGACTGGAACTGGCTAATGCGAAGGTAGCCATAGCCAGACTCAAGCAGCTCATGTTTAACGCTTTCGCTGCGAATAATTTCACGTTTTAGGATGAATTCCCGCGGCGTGTCTTCGCCTGAACGAAGTATGCTCATGCGCAGCTCGCTTTCCGGCTCGCCGCGCATTAGCGTCACCGCTTCCTGTAGCGACAGATTCGCGGTGGGCGTGCCGTCAATGGCGACGATAATATCGCGTGACAGCAGCCCTGCGCGTGACGCAGGCGTTTCATCAATAGGCGTAATCACTATGAGCTGGCCATCTTCCATGCCGACTTCAATCCCGATGCCACCAAACTCGCCCTGGGTCGACTCACGCAGACTTCGGTACTCCTCCTCATCCAGATAGGCCGAGTGCGGGTCCAGTTCGCTAAGCATGCCTCGCATGGCGTTGCGCAGCAGCGTGCGATCATCTACTTCTTCAACGTACGCGCGCTTAATACGCTCGAACACTTCGGCGAAGGTCTGAATCTCTTCTAATGGCAGCGTGTCGCCGGCATTTTGGTTCGCCCCGCTAGCGCTGGATTGAGCGAACAACGGTAGCGGAACCGACAATAAAGCAATCGGGAGCAGGGTGGCCAAGAAACGCTTGGCGGGGGCTGATACCCCGGTAACAGATAGCGTCATGCAGACTCCGCAAGGCGATAGGTAGCGCCGTAGCGCGCCACCCTGTAGTTGAAAAGCGATAGTTGAAAACTGTCGTTTAAAATCGTCATTAAAAACCGTTGTTACAAACTATCGTTAAAACGGTAGCTGACACAGTCAATCGTTATGCAGCTTATCCCGTCAGCGGCGTGCAATCCAACGCTGTGGGTTAATTGGTTCGCCGCCGCGGCGAACCTCGAAGTAAAGCGCCGCACGACTCTGGCCGCCGCTATCGCCAACACGGCCAATTTCATCCCCTCGGTTGACTTGCTGCCCTGGCCTTGCGCTGAACTGCTGCAAGTGTGCGTGTAGCGTCATGATCTGGTCGCCGTGATCGATAATCAGCAGGTTACCAAACCCCCGCATCCAGTCAGCAAAGACTACGCGGCCAGAGTGAACGGCCGTCACCGGCGTGCCTGCGCTGGCTTGAATCACAATACCGTTATAGTGCACGCCGTCGCGATAGTGAAAATCACTGCTGATGGAGCCTTGTACTGGCCAAGGCAAGTCGCCCCGAGTACTGACAATATGCGTAGTTGGCGTTGGTTCAGCAAGCTTTGCCATCTCGGCCTGGATATTGCGCAGAACGCTTTCAGCTTCTTCACGGCTCTGATTGAGGTCGGCCAGACGCTCCTCTTCGCTGCCGTAGCGGTCATCCAAGTTTGAAACAACGCCGCGGCGCTCGGTGGTGCGCTGGGCCAGTAGCGCGCTTTGATCCTCTAGCTCCTCGGCGAGCAAATCAAGGCGGGCTTGGCGTTCACTTAACGCGTTTTGAGTATCAGCCAAGGCCGTATCGAGACGCGCTATGTCGTTTAAACGGCGATTACGTGCCTCGGTTAGGCGATTCATATACGCCTGCATACGGTCAAGCTCAGCAGGATTGCCTTGATTAAGCAGCAGCTTGAGCTGGGGCGTTGGGCCCAGCCGGTAAAGCGCAGAGAGCTGCTGGCCAAGCGCGGCATACTGGCTGGCGCGCTCAGCTTCCAGCCGGTCACGATGCTCAAGCAGCTGGGTCGTTTCGTCATTAAGCTGACGCCGCTCGGCTTGCAGTACGTCTAAGCGTTGATGCGTTGCGGCAAGCTCTGTTTCGACTTCACGCAGCTCACGCCCGGCGCTATCGCGTGCCTGGCCAGTGGACGTAAGGCGCTCGGCAACCGATTTAATTTCTTGACCAATCGCGTCCAGCTGCTGGCGCGCCGTGCTTTCATCCTGCTGGGCCAATCCGGCTGGCGCATAGCATAGCGCCAGGAGGACAGCGACTGCCGAGTATCGCCGTGTGCGCTGCATTTATTGCTGAGGATCAGACTGAAAGTGAATCAGTGGTTTGCCGGTCATCGCTTTGGGCTGAGGTTGATTCATCATCGTTAGCAGCGTCGGCGCCAGGTCGCAGAGCCGGCCTTCTTCTAGTGAGGCCGCCCGCTTACCGACGTAGATCAGCGGCACCACAAAAGTGGTATGCGCGGTTTGCGGCGCGCCTGTTCCCGGGTGCACCATCTGCTCGGCATTGCCGTGATCGGCGGTAATTAAGCAGGCGCCGCCCGCGCGCTCGATAGCGTCAACCACGCGCCCGACGCATATGTCGACCGTTTCGATGGCTTTTACCGCGGCATTAAAGTCGCCGGTGTGGCCGACCATATCGCCATTGGCATAGTTGCAGATAATCAGATCAAAACTGCCGCCATCAATGGCCTCTACGAGCTTGTCGGTAATCTCATAGGCACTCATTTCGGGCTTTTCGTCGTAGGTGCGCACGTCCTGCGGGGAGGGCAGTAAGATCCGTGTCTCACCATCAAACGCATCTTCGCGGCCACCGGAAAAGAAGAAGGTGACATGCGGATACTTTTCGGTTTCGGCAATACGCAGCTGCGTTAAGCCGCGTGAGGCCACCACCTCACCTAAGGTATCGCTGAGATCAGAGGGCGGGAACGCTGCGGGCGCAGGAATATCCGCCGCGTATTGAGTCATCATAACCAGCCCTTTACCGGCAAGCTTAGGGCAAGCCCGACGCTCAAAGCCGTTGAAAGCGGGCTCGGCAAAGGCGCGGGTTAATTCGCGCGCGCGGTCGGCGCGAAAGTTAAGAAAAATTGCCGCATCGCCATCCTGCAGAGTAACTGCATTATCTTTGGAGCCGTCTTTGAGCGGTATGCTGCTGGCGGATACAAATTCATCCGTTTCGCCGCGCTGATAGGCATCGCGTAGCGCCGTTTCGGCGCTGGAAGCGTAATGCTCGGCGTGCCCATCTGTTAGCAAGCGATAAGCTTGCTCAACGCGTTCCCAGCGATTGTCACGATCCATGGCGAAGAAACGGCCAATAATCGAAGCGACGAAGCCGTTGTCAGCGCCCACCAGCTCGGCTAGACGGGCATTGGCTCGCTCAATGGAGAGCAGGGCGCTTTGCGGTGGCATATCACGGCCATCGAGAAAGGCGTGGATAAAAATACGCTGAGCACCGCGCCGAGCAGCGAGCTCGGCCAGGGCGATAAAGTGGCCTTCATGGCTATGCACGCCGCCCGGAGACAGCAGCCCGATTAAGTGTACCGGGCGATTATTCGCGACGGCTTCATCAATCGGCTGCGTGAGTTTTTCGTTTGAATCTAGGTCGCCGTCTTCAATCGCTTTGCTGATGCGAGTGAAGTTCTGATAAACAATCCGCCCAGCACCAATATTCATGTGCCCGACTTCAGAGTTCCCCATTTGGCCGTCGGGTAAACCTACGTGAAGACCGTCGGTATGAACGAAGGCGTGGGGGCGATTTTCCCACAGCGTATCCATCACCGGGGTAGCGGCAGACGCCACCGCATTGTGGGCGCTGTCGGGGTTGTGGCCGTAGCCATCAAGAATAATTAGCGCCACCGGGCGCGGGGTGCGAGAAGTGTCCATGAAAACCTCGTTAGGATTGGCAAGTCGACCGACTCGATAATTCAGGGTCGCGACGGGCGCACGCTTGGGGCATCATAACGCAGGCAACCGCCAGGCGTCATGATCAAGGCCTGCGCGGGAAGCTATTGGACGTGTATACTTGTCGCGTTTTGGCAGCGGTTAGGCCGCTTTTTTTCTGCATAGACCAAGAGATTGTGTTCGCGATGATCGATCAAGTGTTCGAATTCGTACAGAACCACCCCCTGCTCGTTGGGGCATTTTTGCTGGTACTGATAGCGTGGCTTGTCTACGAAACGCGCAGTGCTTCCACCAATGCGTTGACCTCAACCCAGGCCACTCAGCTCATTAACCGTGAAGACGCGGTGGTGCTGGACATCCGTGAAAACAAAGACTTCAAAGCCGGGCATATCGCGGGGGCGCGCAACATTCCGCAAAGCAACCTCGATAGCCGCATGAACGAACTGGAAAAAGTCAAAGCCCAGCCGATCATTGTGGTGTGCAAGCACGGCCAGAGTTCGAGTGCCGCGCAGGCCAAGCTTGCGAAAGCAGGCTTCGAGCGAGCCTTTAAGTTGAAGGGTGGCATGGCGCAGTGGCAAGGCGATGGCCTTCCAGTGGTTAAAAAGTAAGCATCGCTATATTTACTTAATAAATAATTAGGAGTTTTCTCATGGCGGAAGATAACAACACCCCGCAGGCTGGTGCCGCAGCAGATGAAAAACCGCAGCTTAAGTTTTCGCTGCAGCGCATTTATGTAAAAGATATTTCGTTTGAAGCGCCCAACTCTCCTTCGGTGTTTAAGCAGTCGTTCAAGCCGAAGGTCAATCTGGACCTTAATACCACCAGTACTAAAATTGCCGATGATCAGTACGAAGTGGTCGTCAAAGTGACTGCCCAGGTCAACGACAGCGAAACCGGCACTACGTCCTTCTTGGCGGAAGTCGAGCAGGCAGGTCTGTTTCGTATTTCGGGTATTGAAGGCGCGCAGCTGGAGCAAACGCTGGGTGCTTTCTGCCCGAATCTGCTGTTTCCTTACGCCCGCGAATGCGTAGATAACCTGGTCAACCGTGGTGGCTTCCCGCCGCTGATGTTGGCACCGGTTAACTTCGAAGCAATGTACGCCCAGCGTAAACAGCGTGAAGCTAAGCAAGCCGCAGAGAATACTCACTAAGCTATGTCCGCCGCGGACTGGTATGCCCAGCATGGCAAAATGCCACGTCTCTATGTGCCTGCTGCGTTGGTAGCAGGTAGCGACGTTGAATTGCCTGAAGGGCCAGCGCGCCATGTCACCCGAGTATTGCGCATGACGGAAGGCGCGCCTCTGGTGCTGTTTGACGGCCACGGACAGGAGGCTGGCGTACGGCTGGCGGCGGTGAGTCGTAAGCAGACGCTGGCGCATGTTGAGGCCGTGTGGTCGGGCAGCGCCGAGTCGCCGTTAACGGTGCATTTAGGCCAAGCGATCTCCAAAGGCGATCGAATGGACTATGCCATCCAAAAGGCCGTTGAGCTGGGCGTGGCGGCCATCACGCCGCTCTACACAGAGCGTGGTGATGTGCGTTTGAAAGGCGATCGTGAAGATAAAAAGCAGGCACACTGGCAGGCGATTGCTGCCAGTGCCTGTGAGCAGAGTGGGCGTGCCGTGGTGCCTTGCGTACATGCCCCTATGGCGCTGTCGGCATGGCTGGAAGAGCGCCAGGAGCCGCTGCGCTTGATGCTGCACCTGGCCACCGGCAATGCCTTTGATCGGCATGTCCGCCCCGCGTCAGTTGCACTGCTTATTGGCCCGGAAGGCGGTTTGAGTGACAGCGACATCGCCGCCGCACAGGCCGCCTCCTTTACGCCACTCACCCTTGGTCCGCGCGTTTTACGCACGGAAACCGCGCCGGTCGTGGCGCTTTCTCTTCTCCAGCACTACTTTGGAGATTTGTAAGTACTCACTTTCACTTCAAGCCTTTAGTTACCTTCTGCATGGCTTTTTGATTCCCAACTTTCGCGTTTTAGCGTACTCCCTAAGACATCGTCATCCTGGTCTATTTTTTGAAGGACGTTCCCCATGGTCCGCGAGTCACACTCCTCTCCTCGATCCGCTAGCGATGCATCCGCCCAGTTGGGTGAGGTGGCGTACCTAACGGTGACGGCCGTTAATAACGTCGGTGCATTTTTACAGTGGGGGCAGCCTAAGGATGTGTTGCTACCGTTTAGCGAGCAACATTTTCGCCCTGACCCCGGTAAGCGTGTTCTGGTCATGCTGTATAGCGATGACCAGGGGCGCCCGGTGGCGACCATGAAGCTTGATCGTTTTTTGATCGATGACGCTTGGGCGCTAGAAAAAGGTGATGAAGTGGCCGTGGTGGTGGCCGAGCGCACCGATCTGGGTATGAAAGTGATTGTGAACCACCGCTACTGGGGGCTCATTTATCAGGATGACGTTACCCAGCCGCTGCGCCGAGGCCAATCCGTTAAAGGCTATGTTAAGCAGCGTCGGGAAGATGGCCGCTTGAATATCTCGCTGCTGCCGCCAGGTGCTGCACGCTTAGATATCGTCGGCGATAAAATTATTCAGGCACTGCGTGAGAGCGGCGGCTATTTGGCGTTGGGCGATAAAAGCGCGGCGCATGAAATTAAAGCCCGCCTGGGCGTCAGCAAAAGCGCTTTTAAACAAGCGATTGGGCGTCTCTATAAGCAGCAGCTGATTACCTTAGAGCCGGATGCTATTCGCTTAGTATCCGGCGCACTCAGCGAGTAGTTCTTAGCGAGTAGATAGCTGGGGTAGTTGGAGCCGGACGGGCAGTGCGGCATACTGAGCGTCAATTATTTATGTTTGGAAAATGCCCGATGAGCCACTCAAATTTGCATCTCGGCGTTGTGATGGATCCCATCAGCGACATCGCTTACAAGAAAGATACGACCATTGCCATGCTGTGGGCCGCCCAAGAGCGTGGCTACACCTTGCACTATATGGAGCAGGAGGATCTTTTCTTAAACGCGGGGCAAGCCTACGCACGCATGCGGCCTTTGACCGCGCACCGTAATCCCGACCACTGGTACGACCTAGGTGAGCCTTCTGCTCGCCCTTTGGTCGAGCTGGATGTGGTGCTGATGCGTAAGGACCCGCCGGTGGATGCCGATTTTACCAATGCGGTACACCTGCTGGGCTTTGCTGAGCGCGACGGCGTGCTGGTAGTGAATCCCACCGCGGCGCTCTTGCAGTGTAACGAAAAACTGTTTGCTCAGCAGTTCCCTCAGTGCTGCGCGCCGACCATCGTGGCCAGCCGTGATGATGTGCTGCGCGCCTTTCACGCTGAGCATGGCGATGTGATCTTCAAACCACTTGATGGTATGGGTGGCACAGGCATTTTTCATATTGGCCCAGAAGGTCGCAATATTGGTGCCGTGATTGAGCAGCTTTCCTTGCGGGGCCAGCGCCAAATTATGGCGCAGCGCTATCTGCCTGAAATTAAAGACGGTGATACGCGCATTTTGCTCGTTGATGGTGAGCCGGTTCCCTATGGGTTGGCGCGCATTCCCTCGGCGGGCGAAACCCGCGGCAATTTAGCTGCCGGCGGGCGCGGCGTTAGCCGTGAGCTAACCGAGCGCGACCACTGGCTGATCCAGCAGGTACAGCCGATGATCCGAGAGAAGGGATTAATGTTCGTTGGGCTAGATGTGATTGGTGATTATATTACGGAAATCAACGTCACTAGCCCCACCTGCGTGCGTGAAATCGACGATCAGCGCGGCACGAATATTGCCGCTTTGCTGCTGGATGCCATCGAGCGCCGCTTAGCCTAAACCAGGGCTGCACCCTTTAACTCATTTATTACGCTACGCCTGCTGGAGTGCCAGCAGGCGGTGGGAGACGCATGCAAAGTTTGAAACATCATTTTCTCATGGCCATGCCGCACCTCGAAGATCCTAATTTTGCCGGTAGCCTTATCTATCTTTGCGATCACGATGACAACGGCTGTATGGGGGTGATTACTAACCGCCCGTTAGAGATCACGCTGGAAGCCTTATTTGATCAGTTAGAGCTGGGTGGTGAAACAAGCCCACACCGCAATGCGCCGGTCTATTACGGCGGACCAATGCATAAAGACCGCGGTTTTATTCTGCACGTTGGCGATAGCCAGCAGTGGGATTCTAGTGTTCAGGTGGAAGATGGCATCGCCCTCACCACGTCGCTGGATATTCTGCAGGCTTTCGCCGATGGCGCTGGTCCTGAGCAGTTTTTAATCTGCCTAGGCTGTGCGGGCTGGGACGTTGGGCAGCTTGAGGATGAGCTCAAAGAAAATTCCTGGCTGACCGTAGAAGGCCAGCACCACGTGCTGTTTAACACACCGCCTGTCGAGCGATTGACGGCGGCGGCTGGCTTATTAGGCGTAGACCTTAATCTGATGACTCGAGATGCGGGGCACGCGTAATGGCCGATGAGGGCCAGCGCTTAGTGCTCGCCTTTGACTACGGAACTCGGCGCATTGGCGTTGCCGTGGGCAATGAGCTATTGCGTAGCGCCCGTGAGTTGACGCCTCTCACGGCGCGCGCGGGTATTCCCGACTGGGATGTCGTTGCGCGGCTGCTCAATGAGTGGCAGCCGGATCTGTTAGTGGTAGGGCTGCCGCTTAATATGGACGGTACCGAGTCAGAGATGAGCATTCGCGCCCGCAAGTTTGGTAATCGCCTGCATGGCCGCTTCGGCAAACCGTGCGCAATGGTCGATGAGCGCGGCACTACCCGAGAAGCTAAGGTGATTGCGCGTGAGGCGGGGCATAAAGGCAACTACCGTCAGGAAAGTGTCGATGGCATTGCCGCCATCCTCATTCTCGAAGGTTGGTTTGCCCACCAGGAAGGCCTGCCTGGCGGGCGTCTTTCCTTGTAACTAGCGATCCAGCGTGCCTACTTGAGCTGGAACATACCAGCGCACGGGGCGCAGATCCTTTTCGATCAGTTCGTCGACCTTTAGCAGCATTGCGAAAATTGCCATACGCATGGGAATGCCGTTATCGGTTTGGCGAAAGATCGCCAGTCGCGGGTCGCCGTTAAGATCTACATTCAAATCATTGGCGCCAGGGCGGCTATCGCGGGGCAGCGGGTGCATCACGATGGTGCTTTGGCCGCAGCGCCGATCGAGAAAGTCGCGATTGACCATAAAGTCATCGGATAGGCCTTGGAAGCTCTCGTTCATTTCGTCGGTAAAGCGTTCTTTCTGAATACGCGTAGTGTAAACCACGTCCAGGTCTGCAAAGTCAGTGGCCAATGACTCTCGCTGCTCAATGCGATGACCGCGCGATGCGACTAGATCAATGAGCCGTGAAGGCATCTCAAGGCCTGGCGGTGATACCAGCGTAATGCGCAGCGGGTCATAGAGTGACAGAAGCTTAATCAGTGAATGCACCGTGCGGCCGTACTTTAAATCGCCTGTCAGCAGGATATGTGCACCGCTGAGAGATTTGCCCAGACGCTGAAACTCTTTATCAATTGTATAAAGATCCAGCAACGCTTGGCTGGGATGCTCGCCAGGGCCGTCTCCGCCATTGATGACCGGTACATTGGTTGCGGCCGCAAACTCTGCGACGGACCCTTGATCAGGATGACGCATCACGATAGCGTCGCAGTAGCCGCTCATTACACGGCTGGTGTCGTAAAGCGACTCCCCCTTTGCCATCGACGAGAAGGTAAAGCCGGTTGTGTCGCATACGCTGCCGCCCAAGCGACAAAAAGCGGTATGGAAGCTCACGCGCGTGCGGGTGCTGGCTTCAAAGAATAGGTTTCCGAGTACCGCTCCTTCTAATACGCGTGTCACTTGGCGGCGCTGGGCAATCGGCTCCATGCGCGCGGCGACGCGCAGTAGGTGATCTACGCTTTCGCGATTTAATGAATCGACGGTTAGCAGATGGTGGCTCATAACGGACCTCGGCAGGGTGGTAGATACGCTAGTGTAACCGCCAATGAGGGATGTGCCGAAGGGGTTTTACCTAGCAATGTCGGGTAACGAACAACGCCTCTATTGTTCTTTTTACAGTTATTTTTCAATAGCCCTTGCCAACCCGGCAGCGAGTCCGTAAAGTACGCATCCGCTGCCGGGGACGCCAAGCGTTACCAGCGGTGAATGAAGTTGAAAAACTTCGGTTTGTCAGTAGGTTAGCGTTTTTGTTGGGTCGTCAAATTGGCCGCGAAAATTGCAGATTGACAAACGCTCGGAAGTGCGTAGAATACGCCTTCCTCGCTGAGGCCAAACAGTTCAACGGTTGGCCCGCTATCACAACACGATAGCCACAGCGAAACGCTCTTTAACAATTTGATCAGGTAATTCATGTGGGCGCTTGCTGATGTTGGTGACAAATCACCCAATATCAAGGCAAGCGACTCAAGCAATAAGATTTTAAAGGCATTGCCTTTTTAATCCGTTTTGAATGAATTCGTTTGAACCTTGAGCCAAGTTTGATTCCGCTTTTGTTGTCCTCGGATGACAAGTAAGGATCACAATGATTGTAAACTGAAGAGTTTGATCATGGCTCAGATTGAACGCTGGCGGCAGGCCTAACACATGCAAGTCGAGCGGTAGCACAGAGAAGCTTGCTTCTTGGGTGACGAGCGGCGGACGGGTGAGTAATGCATAGGAATCTGCCCGATAGTGGGGGATAACCTGGGGAAACCCAGGCTAATACCGCATACGTCCTACGGGAGAAAGGGGGCTTTGGCTCCCGCTATTGGATGAGCCTATGTCGGATTAGCTAGTTGGTAGGGTAAAGGCCTACCAAGGCAACGATCCGTAGCTGGTCTGAGAGGATGATCAGCCACATCGGGACTGAGACACGGCCCGAACTCCTACGGGAGGCAGCAGTGGGGAATATTGGACAATGGGGGCAACCCTGATCCAGCCATGCCGCGTGTGTGAAGAAGGCCTTAGGGTTGTAAAGCACTTTCAGCGAGGAAGAACGCCTAGTGGTTAATACCCATTAGGAAAGACATCACTCGCAGAAGAAGCACCGGCTAACTCCGTGCCAGCAGCCGCGGTAATACGGAGGGTGCAAGCGTTAATCGGAATTACTGGGCGTAAAGCGCGCGTAGGTGGCTTTATAAGCCGGTTGTGAAAGCCCCGGGCTCAACCTGGGAACGGCATCCGGAACTGTGAGGCTAGAGTACAGGAGAGGAAGGTAGAATTCCCGGTGTAGCGGTGAAATGCGTAGAGATCGGGAGGAATACCAGTGGCGAAGGCGGCCTTCTGGACTGATACTGACACTGAGGTGCGAAAGCGTGGGTAGCAAACAGGATTAGATACCCTGGTAGTCCACGCCGTAAACGATGTCGACCAGCCGTTGGGTGCCTAGAGCACTTTGTGGCGAAGTTAACGCGATAAGTCGACCGCCTGGGGAGTACGGCCGCAAGGTTAAAACTCAAATGAATTGACGGGGGCCCGCACAAGCGGTGGAGCATGTGGTTTAATTCGATGCAACGCGAAGAACCTTACCTACCCTTGACATCTATAGAAGATTGCAGAGATGCGATTGTGCCTTCGGGAACTATAAGACAGGTGCTGCATGGCTGTCGTCAGCTCGTGTTGTGAAATGTTGGGTTAAGTCCCGTAACGAGCGCAACCCTTGTCCTTATTTGCCAGCGAGTAATGTCGGGAACTCTAAGGAGACTGCCGGTGACAAACCGGAGGAAGGTGGGGACGACGTCAAGTCATCATGGCCCTTACGGGTAGGGCTACACACGTGCTACAATGGCCGGTACAAAGGGCTGCGAGCTCGCGAGAGTCAGCGAATCCCTTAAAGCCGGTCTCAGTCCGGATCGGAGTCTGCAACTCGACTCCGTGAAGTCGGAATCGCTAGTAATCGTGAATCAGAATGTCACGGTGAATACGTTCCCGGGCCTTGTACACACCGCCCGTCACACCATGGGAGTGGACTGCACCAGAAGTGGTTAGCCTAACGCAAGAGGGCGATCACCACGGTGTGGTTCATGACTGGGGTGAAGTCGTAACAAGGTAGCCGTAGGGGAACCTGCGGCTGGATCACCTCCTTAAACGATGCGTCACAGTCAGTAAGCGTCCACAATGAATTACCTGATCAAAATGCTGTTGATACGCAGTGATAAGTGTCTCTGTCTTTTTTACATTAAAAAGAAAAAATAGCCTTTGACGTTTTAAAGGTCTCTTCTTTTCTTCTTCTTTTAATGTGAAAGAACACTTATCACTGCTTATAGCAGTCGCTCTTTAACAATGTATATCATGCTGACAAGAACACACCGCAAGGTGAGTTCTTAAATTGTGATACGTTTTATACGTATCCGGCAAATGAACGTTATCATTGCGAGATACCAGACTCCTTCGGGTTATAGGGTCAAGCAATGAAGCGCACACGGTGGATGCCTAGGCAGTCAGAGGCGATGAAAGACGTGGTAGCCTGCGATAAGGTTCGGTGAGGTGGCAACAACCTGTGACCCGGACATTTCTGAATGGGGAAACCCACTGACCATAAGGTCAGTATCTTACACTGAATACATAGGTGTAAGAGGCGAACCAGGGGAACTGAAACATCTAAGTACCCTGAGGAAAAGAAATCAACCGAGATTCCCCTAGTAGCGGCGAGCGAACGGGGACCAGCCCTTAAGCATGTGACTGATTAGACGAACAGATTGGGAAGTCTGGCCGTAGCAGGTGATAGCCCTGTAGTCGAAAATCTGATCATGTGAAATCGAGTAGGTCGGGGCACGAGAAACCTTGACTGAAGACGGGGGGACCATCCTCCAAGGCTAAATACTCCTGACTGACCGATAGTGAACCAGTACCGTGAGGGAAAGGCGAAAAGAACCCCGGATAGGGGAGTGAAATAGATCCTGAAACCGTGTGCGTACAAGCAGTAGGAGCAGACTTGTTCTGTGACTGCGTACCTTTTGTATAATGGGTCAGCGACTTATATTCAGTGGCGAGGTTAACCGTATAGGGGAGCCGTAGGGAAACCGAGTCTTAACTGGGCGACACAGTCGCTGGATATAGACCCGAAACCGAGCGATCTATCCATGAGCAGGGTGAAGGTTGAGTAACATCAACTGGAGGCCCGAACCAGGATCTGTTGAAAAAGATTTGGATGACTTGTGGATCGGAGTGAAAGGCTAATCAAGCTCGGAGATAGCTGGTTCTCCTCGAAAGCTATTTAGGTAGCGCCTCACGTATTACCGCCGGGGGTAGAGCACTGTTTCGGCTAGGGGGTCATCCCGACTTACCAACCCGAGGCAAACTCCGAATACCGGTGAGTACAGCGTGGGAGACACACGGCGGGTGCTAACGTCCGTCGTGAAAAGGGAAACAACCCAGACCGTCAGCTAAGGTCCCGAAATCCTGGTTAAGTGGGAAACGATGTGGGAAGGCTTAGACAGCTAGGAGGTTGGCTTAGAAGCAGCCATCCTTTAAAGAAAGCGTAATAGCTCACTAGTCGAGTCGGCCTGCGCGGAAGATGTAACGGGGCTAAACCAGGTACCGAAGCTACGGGTTCATTCTTCGGAATGAGCGGTAGAGGAGCGTCGTGTAAGCCAATGAAGGTGGATTGAGAAGTCTGCTGGAGGTATCACGAGTGCGAATGCTGACATGAGTAACGATAAAGGGAGTGAAAAACTCCCTCGCCGGAAGACCAAGGTTTTCTGTTCGATGCTAATCAGAGCAGAGTGAGTCGGCCCCTAAGGCGAGGCCGAAAGGCGTAGTCGATGGAAAACGGGCTAATATTCCCGTACCGGACATGGTTGCGATGGGGGGACGAAGAAGGCTAGGTGAGCCAGGCGTTGGTAGTCCTGGTGAAAGTGAGTAGGCCGAGATCTTAGGAAAATCCGGGATCTTAAAGCCGAGACACGAGATGAACTGACCACGGTCAGGAAGTCACTGATGCCACGCTTCCAGGAAAAGCCTCTAAGCTTCAGATCATGTGCGACCGTACCCCAAACCGACACAGGTGGTCAGGGTGAGAATCCCAAGGCGCTTGAGAGAACTCGGGTGAAGGAACTAGGCAAAATGGTGCCGTAACTTCGGGAGAAGGCACGCCGGCGTAGGGTGAAGAGACTTGCTCTCCTAGCCCGAACCGGTCGAAGATACCAGGTGGCTGCAACTGTTTATTAAAAACACAGCACTCTGCTAACTCGTAAGAGGACGTATAGGGTGTGACGCCTGCCCGGTGCCGGAAGGTTAAATGATGGTGTTAGCCGCAAGGCGAAGCTCTTGATTGAAGCCCCGGTAAACGGCGGCCGTAACTATAACGGTCCTAAGGTAGCGAAATTCCTTGTCGGGTAAGTTCCGACCTGCACGAATGGCGTAATGATGGCCACGCTGTCTCCACCCGAGACTCAGTGAAATTGAAATCGCCGTGAAGATGCGGTGTACCCGCGGCTAGACGGAAAGACCCCGTGAACCTTTACTATAGCTTCACACTGGACGCTGATGTTGCCTGTGTAGGATAGCTGGGAGGCTTTGAACTTCGGACGCCAGTTCGAAGGGAGCCAACCTTGAAATACCAGCCTGGCATCATTGGCGTTCTCACTCAGATCCGTTATCCGGATCGAGGACAGTGTGTGGTGGGTAGTTTGACTGGGGCGGTCTCCTCCTAAAGAGTAACGGAGGAGCACGAAGGTACCCTCAGCACGGTCGGACATCGTGCATTGAGTGCAAGAGCATAAGGGTGCTTGACTGCGAGACAGACACGTCGAGCAGGTGCGAAAGCAGGTTCTAGTGATCCGGTGGTTCTGTATGGAAGGGCCATCGCTCAACGGATAAAAGGTACTCCGGGGATAACAGGCTGATACCGCCCAAGAGTTCACATCGACGGCGGTGTTTGGCACCTCGATGTCGGCTCATCACATCCTGGGGCTGAAGTCGGTCCCAAGGGTATGGCTGTTCGCCATTTAAAGTGGTACGCGAGCTGGGTTTAGAACGTCGTGAGACAGTTCGGTCCCTATCTGCCGTGGGCGTTGGATGTTTGAGAAGGGCTGCTCCTAGTACGAGAGGACCGGAGTGGACGACCCTCTGGTGTTCCGGTTGTCACGCCAGTGGCATTGCCGGGTAGCTATGGTCGGACGGGATAACCGCTGAAAGCATCTAAGCGGGAAGCCCCCTTCAAGATGAGACATCCCTGAGGCCTAGAGCCTCCTGAAGGGCCCAGCGAGACCAGCTGGTTGATAGGCACGGTGTGGAAGCGCTGCAAGGCGTTGAGCTAACGTGTACTAATGGCCCGTGAGGCTTGATCCTATAACACCCAAGGGGTCTGGCTCACAGTGATAACGTAATGATGTTAAGTGCATCAAAAAAGCCGGATACGCAGCGTGTGGCTAAGCTAACTCACAAAAGTGAGACAGGCAGGCGGCACGTAAAAAGATAAAACAGTCACATCAGCATGATATACCACCAGTTACGCCTGACGACCATAGCACGCGTGAACCACCTGATCCCTTGTCGAACTCAGAAGTGAAACCGCTTAGCGCCGATGGTAGTGTGGGGTCTCCCCATGCGAGAGTAGGTCATCGTCAGGCACTTATATGAAAAAACCCCCAGGGCACATGCCCCGGGGGTTTTTTTTTGCGTTACCATTCAATCGACTTACCGTTCCAGTCCCAAAAACTTCCGCTGTCATCGGGAGTCCTCTGTGCAATCACCGCGAGCAGCTGCTCTGCTACAAATGCAGGACTAAATAGCTTTTCGCTAGGTACTCTTGCTTGAAAGGGTTTAGAGAGCGCTGTATCGGTGGTGCCTGGATGCAGGCAAAGTACAATCGTCTGCTTGTTAAGCCGCTTAAGTTCTATGGCGGCGGTTTTAAACAGCATATTGTGTGCTGCTTTGCTGGCACGGTAGCTGTACCACCCTCCTAAGGCGTTATCGGTAATCGAGCCAACGCGAGCCGAGAGGCTGGCAATCACAGCAGGGTGTGTTCCTTTGAACGAATCTTGTAGTGTCGCTAGCAGTAGAATCGGAGTAAAGGCATTAACGTTCATTACCTGGGCTAGATTGTCCGCACTGAGCTGATCAAGGCGCTTTTCGGGCTGCAGATGATGAGATTCATCATGCAGGATACCCATGGCATTGAAAAAGAAGTGAATGGGCTGGGCAGCCAGCCGTTGCTTAAGCGCCAGCCTATCCTGCTCTTGAGAAACATCGAGCGTTAGGTGAGTGATTCGAGGATCGTTAAGCCGCTGAGGCTGCCGGCTTACGACAAAGATATGACTAACTTGGGAGGATGATAATAGCTGCTGAGTGATAGCAGCCCCTATTCCCCCGGAGGCACCGACAATCAGCGCCGTATAGTGATGAGGTAGCAAGCTGAACATGAGAAGCCTTTGAATATCTGCTAGAAAGGCCTCCATTGAAACGCCATGTGTAGAGCTTGTCGAGGGGTGATGTAATCAGGCTGAGACGTTGACTGAGTGCAACGCTCTGCCGCGATTATTTAGAATCATCCGCCCCTTCACACTGGGCCAGCATACGATTAATGGCCGTGCCGGCTCCTTGCAAGCTAAAGGTCATGTACCAAGGCTCTTGATCTCCCTGATCAAAGCCAAGAAACAGCTGCTCACCCTGACGCAGGTCGGTCATTAAGGTTGTGAAGTCGCTTAAGTAAAAATGTGCGTAAAACCCATCGTCGCCGCGTTCGGTAATAAACTCCGCCATGGTATCTATCACCGGCTGCTCATCAATGCGCAGCCGGGTGGGTACTAAGTTCACCGTGCGGCTTTCATCCTGCTGCTGATCAAGCGTAACGCGCATTTCAAGCCACGGTAGATCACATACGCCAGACGTCGCGTTCAGGCTCAGCGTAGCATCCGAATAGCTAGTGGCTTCAACCGCTCGATAGTGCTGTTCACCGCCCCGCGAGAGTGTCATTGACTGCCAGTCTTCATGGCTTTCCACATCACCGGTATTAAACGTCTCCGCGTTTACCGAGGACGTAGCGGCTAACCATGCGAGGGCCATTACCATAGTGGCAAGCGTTAGCGAGCGAGGGTGCAGAGGATGAGTTGCGGACATGATGTAGGCCATTTAACCAAAGTCTCTAGCCTATAGCGTGTTGGCGTTTGGCAAAAGAGTAGAATGGCGGTTTTTTATTCAGCGCTGCCTAACAGAGGGCGGACGTTGTCGTTGAGATAACGGCTGTCAAACTCACCTTCGGCACTGAGCGCTTGTAAGTCCGGAATCGTTAAATGATGGCGGTCGCGAAAGACAAGCCCATCATCACTGAGTGCAGTGAAGGTACGGCTAACGTGCACCGGGCTGAGGCCAAGCACATCGGCCAGCTGCTCTTGTGAAAGCGGTAGACGAAACTGGTTGCTAATGTCCGGGTTAGTTTGACGCAGGCGCAGATACATCTCGTAAAGAAAGTGGGCCATTTTCTGACGAGCGCTGCGTCTAGCGAGAGTGATCAACCGTTCGGTTAGTAGTGCCTGCTGGCGGCTGCTGATGGCAAACATTACGGATGTGAGTGGCAGCGACTGACGAAATATTTCCAGCAGGCGCTTATGCGGGAAATGGCAAATAACGCCATCATCAATCATGCGCACACTCTCAAGCCGTTGCGAGAACGCAAACTCGCTTAGCCCAATAATATCGCCAGGCAAAAACACTTCCAGAATTTGTCGATCGCCGTTTTCAAGGTGGCGATAAGAATAGGCCCAGCCACTTTTCAACGTGCAAAACTCATTGGCGATATCACCCACCTCCCAGAGCAGCGCGCCTGATTTAATATCAGTGGGGCTCTCCTCCAGGGCGATGAGCAGCTTCCTCTCTTCATCCGTTAGCGAGCAATAGTGGCTAAAGTGACTGATAATACAGCTTTTTTCATGGCCCATAACGTATCCCTTTAAGAGAGAAATCAAACATTTCCCTCTTCTTTTTCTGCTCAATACTATAAAAATATGGCTGCCAAAAATGCTTGGCCACTATACCCCTGTTGTCGCCAGGAGGAGCTCCCTTGTTACTCCATGTGACTAAATTGAACCGCCTTCTCAGGCGGTCAGCGTTTAGTCGCGCGATTACCGCGTGCCAGCAGTGGCGCTAGGAAGTGGCCGGTATGCGAGACCTCTAGCTTGGCGATCTGCTCAGGCGTGCCTTCGGCAATAATCTGCCCGCCCCCTGAGCCACCTTCGGGCCCCAGATCAACAATCCAGTCAGCGGTTTTGATCACGTCCAAATTATGCTCAATAACCACAATAGTGTTGCCGTGGTCGCGCAGGCGGTGCAGCACCGTGAGTAGTTGACGAATATCTTCAAAATGCAGGCCGGTGGTCGGCTCATCCAATATATAGAGCGTCTTGCCCGTATCACGTTTGGCTAATTCACGGGCGAGTTTAACCCGCTGTGCTTCACCACCCGATAGCGTCGTCGCGCTTTGCCCCAGACGAATGTAGGAAAGCCCTACATCAAGCAACGTCTGCAGGCGACGAGCAATGGCAGGCACCGGGCTAAAGAACGCCAAAGCGTCTTCCACTGTCATGGTCAGCACTTCGTGGATCGTTTTGCCTTTGTAGTGAATATCTAGCGTTTCACGGTTGTAACGCTTGCCTTTACACACGTCGCAGGGCACGTAAATATCCGGTAAAAAGTGCATTTCTACCTTGATCATGCCTTCACCCTGGCATGCCTCACAGCGCCCGCCCTTGACGTTAAAGCTGAAGCGCCCAGGCTTATAGCCTCGCGAACGCGCTTCCTGGGTGCCCGCGAACAGCTCCCGAATCGGCGTGAAAATGCCGGTATAGGTGGCTGGGTTGGAGCGCGGGGTACGTCCAATCGGGCTTTGGTCAATATCGATGACCTTGTCGAGCTGGTCAAGCCCCTCAATTTTTTCATAAGGCGCGGGGATTAACGTGGTCGCACGGTTCAGCTCTCTTGCCGCAATCGGCATTAAGGTGCCGTTGATCAACGTCGATTTGCCTGACCCAGAGACGCCGGTAATGGCAATAAACAGCCCCAATGGCAGCGTCAACGTAACGTCTTGCAAGTTGTTGCCGGTGGCGCCACGCACAATCAGCTGTTTTTCTGGATTGCCGGGAATGCGCCAGGGCGGCACGGCGATTTCCCGCGTGCCAGAAAGGTATTGGCCGGTCAGTGAGTTAGGATTGTCCATCACATCCTGCGGGGTGCCCTGGGCGACAATCTCGCCGCCGTGGACGCCAGCCCCTGGGCCAATGTCCAGCACGTGGTCAGCGGCACGAATGGCGTCTTCGTCGTGCTCGACAACAATCACGGTATTGCCCAAATCGCGCAGTCGCTCAAGGGTTTTCAACAACCGGTCATTGTCGCGCTGGTGCAAGCCAATCGAAGGCTCATCAAGAATATACATAACCCCGACGAGGCCTGCGCCAATCTGGCTGGCCAAGCGGATACGCTGCGCTTCACCGCCGGAAAGCGTGTCAGCGCTGCGCTCCAAGTTGAGGTAGTCCAGCCCGACATTGACCAAAAATTCTAGCCGAGCGTGGATCTCATGCACGATTTTATCGGCAATCTCACCCTTGCGCCCCGGCAAGCTGAGATCGGCAAAGTAGCGCCATGCTTCGCCAATCGGGAAGCGCACAATCTCGGCAATGTTGTGATCGTCCACGTACACATGGCGCGACTCTTTACGTAGCCGCGAGCCGCTACAGGTAGCGCAGGGCTGCACCGCGATATACTTAGACAGATCATCGCGCACCATGTTGGATTCGGTTTCACGATAGCGGCGCTGCATATTGGGCAGCACGCCCTCGAAGGTATGCTCGCGGGTGACTTTGCGGCCACGATCACCGACGTAGACAAACGGCACCTGCTCATCACCGCTGCCGTTTAAAATGATTTCCTGCTCGTGGCGGGCGAGCTCCTTCCACGGGGTTTCCAGCTCAAAGCGATAGTGCTGAGCCAACGCCTGGAGCTGAGTAAAGTAGTAAATATTGCGTCGATCCCAGCCTTTGATCACGCCTTCCGCCAAGGAAAGGTCGGGGTGGCTGATCAGCTTGTCAGGATCGAAATACTGCTGCATGCCCAGGCCGTCACAGGTGGGGCAGGCGCCGGCTGGGTTGTTGAACGAGAACATGCGCGGCTCAAGCTCTGCCAGCGAGTAGCCGCACACCGGGCAGGCAAAGCGCGAGGAGAAAGCGATATCATCGCGCTCACCGTCCATGAAGTGAATCATGGCGGTTCCGTCGGCTAGGTTCAGCGCTGTTTCGAAAGATTCCGCCAGCCGCTGGGCAAGGTCATCGCGTACCTTAAAGCGATCAACGACTACGCTGATATCGTGCTTTTTACGCTTATCCAGCGGCTCAATGTCATCGAGTTCAAGCACCTGGCCGTCGACGAGGGCGCGAACAAACCCTTGGGCGCGCAGCTCAGCCAATAATTGAAGGTGCTCGCCTTTGCGGCCTTTAACGACCGGCGCCAGTAGCATCAGCTTGGTGCCTTCGGCGAGATTCATGACCTGATCAACCATCTGGGAGACAGTTTGCGCTTCTAAGTCTTCACCGTGCTCTGGGCAGCGCGGCGTTCCCGCGCGGGCAAACAGCAGGCGCAGATAGTCATAAATTTCGGTAATCGTGCCCACGGTTGAGCGTGGGTTGTGGGAGGTGGACTTCTGTTCAATAGAGATCGCAGGCGAAAGCCCTTCAATGTGATCAACATCGGGCTTTTCCATGATCGACAGGAACTGGCGCGCATAGGTGGAAAGTGATTCCACGTAGCGGCGCTGGCCCTCGGCATAGAGCGTATCGAACGCTAACGACGATTTGCCCGACCCGGATAGGCCGGTAATCACAATGAGCTTGTTACGGGGCAGTTCCACATCGATCTGCTTGAGGTTGTGGGTGCGGGCACCCCTGACCAGAATGCTGTCCATCAACACCTCGAATCGCGCGGTAAAAATGTGATTATACGTTTGTCGTGCCCCTCCCGGCAAAACCGCATTATTAACCTGCGGCAACGTGCGACGTTTCCAGCGTGAGCGCAAACCGCTAGAATAGGGGATTATCTCAAAACGTTATGCTGATTCACCTTATGTCTATTCACCACATAGCTATTTTTCATCGTAAACAGGGGCATTATGCGCAAGGTTTCCGCTCTATTGCTGGGCTCTGAACGCCGTGCAATTAGCGGTTTGGCCGGGCTTTATGCGTCTCGCATGCTGGGTTTGTTCATGGTGCTGCCGGTGTTGGCGCTTTACGCCGACACGCTTGAAGGATCGACACCTCTGTTAGTGGGCGTGGCGCTGGGTATTTATGGTCTCACCCAGGCGACGCTGCAAATTCCGTTTGGCTTACTTTCAGACCGTATCGGTCGCAAAAGAGTAATTGCGCTGGGGCTGGTGATTTTTGCGCTGGGCAGCATGGTGGCGGCCCTTTCCGACACCATGGTGGGTATCATCGCCGGGCGGGCTCTTCAGGGCGGTGGCGCCGTCGCGGCGGCGATTATGGCGCTACTTGCCGATCAAACCCGTGAAGAAGTGCGTACCGCCGCGATGGCGATCATTGGATTATCGATTGGCGTATCGTTTGCGATTGCCATGGTGCTAGGCCCTTGGCTGGCGGTCTGGGCAGGCTTATCCGGTGTTTTTTGGTTTACTGCGCTACTGACGCTGGTAGGATTGCTAGTGCTGTGGCGGTGGGTGCCTGCCGCGCCGCGCCGTCGCCGCCATCGCGATGTCAGCATGGACCGTCAGCAGTTCAAAAGCGTGATCATGCGCCCCGATTTATGGCGGCTTGACGTCTCGATTTTTTCTCTGCATTTAGTGCTGATGGCGATCTTTGTAGCGGTTCCCTTCCGTCTGTTGGGCGCCGGTGTGCCGATTGAGTATCATGGGCTGGCTTATCTAGGCATTATGGCACTCTCGTTTGTAGCCATGGTGCCGCTCATTATTGTGGCGGAAAAAAAGCAGCGTATGCGGCTGATGTGTTTGCTGGCCATCGGCGCGATTGTCATTAGCTTAGCAGGGCTAGGATTGCCGTTCTTCGCGGGAGATTGGCTGTTTGTATGGCTGTTTGTGTTCTTTACCGGCTTCAATTTGCTGGAAGCCACATTACCTTCCATGCTCAGTAAGCTGGCGCCAGCGGGGGCGAAAGGCACGGCGATGGGGGTTTACTCTACCAGCCAGTTTTTAGGCGCTTTTTTAGGCGGTACTCTGGGCGGGCTTTTGGCCCATTTCGGAGGGCTCAATGCAGTCTTTATTGGCTGCGCAGGACTGGCGCTTTGCTGGTGGGTGGCAATGTGGTGGATGCCGTCGCCACCGCCACTATCCAGTGAAATCGTTGCGTTAGATGACTCGCATGTGGGTACGCTGGATCTGCTCATGGAGCATTTAGCCGACGTGGTCGGCGTTGAAGACGTTATGTTGGTGCCGGAGGAGCGCTTGGTCTATTTGAAAGTGAATCGTCAGCAGCTGGATCGAGCGACATTGACTAGGCTAATGTCGCCACCCCAATCTTAACCAAGCAGGGCCGTGACAGTGGCCTTGGCTGGCAATTAACCCTATATGACACCTATTAAAAGATAAAAGGAGCACCTTATGGCTCGCGGTATTAACAAGGTCATTTTGATTGGTAACCTCGGGCAAGACCCTGAGATGCGCTTCACGCCAAGCGGTACAGCCGTGGCAAATTTAAACTTGGCGACCAGCGATACGTGGATGGATCGCCAGAGCGGTCAGCGCCAAGAGCGCACCGAATGGCACCGTGTCGTCATGTTCAATAAGACGGCCGAAATCGCCCAGCAGTATCTGAAAAAAGGCTCTAAAGTCTACATTGAAGGGCGCCTGCAAACGCGCAAATGGCAGGATCAGAACGGTCAGGATCGCTACTCAACTGAAATCGTCGCTAACGATATGCAGATGCTGGACGGCCGTACAGGTGATTTCCAGGGCGGCGGTGCTCCGCAAAATAACTATTCTCAAAATAACGCTGCCCAGGGTAACGCTGCTCAAAACGGCGCTTCTCAGAACGGCCCTGGTCAGAACGGCCCTGGTCAGAATGCACCGGCTCAAAATAATGCCGCACCGAGCAGTCCGGCCCAGCATAGTCAGAGTGGCGGCTATCCTCAGCAGAATAGCCCTCAGTCGGCACCTCGCCCCGCGCAGCCAGCACCGCAGCAGCAGGGTAATCAAGCACCTCAGCCTCACCAGCAAAACAACAGCTATGGCGCTCCGGATCCGGGCAACTTCGATGACTTCGACGACGAGATTCCGTTCTGAGAGCGTTATTAAACGCGCACCTTAGAATGAGGCGTAATGAGGAGAGGCTGTCTTGAAGCTGCTGATATTGGATGCCGGACACTGCCTGAGCTTGGCATTAGCCCGGGAAGTGAGTCGTCGCACCGACACGGAGCTGGTCATTGAGCAAGGCACTACTATTACGGCGTCGCGCCTTGAAACAATCGCGCCTGACGCTGTGATTATTCCGCCGCTGGCACGTCCGCTGGACATGGCGCCGGCGGAGGTCACGGCTCATGCTGACGCGGTTGATGCCTGCTTGGATGCCTGCCTATCGCAAGACGTAGCGCTGGTATGGTGTGTCTCGGATCAGCTCTATGAAGATGGTTTAGATGTTCCTATCGACGAACATGTCGTGCCCGCCCCGCGAGACGAAAGTCTGCGCCGGCTGGTGCAGGCTGGTGATCGTATCCGCGCCGAGCTGCAGCACCATTTGATTGTACGCCTGGGCCCGCTGTTTGCCTTAGAGGGCAGCCATGCGTGGCTCAATGACATCATCCAGAGTCTGGTTGCCCAAGAAGCGGTACGCGCGGCGGAAGACGTGATTTTTTGCCCAACATCCGCAGACGCTGTTGCGATGGCGCTCATCGGTATGCTTCAGCAGCAGGTCGGTGGGGCGAATGCTTGGGGGGCGTATCATCTTGCCGGCACCGAGCCCGTCAGCGCCTTTACGTTTACCTCGATGGTACGCACCCAGCTGTTAACGCACCTTGAAGGGCGTGGCGAGCAGATTGTACTGGGTGAGGTGCAGCCGTTGAAGCACCATCACGATGCTAAACTACGGCGTGTCTTAAACTGTCGGCGGGTGCTCGATGTCTTCGGCGTTCATCAAAAACCTTGGCGCTTAGAGGCTGGGCGTATGCTCGATGCATGGTGTTTGACCCGTGAGAATGACCGTGCTGGCGATACAGGAGCATCGGCTTGATAAACGTGGTTCGCAGCCTGATCTTTTATGCTGGCTATTTTTTAGCCATGCTGATGATTGGCGTACTCTTTTTGCCGATCGCTCCATTTCTGCCGCTGTCGGGCCGCTATCGCTTACTGAATTTGTATAACTACTTCTTAATGGTGTGGTTTCGAATCGCCTGTGGAGTGAGCTACGACATTCAAGGGCGGGAAAATCTGCCTAGCGGCCCCTGTGTGATTCAAGCCAATCACCAGTGCGAGTGGGAAACCGTGTTTCTACAGGTGATGAAGCCGCCGGTATGTACCGTGCTGAAGCGCGAATTACTGCGCCTGCCTATTTTTGGCTGGGCGCTACGACTATTGCGCCCCATCAGTTTGGATCGCTCTAAACCCGCGCGAGCGATGAAGCAGGTGCTGACTCAAGGCGTTGAGCGGCTGGGCACCGGGCTGTCGGTACTTATTTTTCCGGAAGGCACGCGGGTTGATCCTGGCCAGCGCAAGCGTTACAACAAAAGTGGCAGCGTAGTGGCCTGCCGTGCCGGCGTGCCGGTGTTGCCCGTTGCTCATAACGCAGGAGAGCGTTGGCCCGGGCGCCATTGGGTTAAGCGTCCAGGCGTGCTGCGTGTGCGCATTGGCAAGCCCATTGAAACAGCGGGGCGTATGCCCGATGAAGTGCTCGCAGAAGTGGAAGTATGGATCGAGGCACAGCTACAGGAAATTTCTGAGGTGCCACGACCTACCACTCGATGACGGTATAGCTTTTAATGACATAGCTTTTAACGACATAGCTTTTAACGACATCGCTTTTAACCAAGAATGGCGCCCATCGGGCGCCATTCTTGTATCAACCTTCAATATTACTCTTCGGTACTTATCAAGCCGGTCGTCGTACTAACGTTCATCATTATAGCGTTGGAAGACCAGGCACGCATTGGTGCCGCCAAAGCCAAAGCTATTAGACAACGCGCGCTCGATGGTCACGCCATCTCGCCGCTCGGTGACAATATCAAAGCCATCAGCCTGCTCATCAAAGTCCTCGATATTGGCTGATGCTGCCACGAAGTTGTGCTGCATCATCAGTAGCGAGTAGATAGCTTCTTGTACGCCGGTAGCCCCTAACGAATGGCCGGTGAGCGATTTAGTTGAGCTCATCGCAGGCGTTGTGTTGCCAAACACCATACGTATGGCTTTCAGCTCCGCAACGTCACCTACCGGCGTCGACGTGCCGTGGGTATTGATATAGTCAATCGTACCGTCAACCGTGGCCATTGCCTGATGCATACAGCGCATGGCGCCTTCGCCAGACGGCGCGACCATATCGTAACCGTCGGAAGTGGCGCCGTAGCCGACTAATTCGCCATAGATCTTGGCACCGCGCGCTTTAGCGTGCTCCAACTCTTCCAGCACCAGCATACCGCCGCCGCCTGCAATGACAAAACCATCGCGCGCTTTATCGTAGGGGCGCGATGCCTTGTCAGGCGTGTCGTTGTAGTGGGTCGAGAGGGCGCCCATGGCATCAAAGAGACAGGAGAGTGTCCAGTGCTCTTCTTCACCGCCGCCGGCAAACACTACGTCCTGCTTGTTGAGCTGAATTTGCTCCATTGCACTGCCAATACAGTGTGCAGACGTCGCACAGGCAGAGGAGATAGAGAAATTCACGCCTTTGATTTTGAACGGCGTCGCTAAGCACGCAGAAACGGTGCTACCCATTGTGCGGGTGACTCGATAAGGACCAACGCGGCGCAGGCCTTTCTCGCGCAGCACGTCGGCTGCTTCGACTTGGTTGGCGCTTGAAGCACCACCAGAGCCTGCAATAAGACCAGTACGCTCATTGGATACCTGTTCGTCGCTGAGACCGGCGTCTTCGATAGCTTGCGCCATGGAAACGTACGCGTACGCCGCGGCATCGCCCATAAATCGCCGCAGCTTACGGTCGATCAGCGCATCAAGATCAATATCGACGCTGCCCGCGACATGGCTACGGAAGCCACGCTCAGCATACTCTTCCTTAAAACGAATACCGCTACGCCCATTTTTGAGCGCGTCCAGGACCTGTCGTTGGTCATTGCCAAGGCAAGATACAATGCCGAGGCCGGTGACTACCACTCGTCGCATGGGAGCCTCCTGTTCAGAAATTCGCAGTGGAGGTGAATAGGCCAACGCGCAGATCATTAGCCTGATAGATGTCGCGTCCGTCGACGGTTACCGTTCCGTCGGCGATACCCAAAATGAGGCGACGGGTAATAATACGCTTAATATTAATACTATAGGTCACTTTTTTAGCCTCAGGCAGGATCTGGCCGCTGAACTTGACCTCACCACAGCCTAGCGCGCGACCGCGACCGGGATGACCTAGCCAGCCCAAATAGAAGCCCACCAGCTGCCACATGGCATCAAGGCCTAAACAGCCAGGCATGACAGGATCACCGGGGAAGTGGCAGTCAAAAAACCACAGGTCAGAGGCGATATCCAGCTCAGCGATCAGTTCGCCCTTGCCATGCGCACCGCCTTCTTCGTGAATGTGCTTGATGCGATCAAGCATCAGCATGTTAGGAGCTGGAAGCTGTGCATTTCCAGGGCCAAAGAGCTCGCCACGCGAGCAGGCCAGCAGTTCTTCGCGATTAAAGGAATGTTGCTTGGTCACTGAATCGTTCCGAGTATCAAAATGGTTGTTGGCCGCATGCGGCACCTAGAGCCGAGGCATAGCACCGGAGCATAACACGTGAGTCTAGCGTCGAAGCTCGGTCCGCAAGGCAAAGCCTAGTCTACTTCCCGAAACCGCTGAATGCACGCCATCCTCTACCCACCATGTATTTTTACCACTCCCTTGCTGCGTCTGAAAGTGCGCAATAAGGGATGATTATTCCATTAAATAGGAGGAGGTTGAGATCTCGTACTTTAAATAGAGCGTTATGGATTGCTAAAGGCGAGGTAATCATTAGAAGCTACTTTGCCGGGTAGTAATATACCGGCTAATGCCATAGCACAGCGTTGCCCATACGAGCGCATGAACGGGAAGAAGCCAGGGGGCTAGACTCACGCCTGCCAACAGTGCGCCGCCGTAATAAGACAGCGGTGCGCTGACGGCGCCGCACAGTGCAGCCAGCCACGGAAGGCGCCATAGCCAGGCAAGCGAGTGATAAACCAGCGTGGCAAACAGTGGCCATAGCATCCACAGCCAAAGCGGTACTAGGCCAAGCACTAGCGCTTGGCTATGAAAATCAAAGCCGCCTAGTAAGCGTAAGCTGCCATCAATGACCAGCCCGAGCAGCGTAAACACTGCGATAAACTGCCATTCTCCTGGCTGCCTGCAGCGCCACAGGTGCCACGTTAATAATCCGCCTCCTGCAACCGCTGCGACCCATGAGCCACCTAGCACGCAGAGCAGCCAGCCCGCCTCAAAGCGCAGGGCGTTAAACAGCAATGCTTGCCATCGGCGAGCTGCCATTTACAGCGCTCCTGTTAAAGGCGTCGGTTTAGCCCCTGGTTTAGCAAGCAGCAGGTGGCAGGTACCAATAGAGCGTTCAATAAAGCCGCCCTCGCAGTAGCACAGATAATAGCGCCACATGCGGATAAAGCGCTCGTCATAGCCTAGCTTGCGCACTTGCTCAAGGCTGGCTTCAAAACGGTGGCGCCATTCGCGCAGCGTGCGCGCATAGTGCGGGCCGATTTCGTCTAATGCCAACACGTTAAACGACGTTTTGCGCATAACGCTGCTTAGCATGGCATGGTGCGAAGGTAGAAACCCGCCGGGGAAGATATAGCGCTTGATAAAATCCATGTCGCGTTTTGCATCTTCAAAACGCTGATCACGAATAGTAATGGCCTGCAGCATGGCCTGACCATCGTCGGTCAGCAGGCTATCCAGCTTGTTGAGGTAGGTGTCGAGATACTGATGACCCACTGCCTCGATCATCTCCACCGAAATGAGCCGGTCATAGCGGCCGGTTAATTCACGATAATCCTGCTTTAGCAGGGTGATTCTGTCGGCCAAGCCCTCTTCCTGAATGCGGCGCTGGGTGTGAGCGTGCTGTTCATCCGAAATAGTCGTCGTCGTGACACGGCAGCCGCGGGTTTTTGCTGCGTGAATCGCCAAGCCTCCCCAGCCCGTGCCAATTTCTAACAGATGATGCTCTGGCTGTACGTCGAGCTTTTCAAGCATCAAATCAAGCTTATAGGTCGAGGCTTCTTCCAGGCTGGCTTCTGGATGAGGGAAAACTGCGCTTGAATACATCCAGTGAAGACGATCTAAAAAAGTCGAAAATAGATCGTTACCAATGTCGTAGTGAGCGGCGATGTTGCGTTTAGAGCCGCTGAGGCTGTTACGCTGAAAACGATAGGCCGCGCCCAGCAGCCAGCGGGCGAATCGGGCGCTGCCGTTTTCCATTTTGCCATTCACCTGCTCAAGGTTGGCAGCAAACAGGCGTACCAGAGCGACCAGATCATCGGCGTCCCAGTCGCCGTCCATATACGACTCGGCAGCGCCAACGGTGCCCCCGAAAGCAAGCCGCTTCCAGGCCCTGGAGTGGCGAATGACCACGGTGACCTGCAATGCGCCTTCCTGGCCCAGGTGGTGGCACTGGTCACCTTCAATCAGCGTGATGCGGCCGCCGCGAAAAGTATTCAGTTGAGCCATCAACCGTGGTTTTAACCAGCGAGTAAAGCGGTCCTGGATCACCGGCTGAACATCAGGTGGTGTGGAATTCAGGGTGGTCATTTTGAGCTCTCCTTGCGCTTAGGGTGGTTATGAATGGGGACACCCTTTAACCATACGCGCAGCGCTTCAAAATGGATGCCTGAGATCGTTTTTAAGCTCATCCATGGCTGGCGAAGCAGTGTTTTAAGTAGCACGGGGCGGGTCGCCGGGGCGGCCGTGAGCATCAGCGTGGCGTCAAAATGGCGCTGCTCGTTTTGCCAGTTTTCCATATGTAAAAAAAGCATGTCTTCCGGGGTATTAAATTTCCAGCGGTAGGTCATGTCCATAGGATTGAAAGGCGATACATGAAGATCTTTATCAAAATGCGCATGATGGCTATGCCGTAAAGGATCCACGGCGCTAGCGTAGCGAGTCCGTTCACGCCAAGGGGTGTTAGTCACTTCGCTTAACACTGCTGCCAGTCGCCCCTGCTGATCAAAGGCGTAATAGACTGAAATAGGGTTAAACATGCAGCCTAACGTGCGCAGCTGGGTCAATATGCAGATTCGGCCACTTGGCGCGCTACCCAGTTGGCGAACGAGCTCTTCGCGTACGGCCGTTTTAAGCGGGCGATCTACCGGGCCGAGATAGTCTTCGCGGCGAAAACGCGCCAGTGCCGGCCGTCGGGCGCTAAATCCCGGCACCTTATCGAACAGTTCTGGCAGCTCATCAAGGTCCAGCCACGCCATCCACACCTGATAGCTGAAGGCGTGCGACTTAGGCATAAAACGGCGGTGGCGCAGAGTGCCGCGATAAATGCGCGAGCGGGGTGTCTCGATCATCCCAGCCCCTCAGCACCTGGCGGCGTCACCAGCTCATGGGCAGGCAGCGCGGAGGGCTCATCGGGTGTCGGAGCCGACTCATCACACCCCAGCGCCTGAGCAACTCGCAGTGCACTCCATACGCCGTCTTCATGAAAGCCGTTACGCCAATAGGCACCGCAAAAGTGAGTGCGCTGAGCCGTGGACGATATCTCTGCGTGGCGAGCCTGGGCGGCCTGACCCTCCAGGGTGAACTGTGGATGCGCGTAGCGATAGCGCCCCAGCACTTTGCTGGGGTCAATGCTGGCGCTGTCGTTCAAGGTGACGCAAAATGTGGTATCGCTTTCTATGCGCTGAAGAATATTCATGTCGTAGGTAACGGAGACACGCTCGTCGCTATCGCGCTTATCCAGGCGGTAATTCCAGCTCGCCCAGGCGCGCTTACGGCGCGGTAGAAGGGCGGTATCGGTATGCAGTACCACCTCGTTAGTTTGATACGGCATGGCGCCGAGCACGTCGCGCTCGGCGTCACTCGCGTCGCCCAGCATCGCCAGTGCCTGGTCGGCATGGCAGGCCAGCACTACCTGATCAAAGTGCTGAGAACCGGACGCGGTGGTAATCGTGACCCCCGCGTTTTCGCGGGTAATACGTGTGACCGGCGTGTTGAGATGAATGCGTGACGCGTAGGGCGCCGTCAAGCTGGGAATGTAGCTTTTTGAACCCCCGATCAGGGTGTACCACTGCGGTCGATGACTGACCGACAGCAGTCCGTGATTGCGAAAAAAGCGCACAAAAAAAGCCAGCGGGAAGGCGCGCAAATCGCTAATGCTCGCCGACCAAATGGCGGCCCCCATGGGCAGCAAATAGTGGCGCTGGAAATCGAGGCTGTAATGATGTTGGTCTAGATACTCGCCCAGCGTCATGTGATCGGGAAGCTGCTGACTGTCTAGCGCTTTGGTCGCCTGTTTATTAAAGCGCATGATGTCGCTTAGCAGGCGATAGAAAGACGGATTGAACAGATTACGCCGCTGGGCAAATAGCGACGTTAAGGTGTGCCCGTTGTACTCAAAGTCGCGCGCCGTTTCGTGCACCGAAAAGCTCATCTCTGTCGCCTGAGCGGCAACGCCCAGCGTCGCCAGCAAACGCTGAAAGTGCGGGTAGGTCCAGTCGTTGAATACAATAAAGCCGGTGTCGATAGCGTATGAGCGACCCTCAACGTCCACGTCCATGGTGGCGGTATGGCCACCCAGGCGCGAGTCGGCCTCAAACAGCGTAACGTCATGCTGGGCGGACAGATACCAGCCAGCGGCCATGCCGCTAATGCCGCTACCGACAATCGCAATGCGTTGCGAGGCCACTGTTTCATGGGCTGCCGTCAAACTCATGACGATTCCTTCTGAGCGCGGGTCATGCGCAGGCCAATTTGGCGGCGTACGGCGGTGGGCAAAATGCCCAGAAACTTGACGAGATACGTGAAGCGGCGCGGAAAATGAATGTCCAGGCGGCCTTTCACTAGCCCTGCAATGATGGCATCGGCCGCTTGTTCCGCGGTTACCTGCATTGGCATGGGAAAGTCATTGCGTTCGGTCAGCGGTGTCTTCACAAAACCGGGGTGGATCACGCTGACATCAATGCCTTCCTGGTCAAGATCTAGGCGCAGCGATTCCAGAAAGTAGCTCACGGCAGCTTTAGATGCCCCGTAAGCTTCCGCACGGGGCAGCGGAAGATAGGCGGAGGCACTAGACGTTGCCGCTAGTCGCGCGGGGAGGCCTTCTTTGCGTGCAGCACGAAGCAGCGGCAGCGCGGCTTCAACGCCGTACAGCGTACCGAATAAATTCGGCTTGAATACCCGCTCGACTAAATCCATGTCGAACTGCTGAGCATTAAGGTATTCGCAGGTGCCAGCGTTAAACAGCGCCAGATCCAGCGCGCCTAAGCGCTCGCGAATGGTCTCACCAGCATCGAGCACCGCCTGACGATCGCTAACGTCCAGCGCCAGATAAGAGGCGTTAGGATGACCCTCGCAAAGCGCCTCCAGCGCTTCAACGTTACGTGCGCTGAGCACCACATGATGGCCTTGGGCAACGAATTTGCGTGCCAGCGCCTCACCAATGCCGGATGTCGCGCCGGTTAACCAAATGCGTTGGGGCGTTTTCCATGTGCTCATCAAACCTCCTAATGCGCCCCAACGCTATATTTAAGCTTAGTTAAGGCGTTTTTTTAACCAGCGAATGATGCTGCCCATCAGCGGTAAATGCTCATAAAGCATGGCGCCAGCATCAAAGTAATCGCGATGTTTAGAAACGCGGCCATCTTCAGCAAACGTTAATGCGCTGCATCCGTCTATTTCTATCGTACGGCCGCCCGCTAGCTTTGGATGCACAAACGCCATGGTCCAAGTCACAAAACCTTGATCGCCCTGACATTGTTGAACGTGATAGGTGAATTGGCAGCGCTCAACGTTTTCATACATGGTGGCAAAATAGCGCTCTAAGGCGTCGCGACCTTCAATGTGATGCAGCGGATCGTTGAAAACAATGTTGTCAGTATATACCTCGTATAGTTTTTCTGTACAGGTGTTGTCTAGCTTGTTGAAGAAGTTACAAAATGCTGTCAGCGCCGCAGAATCAGCCATAAAAGTCTCCCTAACTGCACAGTGAATATAGTAGTGGCTATTTACTGAGCGCTTTAAAGGCATCTAAGGCGCGCAGGCGAGCCGCCTTGTGATCGACAATCGGGGCAGGGTAGTCCACATCGGTGAGTAGATCCTGGCGGGGCGCATGGCGCACCTTTGCCGGCAGCTCAGCCAGTTCGGGCAGCCAATGAGCAATAAACTCACCGTCTGCATCAAAGCGGGTCGACTGGGTCGTGGGGTTAAAAATACGAAAATAGGGCGCGGCGTCCGTGCCCGTTGACGCTGCCCACTGCCAGCCGCCGTTGTTGGCGCAGAATTCACCATCGACTAAGTGGCGCATAAAGAAGGCTTCGCCGCGCCGCCAATCAATCAAAAGATGCTTGCTCAAAAACATCGCCGTGACCATACGCAGGCGATTATGCATCCAGCCTGTGTTGACGAGCTGGCGCATGGCCGCATCGACGAGAGGATAGCCGGTGCGGCCCTCGCACCAGGCCTGAAAGCCTTCGTCGTCATCACGCCAGGCCAGCTGTTTGGTGTGTTCCTGAAAGGGTTGGTAGCGACAGACCTGGGGGAAACCCACCGCAACGTGCTGATAGAATTCGCGCCAGATCAGCTCATTGATCCAGGTGGTTAAGCCCAGGTCGCCATCGCCTAAATGACCGCTATTTTCGGCCATTACCGCTTGTAAACACTGGCGATGAGAGATCATGCCGAGCGCTAAGTAAGGGGAAAGTTCGCTGGTGCCGCGCACCTTAGGCAAGTCACGCTGGGCCTTATAATGGCGCCCACGAAAGCGCAAAAAACGCGCCAAGTTATCGGCCGCAGCGTTTTCTCCTGCCGGCCAAAGGCGCCCATCGACCGGCGTCTCGTTAAGTTCGGGCAGTGAGGGCAGCGGATCGCTGTTAATCGCCAGTTTGGCCTGTACGCTTGGCGTATCGCGCAGCGCAAGCTTATCGGCGGTGATGTTCTTATGCCACGCGTTGGAGAACGGTGTAAAGACGCCATAGTAGCTGCCTTTACCTGTTAGCAGGCTGCCAGGTGCGAATGCCACGCCATCGTGATAGCCATGTGCCGCAATGCCGGCCTGCTTAAAGGCATCCTGTACGGCCTGGTCTCGGCGCCGTTCGTTGAGCGCGTATTGATGATTAAAGTGCAGCTGTTCTACATCGTGCTCACGCGCGATTTCAAGCAATACCGCTGGCGCCTGATCATAGCGCTCAATGTCGCGATGAAGCAGCGGAATATTTAAGCCATTGAGCGCCGTTTTCAGCGCTGCTACGCCGCGCGCCCAAAAATCCAGCTTATTGGCACCGTGGCCGTGGTCTTGCCACTGAGGAATGCTGCGCAAAAAAACCGCTATTACAGGGCCTTTAGCCGCAGCGGCGGCGAGGGCGCTGTTGTCATCAATGCGCAGATCGCTGCGCAGCCAAATCAACTGTCGTTTCATAGGATCTCCGGCGCGGCATAAACAAAAAAAATGGCCGATCACCGCGAGGGCGAACGGCCAAGATAAAAATGAGTGGTTTACAGTACGCCCGCCTCGCGTAGCAGAGGGCGCAAGCGAGCAATCGCCTGGGGCAGATCATCACCCAGCAGGTGTAGCGGCCCATCGCGTAAATCTTCAGCACGCAGGCGAGCAACCTCGCCACACACCCCAATAGGTACGTTGAGCGCCTTAGCCGCGTTAGGCAGCTCGTGCTGGATGTAGCTATCGCTTTCACGCTGGCCACTGGAAAGCAGCACCATCGATGAGTGCAGCCGAGCCACGGCCTGGGGTAGCGCGTCTAGCGGCAATGAGTGATCCAGCATTTGCACGCGGTAGCCCTGCTCGCTGGCCATTAATGCGGACATCAGCACCCACAGAGGCCCCGGATCATCGGGCATCGCATTGAGTAAAATCAGCGGCCCGCGAGTGGTTTGATTGGCATAGTGCAAGCGAATGCCGACCTGGCTGCGTAAAAATGCTTCCAAGGTGCGGCGCACTAGCAGGTCTGAGCTAATCGCCCATTTAGCTTCTAGCGTTAAAATAACCGGTTGCCACAGCTCGTCGATCGCAATGCTTAGCGGGTAGAGCGCCAGACTTTGATGATAAAACGCCTCTAATTTCGCAAGATCTAGCGCTTCTATAATGCCTTGCAGCTGCTGGCGCTGGCTGGACCAGTCACCGGCATCTGTCGCAGGGGCTTCAATTGTTTCTGGCTGGTCAAGCAAGTCGACGACTTGACTGACCGGCACACCACGATTTAACCACTGCAGAATACGTTCGATGCGGGTGATATCGTCCTGGGCATAGAGACGGTGGCCTTTCGGCGTGCGCTGTGGGCGAATAAGCCCATAGCGTCTTTCCCAAGCGCGTAGGGTGACTGAGTTCACACCGGTTAAACGAGACACTTCCCGGATGGGGTAAAGCGGTGTGTCGGGTGGGTGGGTCGCCTTGAAACTCATGGGCGCCAATACCTCTTGTTAGTTAACTGCCGCCGAGTCGTGAGCGTCGGCATCGTCGTGAGCTGCAGCATAGGGCTACAGGCGCCTCGCATTGTTCGCCGCGGCGAAGATGATTCATATCCCATGTAACGTTGTCCGATTAAAAAGCTGAACATGAACACGCTACTTTATGCCCATTTGTACAACTTGTCGCTACTCGGTACAACCTTCATAAGAATTCTTCTTATTAGTAAATATTTGTAACTATTAAACCGACCGGCCTATTAGCGCTTCTCCCAAACGGTGTCCTGATAGCCAGGCATCTTCAACGCGGCCATTGCGAAAACTGTCCCCACATAGCGCCAGCCCGTCTTGGCTGTATAAGTATTCACGGTCGCAGGGCATTGCCGGCTCTGCGTAGCGCCAGCGGTGGGCGCCCATATCTATGATCGATGGCAGCGTGGCAGCGGGTGGAAGAATACTGGTCAGGGCTGCTAATAATTGCTCAGCGACGGCCTGCGATGGCTGCTCAAGATGGGCTTCGCTCCAGTCCAGCTGTGCTAGCAGGCTGATACTTTCCGGCTGAGCGCTGCGCGCAGGCTTGGTATGGTTGCGTGACACTAGGCGCAGCGCGGGGTGCGCGACGCGCGCCATTTGCCAGCCGGGGTCAACGCCATTGATAGCCGGCAGCGGGCCATCAAAAATGGCCCAGGCTGCCCAGCATGGTCTTGGCTTACGCGCTTCACAAGCCGCGGCAAGATCGGCACTCCAGGGCGCAACGAGTTGCTGAGCTTGGGGCGGCGGTGCACTAATGACAACGCGGTCGAAAGGGCCGTGGGTGGCACCGTTCACTTCTACCAGCTGCCAGCCGTTAGGCATTCGCTCAAGCGATGCAATGGGGGTGCTGACATAAAGCGCGACGTTAGCCAGGGCCGTCAATTCGTCCGCAAGATGGCGCGTAATCGCACTCATCCGCGGCATGCCGGCGTAGCGCATTTGGCCATCGTTTAGTCGCTGCCAACCATTTGAGCTAGCCTGATAAGTGCGGGTAGGCCACGCGGCGGCGCAGCCGACAGAGCGCCATTGATCCACCGCACGCTGGAAACCTTCATCGCGAACGCTAAATGCCTGGGCGCCCAAATCCAGCGTTGCGCTTGGCCGGCGTTTGCTCGACATACGGCCACCTGGACCACGCGCTTTATCAAATAGCGTGATGCGGGCTCCGCTGCTCGCCAGTACCTTAGCGCAGGCAAGGCCGGATATGCCTGCGCCGATAACCGCAACGGAGTGGTTAGCCGACAGGGGCGCTTGCGGTGTCGTCATCGTTTCTCTCAATATTTAGACGCGTGTTGGGCGAATTGTAGCAGGTTGGTATAAATGTCGTACAATATAAGAGTCACTTTACGATGCCGCGTGACGCGGTGATGAGTTTGCTCAGGCGACACCCAAACGGCATCAACAGGAGTAATAGCATGCGCGTATTGATAACCGGCGGCAGTGGCTTTGTTGGCCAGCGACTATGCCAGCAGCTTACCGAGCAAGGCCACGAGATACAGGTGGTTTCGCGTAACCCTCATCAGGTACGCGAACGCCTGCCCAGCGGCTGTGACATCCGCGATAGCGCTCAGGCATTTATCGAGTCGCCGCCGGATGCGTTGATTAATCTAGCCGGCGAATCGATTGCTGCCAAACGCTGGAGCGATGAGCAAAAAGCCAAGCTGATTAATTCGCGAAAGGCGGCAACACAACAGCTAGTGGCGCTGTGTGAGCAGCTACAGGCTAACGGCCAGCCGCTGCCTAAGGTGATGGTGTCGGGCTCGGCAATGGGCTATTACGGCGACCAGGGCAACCGTGTGGTGAGCGAAGACACGGTGCCCAACGAGGAGTTTGCCCATCGGCTATGCCAGCAATGGGAGGCCGCGGCCCAGCCGATTGAGGCACTGGGTGTGCGCTTAGCGATTGTGCGGATTGGGCTGGTGTTAGAGGCAGGAGGAGGCAGCCTGCAAAAGATGCTGCCGCCATTCAAGCTGGGTTTAGGGGGCCGTTTTGGCAGTGGCGAGCAGTTTATGCCGTGGATTCACCGCGACGATTTAGTCGCAGCGCTGATATTTCTGGTTAATCAGGACAGCCTCAGCGGTGCCTTTAATGCCAGCGCGCCGCATCCGGTCACCAATGCTATGTTTACCAAAACCTTGGCCAAGCAGCTTAACCGCCCGGCCATTTTCCCGGTACCCGCCTTTGTACTCAAAGCGGGATTTGGTGAAATGTCACGGCTGCTGCTGACCGGTGCCGACATGCGCCCCGCACGCCTGGAGGCCGCTGGGTTTACTTTCCAGTATCCCAGCTTGGACAAGGCGCTTGGGGCTATACTTTGAGCAACAAAAAAGCTTAGCGGTCGGCGTCGACGGTGATAATCACCCGTACTGAATCAAGCCGCAGCCGGGTATTTTCAATCGCGTCGCTGAGCGCTTGGCGCTCGTCCTTTAGTGCCTCAATTTCACCACTGCGCACCGCCGGGTTATGCTCGGCCAGCGCGGTTAAACGAGCCAGCTCAGCATCCAACTGATCGCGCATACGCGCTTCTGCGTTTTCCACAATGCTGGGCAGCTGGCGCTCAGCTTCGCTTTCACCCTGTGTGAGTAGCCCGCGCAGCTGATCGTGACGGCTTTTGATCAGGTCGCGCGCCAGCGATTTATTAACCTTCTGCAGATTTTTACTCAGCCCGGTGAAAGATATTTTGCTGGTCAGGTTAGCGCCTGATTCATCCAACAATATGCGCACGGCGGTGGGTGGCAAGAATCGGTTTAGATGCAGTTTTTTGGGCGCAGGACACTGGGTGCGAAACACCAGCTCGGTCATCAAACGGCCGCTGGGAATAGCGTCGTGGCGCAGCAGCGCGAGCGCCGAGTTACCCATAGTGCCGTCCAGTACGCGCCCCATCATTTCGCGTACCAGCGGGTGTTCCCAGGAAAGCCGCTGCACATCGTCGCGCGCTAGCGCTTGGGCACGGCTATAGGTGGCGGTAAAGCCTTCTTCGCCTTTCACCAGACCGGGCAGCCCATCCAGCATGTGCTGGCTGGGCTGCAGATGCATCAGCCCCTTGCCAATCTCCTGGCTGTCCACTCCGAAAATATCCAGCGCGCGCTCAAGATAGCGCGGCAAGGCGGTGTCGTCGTCGAGCTCGCGGACAGCGTCTATCACCTGCTGAGCGCGGGCAGGGCGGCAGGCATTCAGCTCTAACAGGCGATTGCGCCCCGCGTCATGCTCGGCGAGCTTGGCGTTAAACAGCGTGCGCGTTTCGGCGATGATCTCATTAAGCGATTCGTCATCCAGCAGTGCATCCGCCAGAGCGTCGCCAAAGGCATCATACAAATCGTTGCCGACCCCGTGAGGCGCGCTAAAAGCATCCATACCTTCGTGATACCAGCGCAGCAGGCGCTCGCCAGGGCTGCCTTCAAAGGTAGGAACGTGCAGCTCAATGGCGTGGCGCTGGCCGATACGATCCAAACGGCCAATGCGCTGCTCCAGCTGGTCCGGGTGCTGTGGCATGTCGAACATAACCAGATGGCGGCAGAACTGAAAGTTGCGCCCCTCTGAGCCAATTTCCGAGCACACCAGCACTTGTACGCCTTCATCTTCATCGGCAAAGGCCGCCGCTGCACGGTCACGCTCTATCAGTGAAAGATCTTCGTGGAACACCGGTGCATGGTAGCCACCCAGTACGCGAAGCCCTTCGGCGAGACCTTCTGCAGTTTCACGATGGTGAGCAATGACCAGGACTTTTTCGTTAGCGAAGCCGCTGTCGCTATCATCGCTAAGCTTTTCCAGCAGCCAATTAACCCTAGGGTCGATGTGCCACCAGTCTTCGCTATTGAGCGGGTCGTTACGGAGTTCGCGATAGGCGGCATCCGGATAGATCAGCACATCAGGGTGATCCATCCCGGTCTCGATGAGCAGTTCATCGAGGTAATCGTCGTCACGCTCCAGGCGGCGCACGACGCGGCGGTAAGCTGAGGGCAGCGCAAGCGGGGCTAGGTTTAAGCGCCGCTCAGGAAAGCCCCCTACGTGGCGTCGGCTGTTGCGAAACATCACGCGGCCCGTACCGTGACGGTCAAGCAGTGCTTCGCTCAGCTGCGCGCGCGCGGCATCTTGCTGTTCGCTGCTGGCTTCCACGTTGCAAAGGGTGGCCAGCAGCGCTTGGCTATCACGGTCATCGGCGACCGCGGAAACGACAGCGCGCGCGTCAGGGTTGCCTGGCAGCATCTCTAACGCATCGATGGCGCGGGCAACGTCGGTGTAATGGCCTTCTTCTGCCTGAAAGCGCTCCAGATCGTGGTAGCGCTCGCTATCCAGCAGACGCAGACGGGCAAAGTGGCTCTTGATGCCCATCTGCTCAGGCGTAGCGGTAAGCAGTAATAGGCCGGGAACGGTCGCGGACAGCTGCTCTACACACCGATAGCCGGGGCCGCTGCCTTCCTCGTTCCAGTCGAGGTGATGGGCTTCATCGACAATCAAAAGGTCAAACTGGCTGGCCAGCGCCTGTTCTTGGCGCTTGGGGTTGGCAAACAGCCAGCCTTGGCTTGCTAGTACCAGCTGGGCATTTTCAAACGGGTTCTCGCTGCCGTAGGCCTGGCTTTGGGTTTCATCTAACAGCGAGACCTTGAGCGAGAAGCGGCGCAGCAGCTCGACCAGCCATTGGTGAGTAAGGCTGTCGGGCACCAGGATCAGCGCGCGTTCAACGCGACCGTTCAGCAGCAGGCGGTGCAGAATCAGGCCGGCTTCAATCGTTTTACCCAGACCCACTTCGTCCGCCAGCAGCACACGCGGGGCGTGGCGATGGGCGACTTCATCAGCGATATAGAGCTGGTGAGGAATTAAATCGATGCGTGGCCCAGAAAAGCCCAGCGCGCTGTGCTGCTCAACGCGTTGATAGTGGTGCAGGGTACGAAAACGCAGATCAAACCAGTCGTTACGATCGACTTGGCCGGTCAGCAGGCGGTCGCGGGCCTGGTCAAACTGCATGGTGTCGGCGAGCTTGGCTTCGGGCAGCTCGCGCGTGTTGCCCTCTTTGTCTTCACCGATGTAGGTGATCAGGCCGTGAGATTCTTTGCTGTCATTGACCACGATCTGCCAGCCGTCGGCTGACAGCACGCGGTCGCCGCTACCGAACATCACGCGGGTGAGCGGGGCTTGGCGGGTATTGTAGGTACGGGTTTCCTGGCTGGCACTGAACAAAATGGTAACGCTACGGGCGTCGCAGTTAAGCACGGTGCCAAGCCCAAGCTCAGCTTCGCCGTCACTAATCCAGCGTTGGCCGGGAGAAAAATCGCTCATGATGCCTCGGAGGAGTCTGCAAAACGGGTCGTATACCGCCGGTGGGGAAACCGGCGGCAACAGGGCGGGGGATTCTAACGCAAAGCAGCGGGGGGATTAAGGTGTATCGGTATCAATCTTCTAACCAGCGATCCAAATGGGCGCGGGTAAGTTCACCCACGTGAACATCCAGCGTATTGCCCTGGCGGTCGAACAGCACAGTGGTGGGTAGCCCCGGCGCTTCAAAAAGCGCCATTAATTGCTGGCTGGGATCGCGCAGCGCATAGCGAAAAGTAAGCTGCTGATCGTCCAGGTAGCGCACCGTGGGCAGCAGGTCTTCGCCCTGGTTGACGACGACGACGCTAATCCCCTCACGCTGTGCGGCGGCCTCAAGCAGCGGCATTTCGCGCCGACACGGTGGGCACCAGGTGGCCCATAAGTTGACGATAATGAGATCACCAGTTTCCGTCAGCGAGGGTAGATGCACGTCATTACCGTCCACATCTTCCAGGGTCATGTCCGGCAGGCGATCAACGGCAAAGTCATTGCCCAAAGGCCCAAGCATGACCAGCATCAGCCATAGACTAGATGCAGCGGCCAGCAGTGCCATCGCACCACCCATCGCCATTATCCGTGCGCGCAGGTTCCATGCGGTCCAAGCCAATCCTGCGGCGAGGCCCCAAAGGCCGTGATAACCCGGTTGCCAAACTTTTAGTATTTCAAGCGGTGCGTCGCTGTAGCTATCAAGATTGAGCAGTATGTGACCTGCGCGCGCGCCGATAAGCCAGGCAATAATCAGCCCGTAAAACCAGCGCTGATGGGCCTGGCGTGAAAGTCCTAATAACCATCCGGTGCACAGCAAAAGCAGCAGTGCACAGCCGATGGCATAAAGACGAGGCAGCGAAATTAACAGTGGCCCAAGAGCAATGGCGTTCATGAGTTTCCAATTAAGTTTTCCGTGAAGCAGGTACACTAGCAGACGATACCCTGCGAGCAGAACATTACGGAGACGTTATGCCCCCACCCGCTTTTGATCGGCTGCGCGCGTTAGCGATCGGCTCCCAAGCGATTGGCTTGATCTTGATTATTACCCTGGAAACCGTCATGGGGGACGCTGCCCGTCCCTGGCAGGGCGGTGTGCTCGTCGCTATGCTTGTTACAGCGTCAGCAATCGCGCTGATGCGCCTTTATCGACGTAATCAAGCTCGCAAACGTTGGGCTCAGCGCCTAAAGGATCATGACGATGCCTAGCGCTTGGCGCTGGTCTCAATGGTTCTGCTTATTGTGGCTGTGCAGCCTGCTGGCAGGCTGCACGCACGCGGTGGTGCGCGAACATCATAGCGCGCTTTCCTTAGCCGACGCGCGGGATACTTGGCTCGGCACGCGAGCGCATCAGGCGCTGGCGGAGCAAACAGAGCCCGATGGTTTTGCGTTACTGGCCAATGGTCAGCAAGCGTTTGCCGCCCGGGTCGGATTGATTCGTCAAGCACAGCGCGAGTTAGACATTCAAACCTACCTGCTGGGCGATGGACAAACCACGCGCTTGATTTTATCGCAATTGCTTGAGGCGGCTGAAGAGGGTGTTCGCGTGCGGCTGCTGGTCGATGATATCGGCGCGGTTGGGCAAGGTGAACGCCTAGCGGCACTATCAAGCCACCCAGGGATTCACGTGCGCGTTTATAACCCGCTGCCGGTAGGACGTGGGCATATGCTCACGCGGGTATTGGCGTCCGTTGTGAACCCCGCGCAGCAGCATCGGCGTATGCATAACAAGCTGTGGGTGGCCGATAACAGCGTCGCTATTGTGGGTGGGCGTAACCTAGGCGACGAGTATTTTGATGCCAACGACTCGCGCAATTTTGCTGATTTAGACTTTGCGACCATTGGCGCCGTCGTGCCCGAGCTTTCGCGCAGTTTTGATGTGTATTGGAATCACGGCTTGGCGCAGCCGATTGAGCGCTATCACGCGGTCAATAGCGGTGCTTGGCAAGCGCTTAAAGCCGAGCTTGCGACGTGGTTAGATGATAATGCCGACTCGGAATACTTTAATGAGCTGCGCCACCGGTCGCGTAATGCTCCGCCTTGGGAGACGTTGCACTGGGGAGAAGGGCTGGCTATGTGGGACTCTCCGGGCAAGCTGTCGTCCGCGACACCTGACTGGTCTGACACTCTGCTTGGTGAGTTAACCGAGGCCACCGAACTTAGCCAGCGGCTGGTGATTATTTCGGCCTACTTTGTGCCCACCGAGCCCGGCGTTAAACGCTTAATCGAGCTGGCAGACCGCGGCGTGAGCGTTGAGATTATTACCAATTCACTGGAGTCCACGGATGCCGCCGTGGTGCACGGCGCCTATGCGCCCTGGCGTAAAACGCTGCTAGCGCACGGTGTCCGGCTGTACGAGCTGCGACCAGAGCAAGAAGCTGGCAGCGACGATGGTATGCGCGTGCCCGGCGCCTCTGCCTCAGCGCTGCATATCAAGGCGCTAAGCTTTGACGATCAGCTGTTCGTAGGGTCGTTTAACGCTGACCCGCGGTCTATCTATTGGAATACCGAGCTTGGCGTGCTGGTGCGTAGCGAGTCGTTAATGCAGGCATTTAACGAGCTGGTGGCCGTAGGGCAAGCGCCGTCGTTAAGCTACCGAGTTGATCTGACGCCGGACGGTGAGCTGAGCTGGCGCCTTGAGCGCGAGGGTGAAATGGAGATTTTAACCGCTGAGCCCGGCAACGCTTGGCGTCATTTCAACGCATGGTTAAGCCATACGCTCAAGCTGGAGCGCTGGCTGTAGTGTGTTTGCCGCTGGCTGTAGTTTGTTTGTCAAAGTAGCGTTAGAAACCGGCGCTTGTATTTTTGGCGTTCCAGTTCCAAATTAATAGCAGCCCCGCATATGAGCAGTGGGGCGCATTAAAAAAACAGGCAGGTTTTTTCACTGGGAGCGACAAACAATATGATCAATAAGCGCGTATTAGCCACCGCTGTGGCGGCCTCTTCGCTGGCAATGGCCGGACTCGCTCAGGCCGAGGTGAAAGTTGGCTTTTTGGGCGGCTTCACAGGCGGTATTGAAAGCTTAACGCCACCGATTTTTGCCGGCGCGCAGCTGGCCGTTCAGCAAGTGAATGAGCAGGGCGGCATTTTAGACGGCCAAACGTTAGTAATGCCGTCTGGCGACACCACCTGCTCCGATGCGTCGGCTGCCTCTAATGCCGCCGACCGTATGGTCAATTCTGAGAACGTTACCGCTATTGTCGGGGCGCTATGTACCGGTGCCACGATTGCCGCGGCTAATAACGCTGCCGTTCCTGGCGACGTGCTGATGGTCTCGCCAGCCTCAACGGCACCGGCAGTCACTGAGCTTGATGACAATGACTTAGTCTTCCGGACAGTTCCCTCGGATGCTTTCCAAGGTGAGATGCTCGCCAAGCTATTGCTCGACAAAGGCATCGATGCGGTCGCCGTCACCTATGTCAATAACGACTACGGCCAGGGTCTGTCGGATGCCTTTGGCACGGCCTTTGAAGCCGGCGGCGGTGAAGTGGCTGAAAACCTTGCCCACGAAGATAATCGCGCGGACTACCGCTCTGAGCTGGGTTCGCTCTCGGCCAGTGGGGTTGAGACGCTGGTAGTGCTGGCCTATGCCGATACCTCGGGTCAAACGGTGCTGCGTCAAGCCTATGAAAGCGGCATGTTTACCCAATACGTGGGCGCTGACGGCATGGTGGGCGACAGCCTAATTGAGGCCATTGGCGCTGACGTGCTTGATGGCATGATCGCTACTCGCCCCGGTAGCCCCGACCTGCCCGGTACGGATCTCTTTATTGAAGCGGCGCAGGCTGCAGAGTTAGACCCGAGCGCGGTGTTTGCCGCCCAGGCCTATGACGCCGCGTTCCTGGTGGCATTGGCCATTGAGCAAAATGGCAGCGCTGATCGCGAAGGGCTTTCTGAAGCGCTGCGCAGTGTTTCCAGCGCACCGGGTGAGGTCATTCTGCCCGGCGAGTGGGGAAAAGCGGTTGAGCTGATTGCGGCAGGTACTGACATCAACTACGAAGGCGCCTCCGGCTCCCATGAGTTCGACGACAACGGCGATGTACCCGGCGTAGTCGTTGAAATGGTGGTTGAAGATGGCACCTTTACCAGTAAAGGGCTGGTTGATCTTTAAGCGCACAGTGCCCGTAGTGTGACCACAGGGGCAGTGCCAAACGATCGGTGCTACATGTAGAAATACCCGGCTGAAGCAGCCGGGTATTTTTTTAGCTCAACATTGGCAAGGCTTAGCTGTGGTTCTTGATCTTTTCCGGCAGCAGGCCTTTGGGCGCAAAGCGCAGCACCATCGTGATCAGCAGGCCAATCACCAGTACGCGTGCCTGTAGGGCGCGGCTATCCATATTGCTGGGTGCATCCCAGCCGAAGACGCCCTCACCGAAAGCAACCGCAAGCTGCATCAAAAACAGCGCGAGCGGCTCGGACATAATCCAGATGATGTACACCGCCACGGCACCGAAAATAGTGCCCAGGTTATTGCCCGGCCCGCCAAGAATCACCATGACCAGTACCAGGAAGGTATGATTGAGTGGCAGGTAGCCTTGGGGGTCAAAAAGGCTGTTAAAGGTGCCCAGCATGCCGCCACCTAAACCCATTAGCACGCACCCCAGTACAAAGATTTCTAAGCGGCGCTTATTGATATCTTTGCCCATCGCGGCGGCGGAGACTTCGTTATCGCGAATCGCCCGGATCATGCGCCCCCAAGGGGCATGATAGGCGCGATGAAGAAGAAAGAAGATGGCGGCAATCACTACCGCGGTAAACGAAAGATAAATGGCCCGAGAGAGCGTGAAGCCTAGCTCAGCTGGCCCCGGCGTCGGCCAGGGCAATGGGGATACCGTCGCGGTGCCGCGCGTGAGCCAGTCCGAGTTTTTCAGAAACGCTTTAATGATCTCGGCAATGCCTAGCGTGGCGATGGCAAGGTAGTCGCTGCGTAAGCCTAGGCATATATGGCCGATAAAGTAGCCCACGCCGCCGGCTAATGCGCCGCCAACGATCCAGCCGGTCCAGGCGGGCAGGCCAAAGCCGCCCACAAATCCTGCCCGCGATTGAATTTCACCGGTGACCTCGCGCAGCAGGCTGATCACCACCATATAAAGCACGAGTGCCAAGACAACGGCGATCAATGTACGCAGCTTCTTAGGCACGCCCAGGCGGTCAAGTTTGGTGGCTGCGACGACCAGAAGCGTGGCAGCGATGCCATAGAGCAATACGCGCCCTAGCTCGCCCGGCAGCTCGGTTCCCCAGAAGGCATCGTTCACCGGTACGCTGAACAGCATCGCGCAAAAACCGCCGAGCGCGACAAAGCCCATGACCCCGGCGTTGAACTGGCCGGCGTAGCCCCACTGAATAGTGAGCCCAAGGGCGAGAATGGCGTAGCAGGCAGCTTCCACTAACATTCGCGTGCTGTAGGCGGCGCCCATGGTGGCGTACACCGCTAACACGGCGATTAACAGCACCCCGAACAGAATGAGTTCGCGCAGCGGGAAACGCCGCTCCTGAGTGGCGTCTTTAGGGGTATAGGCAGGGTTGCGCGTTTTGGCTGAATTGCTCATTAGATCACCTTGCCCTTAAAGAGTCCGGTGGGACGCCATACCAAAATGGCCACGAGAATGAAAAACGGCACCACGATTTTGTATTCTGTGCCTACAAAGGCCAGGTTCGACGGTAGCTCCAGCCAGGTCGGCAGGCTGTCGCGGAAAGGGCGCAGCAGTACGTTCCAGTTAAACACCGCTAGGGTTTCTGCAAACCCCACCACAAAGCCCCCGGCAATTGCGCCATAAGGATGGCCCACGCCGCCCACAATGGCCGCAGCAAAAATAGGCAGCAGCAAAAAAAAGCTTAGGTCGGGCTTAAAGGTCACGTCGAGAGACAGCAGGGTGCCGGCAATCGCGGCCAGCGCCCCTGCAATCATCCACGTCACGGTCACAATGGTATTGGTATTAATTCCCGATGCCTGGGCAAGCTCAGGGTTGTCCGACATCGCTCGCATCGCCTTGCCAAGTCGTGAGCGGTGAAGAAAGAGATGCAGTGTGACCACGGCAACCAGCGTCAGCACAAACAGATAGATTTGCGGTTCGGTAATCACGATGGGCGCCCGGGCGCCTTCAAAGGGCAGGGCGAGGCGGAAGATTTCTTTACGGTCATCCACATACAGGCTTTGTCCGCTGGTGCCGGCAAATAACCGGATAAGTCCCTGCAGGATGAGCGTGACGCCCAGCGAGCCAATAACCAGCACGATAGGCTTTACCCCATGGGCACGCAGTGGTTTGTAGAACGCTTTGTCGATGCCTACCGCTAATACGGCGGTCAGCAGCATGGCCAGTGGTAGCATTAAGATCGCGGTGGGAACGCCAATGCTTGCACCTGCGGCTGGAAACAGGGTGGTAAGCAGTAGCACCATGAAGGCGCCGAAGGTCATCATGTCGGCATGGGCAAAATGGGCAAAGCGCATAATGCTGAATATCAGCGTAACGCCGACGGCACCTATGGCATAGATGGAGCCGCTCACGCTGCCCGCAATCACCACATTATTAATAAAAAAAGCCAGTTCGTTCACGTGTTTCTCCCTGAGGCTAGCCGCCCAAAAAGCTTTTAGCGACGTCCGGATCAGCCAGCAGTGCGGCCCCTGTGTCGGTAAAGCGGTTTTGGCCCGCGGCTAGCACAAAGCCTTTATCGGCAATCGCCAACGCCTGTTTGGCATTCTGTTCCACCATCAAAATGCCAACGCCTGCGGCATTGATCTGTTTGACGCGGTCGAAAATTTCATTCATGTACAGCGGTGAAAGCCCGGCGGTGGGCTCATCGAGTAACAGCAGGCTAGGTTCGGCCATGAGCGCACGTCCCATCGCGACCATTTGGCGCTGACCGCCAGAAAGCTCGCCCGCGGGCTGGCGGCGTTTCTCATAAAGCGGCGGGAAGAACTCATATACCTGCGCGAGCATTCGCTTGACGTTTTGCGGCTTTAAAAATGCGCCCATCTCCAGGTTTTCTTGCACCGATAGGCTAGGAAAAATATTTTTCTCCTGAGGCACAAAGCCCATCCCTCGCTGCACCAGCTGGTTGGGCGGCAAGTTGTGAATCGGCTGGCCGAGGAGCAGGATCTCGCCCTGATTGACATGCAAAAGGCCAAAAATTGCCTTGAGCATGGTGGATTTACCTGCCCCGTTAGGGCCGACGATAACGCCAATTTCATCCGCGGCCAGCGTCATGTTTACCCCGTTAAGGATATTCATGCTGCCGTAGCCGCCGTGCACATCGCGTGCGTCGATTAATGGCCGGTGTGCCGTTTCAATGGTTGAAGCCCCGTCTGTTGCAGGGCCGATGTTTGCAGGCATAGTGTAAGGCGTCTCTGCTAGGTCACTTACAGGAAGCGACATCATTGTAATCATTGGGTGTGGCTAGATTAGGTCACGCTCAGGCGGCATCGGTGCCAAAGTACGCTTCGATGACTTCAGGGTTAGTCTGAATATCGCTAATGTGGCCTTCCACCATGACGCTGCCTTGAGCCAGCACAATGACCGGGTCACACAATCGGGCAATCATCTCCATGTCGTGCTCAATGACTAAAAAGGTGTAGCCCATCTCACGATTCAAACGCTCAATATTGCCTATTAAATCGCCCAGCAGCGTACGGTTTACCCCGGCGGCGATCTCATCTAAGAGCACGACTTTGGCATCGCTCATCATGGTGCGGCCTAGCTCAAGCAGCTTTTTCTGCCCGCCCGACAAATTACCCGCCAGCTCGTTACGCACGTGATGAAGGCCAACGAAGTCGATGACCTCCAGCGCGCGGCGGCGCACCTCGGCTTCTTCGCGGCGCACCGTGGCAGGCCGTAACCACGCGCTAAACAAGTCCTCACCGGCCTGTTTGGGCGGCACCATCATCAGGTTTTCCAGTGCGCTCATCTGGCTAAACTCATGGGCAATCTGAAAGGTGCGCAGCAATCCTTTATGAAACCGCTGGTCGGCGCTGAGCGCGGTTATATCCTCACCATCAAGCAGCACACGACCGCTGTCGGGCGATAGTGAGCCGGCAATCAGATTAAACAGCGTCGATTTGCCCGCGCCATTGGGGCCAATCATGCCGGTAATAGAGCCTTTCTCTACTTGAATAGAGCAGTCGTTAATCACTTGTAAGCCGCCGAACGCTTTGTTGACTCGCTGTACTTCAATAAGAGGGGTCATGGTGTCTCCACGCGATGCAGGCGGCTAAGAAGCCGCCTGCGCATTGTTATTAAGTTGTTTGTCGTGGTTTTTTGAGCCACCGCTGGCTGGCAGCAAAGGCGCCAACGATCAGCAGCGCGCCAAAGGTGGGGATAAGATAGCCATTCACCTGGGGAATCGTGCGTAAAAACACAAAGGCGACCGCAGCGGGCGCAACAAAGCGCACGAGGAACCGCCAGCATTTAAACCAAGTGACGTTGGTGCCCAATTCTTTCATGACTTCGCTTTGGGTCAGCGCCCAACCCGCAAACAGGGCAATCATCAGGCCCCCGACGGGCATAAAGATATTGGTCAGCAGCTCAATGAAATCAAACGCAGTGCGCCCAAAGAGAAGGTGGAAAATCGTACCCTTGGCCCACACGTTAAAGCTCACGACGGTTAATAGCCCCATCGCCCAGGCGGCGGTGGCCATAATAGCGACCGCCTGCGGGCGGGTCATATCAAAGCGCTCCACCAGAAAGGCCGCCACCGGCTCAATAAGCGAAATGGACGAGCTGATCGCAGCGCCAAGCACCAATATAAAGAACACGCCGCCCACCAGCGCCCCCAGCGGCATGTTGGAGAACGCTAACGGTAAGGTAACAAACATAAGCCCAGGGCCTTGTCCTGTTTCCAGGCCTGCGCCAAATACCAGCGCGAAAATAGCTAAGCCGGCCACCATCGCCACGGCGGTATCAACAATGGCCACGGCAAAGGCCGTGCGGGTCAGCGAGACGTTGCTGGGCATATAGGCGCCATAGGCCATGATCGCCCCCATCCCTAGGCTCAGGGTGAAGAATGATTGCCCCATTGCCTGAAGCCAGCCCTCTAAGCTGAGGTCGGCAAGATTGAAGGTGAACAAGAACGTTGCGGCGGCGCCCACGTCACCATTGATCACGCTGTAGGCCAGCACTACCAGCAGAATCACAAACAGCGCGGGCATCATGATGCGTAGCCCGGCTTCGATGCCGTTATGAATGCCCATGCCGACGATAAGCGCCGAGGCGGCAATAAATATAGTGTGGTAGAGCGTCATCAGGCCCGGTGCCGCCAGCAGCGCGTCAAAGCCTTGGCTAATCGTTTGCGCGTCGGCCCCGACGAGTGAGCCGGTGAGCATCAGCCAGGTGTAGTGAATCGCCCAGCCGGCAATCACGGAGTAGAAGCTTAAAATTAAAAAGGCAGAGACCGCGCCCAGCCAGCCAATCGATTCCCAGGCGCGGGAAGTGCGGTGGGTTTTAGTGAGGTGGCGCATACCCATAATTGGGCTTTGGCGGCTGGTGCGCCCAAGCATGATTTCGGCAATCAGAATAGGAATACCGACCGCAAAAATCGTCAGCGCGTAAACCAGAATAAAAGCGCCGCCGCCGTTTTCACCGACCAGATAAGGAAAGCGCCATAGATTGCCCAGGCCGACGGCAGAGCCAACGGCGGCCAGAAGAAACGTGCCTTTGTGCGTCCAGACGTTATGACCGCTCATGGGTAAGAGTGTCCAGGTTTGGGTGCAAGAACGGGGATAAGTATCCAAACACCTGTATGAATATCGATAGGCCAGCGTGCCGTGGACGCGCCGAAGCTAACGTTACTGTGCGATAGAATGCGCCGTCTTTCCAGAGCACTAGCGTTTAGGTTGCGTTAAGGGGAGTGGCTTGGCAATTGGCTAGCGGTTAATGAAACCTTGAAAAGCGCGGCGTACAGGCACAAAAAAGCCCGCTTGCGCGGGCTTTCATGGCTTACCTATACGACTAATAGGCTTACTTTTTGCTGTAACGCTTGCGCTCGGTTTCTTTCAGCAGCTTTTTACGCAACCGAATGTGTACCGGCGTTACTTCGACTAGCTCGTCGGAATCAAGGAACTCGATCGCCTGCTCCAATGAGAACTTCACCGGCGGCGTTAACACGATGTTCTCGTCGTTACCGGTAGAGCGCATGTTGTCGAGCTTCTTACCTTTAGTGGGGTTAACCACCATGTCGTTAGCGCGGTTGTTGATACCAATCAGCATGCCTTCGTAAACTTCCGTGGCGTGATCGATAATCAGCTTGCCGCGCTCTTGTAGTGCAAACAGCGCGTAGGCAAGGGCTTTACCGTCGACCATCGAGACCAGCACACCGTTACGACGCTCGATAGAGGCATCAGGCTTTAACTGACCGTAATGATCAAAGCGGCTAGTCAAGATGCCGGTGCCCGACGTGAGCGTCAAAAACTGGCCGCGGAAACCGATCAAGCCACGCGCAGGAATAATAAAGTCGAGACGCACTCGTCCTTTACCATCGGGCAGCATGTTGGTCATCTCGCCTTTACGATAGCCCAGCTCTTCCATGATTGAGCCCTGATGCTGCTCTTCACAGTCGATGATGACTTCTTCGTACGGCTCTTGCTTCTCGCCGTCGATTTCTTTGATGATAACTTCTGGGCGGCCAACGGCCAGCTCAAAGCCTTCACGACGCATGGTTTCGATCAGCACCGAAAGGTGCAGCTCGCCACGGCCCGACACTTTGAATTTCTCAGGGGTTTCGCCCTGTTCAACGCGCAGTGCTACGTTGTGAATCAGCTCTTGCTCAAGGCGATCCTTGATATTACGGCTGGTCACAAACTTACCGTCTTTACCCGCAAACGGTGAATCGTTGACCTGGAAGGTCATCGAAACGGTCGGTTCGTCAACAGACAGCGGCGGCAGTGCCTGGACATTCGCAGGATCACACAGGGTGTCAGAAATCGACAGATCATCGATGCCGGTGATGCAAACGATGTCGCCTGCGGTGGCTTCGTTGGTCTGCACACGCTCAAGACCCATGTGCGTCATGACCTGGCCGATTTTGCCCTTGCGTACGTTGCCGTCAACGCCGATCACTGAGATCTGCTGATTCGGCTTTACCGCGCCGCGCTTGATGCGGCCCAGGCCGATAACGCCTACGTAGCTGTTGTAATCCAGTGCAGAGATCTGCATCTGGAAGGGGCCATTAAGCTCAACTTGAGGCGGCTCAACGATATCGACGATGGCTTGGAACATGGGGTCCATGTTGTCAGCCAGCGCGTCAGGATCCATACCGGCAATGCCGTTTAGGGCAGAGCAGTAGATGATCGGGAAGTCGAGCTGTTCGTCGGATGCGCCCAGGTTGTCGAAAAGATCGAAAATCTGGTCGATAACCCAGTCAGGACGAGCGCCGGGGCGGTCAATTTTATTGACGACCACGATCGGCCGAAGGCCCTGGGCGAACGCCTTTTGAGTTACAAAGCGAGTCTGCGGCATCGGACCATCGACGGCGTCTACTAATAGTAGTACCGAGTCGACCATCGACATAACGCGCTCAACTTCACCGCCGAAATCGGCGTGCCCAGGCGTATCCACGATGTTGATGTGGTAGTCATTACCGTGGCTATCTTGCCACTGGATGGCCGTATTCTTGGCCAAAATAGTAATGCCGCGCTCTTTTTCCTGATCGCTTGAGTCCATGACGCGTTCTTGACCTTCCGCTTTGCGGTCAAGAGTGCCGGACTGGCTCAGGAGTTTGTCGACCAGTGTCGTTTTGCCGTGGTCAACGTGGGCAATGATCGCTACGTTGCGCAGGTTATTAACCGCGCTGGAATTTTGCTGGTTTTGCATGCTGGGAGAGAACTCTTGTGAACACCCGTTTGTCCACGGGTCGGAAAATGCGGGTCGCAAGGGCTGGCAAATGCCGACCATCTTGGCTCAGGGCTTGCGTCCAACGATTATTCTACCATGTTGAAGGCGTCGCTGATATTACTGGCGCACTTATCGACCTTAGTCGCCCCCAGGAAAGTTTTCGGACGGCGGCTCCATCCGCTAGAATAGCGCTTTTCCCACTGGGGCAGGAGCATGACCATCGGTAATCTGATGCGTTTATTAAGCGATGGCGAGGTTCATTCTGGCGAGCAGCTGGGTGAAACGCTGGGTATTTCTCGTGCTGCGGTGTGGAAGCAGTTAAAAAAATTAGAAGTGCTGGGCGTCGATATTATCGCAGTAAAAGGCCGCGGCTATCGACTCTCGCAGCGGCTGGAGCCCTTAGAGGGCGCCAAAATTGTTGAGCGGCTGCCTGCGCAGGCGCGTCATCACCTGACGCGGCTGTTTGTTGAAGACCAGCTACCCTCCAGCAATGAGTATCTGCGCACGCGCTTTGAGCAGGGTGCTGGGCATGGCGAGGTGTGCTTGGTTGAACTGCAAACCGCCGGGCGCGGCCGGCGTGGGCGCGTTTGGTCGACGCCCTGGGGGCAAAGTCTCATGCTTTCGCTAGGCTGGCGGTTTGAATCTGGTGTTGCGGTGCTGGAAGGGCTGAGTCTGGCGGTAGGCGTGGTCGTGGCCCAGGTGCTTGAGCAGCACGGCGTAGCGCCGAAGTTGAAATGGCCGAACGATATTCTGCTCTCTGAGCAGGCGGACGCGGGCGATGCTACCTCGCACAGTGAGCTTGGCAAGCTGGCCGGTATTCTTATCGAAGTCACGGGCGATGCTGGCGGCCCGTGTGAGGTAGTGATCGGCATGGGCATGAATCTATGGCTACCGGCGGCCCAGCGTGCCGCGATTGATCAGCCCGTAGCGGCGCTTTTCGAGCGCCTGCCCGATATCTCGCGTAACCAGCTGGCCTCTGATGTGGTAGCGGGTTTATTGTCCATGCTGGCTGATTTTGAGCGCGTCGGCTTTAGCGCTTGGCGCGATGGCTGGAATGATCGCCATGCCTATGCGGGGCTGCCCGTTCGCGTTATTCAAGGACAGCAAATCAGTGATGCCGTCGCCGGGGACGTGGATGAGAGTGGTAATCTATGGGTTACTGAAAATGGTCACTCTCGACGCCTGGCTGGCGGTGAGATCAGCGTGCGTAGGCGTTTATGATTCTGGATCTTGATATCGGCAATACGCTGTCTAAATGGCGGCTGAAGGATGCCGAGAGTAGCGAGATACGTTCGCGCGGAGCGGTTTGGACGCGTGAGGAGTGGCGTCCCGGGGCCGATATCCCCGATCTTGATGTCGTCGAGGCGGTGCGTATTTCCAGCGTGGCACGAGCGGCGGTGTTAGAAGAGACGGTCGCGTTATTGCGTCGCCGCGTTCGTCATGTGCATGTCGCCCACTCTACGTATGAAGCGCTGGGCGTCATTAATGGCTATGAAGAGCCGGGGCGCTTGGGCGTCGATCGCTGGATGGGGGCGCTGGCCGGCTATCAGCTGGCCGGTGGCTGCTGCGCGGTCGACTGCGGCAGCGCGATTACTATCGACTTTGTACTGCCAGGCGGCAGCCACCTCGGTGGCTATATTATTCCCGGCCTGCGGCTGATGAAAGAAAGTTTAAAGCTGGGCACTCGCAACGTGGCGATTGATCCGGAAAGCGAGGCCGATGAGCTGCTAGAGCCGGGCCGGCGGACGGTTGACGCTGTGAATCACGGTATCTATATGGCGGCGGTCAGTGCGATCAACCGCATTTATAGCGAAGTGTGCGACCAGGAAGGCATTGCGCTGCCGATGCTGCTAACCGGTGGCGATGCGCGGGTAGTATCGCGGGGCGTGCAGGTGCCGCATGCGGTATGGCCCGATATGGTTTACGGCGGATTAGAAGCCTGTTTTCCGATGACCTTGGCTGAACGAGCGGGGAAAATGTCCGGTGCGCCGCGAGTGCCTGAACCCGTTTCGCTAGAAAAGATTCGCGCAGGACTTGCATTCTCAATGCTGCTTTGACAGAATGCAGCGCGCTCTAGGGCGTGTCACAGGCGCACTGCTTTGCTAATAGCGATGCAGTAAGCTTTGATAAATAAGTGGTTATCTGGCTTGACACTGTGATAGAGGTTGGCATAATGTGCCGCCACGTTGGAGAGATTCCCGAGTGGCCAAAGGGAGCAGACTGTAAATCTGCCGCGTAAGCTTCGAAGGTTCGAATCCTTCTCTCTCCACCAGAATTATATGTTATTGACTGTTTTCGATGAGATTACTTTCGATAATATAGAATGAAAAGCCGGTAGCGGGCACGGTTTACAGCCTAGAATTACCAAGCTGTAAATTGGCAGAGCGGCGCAGCGGGTTGTCATTCAAGACAGGTTCGCGGGCGTAGTTCAAAGGTAGAACCTCAGCCTTCCAAGCTGATGGTGCGGGTTCGATTCCCGCCGCCCGCTCCAGTTTTATGTGTTTCGCTCATGTAGCTCAGGGGTAGAGCACACCCTTGGTAAGGGTGAGGTCGACGGTTCAATTCCGTCCATGAGCTCCATATTGCGAAGAAAGCGAGCCAAGCTCGCTTTTTTTGTCTCTGCAGTTAGGCGAAGATTGGTGCCTGAGTGCAGGGTAGGGGTTGCCAGGAGTGGTTTTCTCCGCTACCATGGCGCCCGCTGTTGTCTAGGCGTTTTGTAAAGCGCTTGTGCAGCAGACGATACAGGCCAGTGGCTCAATTGGCAGAGCAGCGGTCTCCAAAACCGCAGGTTGGGGGTTCGAGTCCCTCCTGGCCTGCCAACCTTCCCCAGGTTGGCATGTTATTTTCCAGAATTCCTTTACTGTAGCTGCACCCTAAGGAGTCTCGTTTTATGAAGCCTGGTTCTGTAAAGCACGGTACCGAGGTGCAACAGGCGCGCCATGACGGGCTCAAGTGGGCAGCGGTTATAGCGCTGCTTGTCGTTGCTGTCGTTGGTAATACCTATTTCGCCGATATTGGCCTGCTCTACCGCGTCATTGGCGTAGTTGTGTTGTGTGCGATTGCGGGTTTGATCGCGCTGGCCACTACCAAAGGTCGTGATTTAGTAGAGCTAGCCGTTAGCGCCAAGAAAGAGATTCAGCGCGTTGTATGGCCGACCCGTCCTGAAACCATTCAGACCACAGCCATTGTGCTTGTTGCTGTCGTGGTGGTGGGGCTTATGTTGTGGTTGATCGACACTCTTCTTGGCTGGGCGATGTCCGGCGTCATTGGTTAGGAGTTTTCATGTCCAAACGTTGGTACGTCGTTCACGCATATTCTGGGTTTGAAAAGCATGTCATGCGCTCACTGATTGAGCGTGTGAAGATGTATGGCATGGAAGATCGCTTTGGCGAAATTCTAGTGCCGACAGAAGAAGTCGTCGAAATGCGTGACGGTAAGCGACGCAAGAGTGAGCGTAAATTCTATCCCGGCTATGTATTGGTCGAGATGGAAATGGCCGACGAAACATGGCACCTGGTTAATGAAACTCCGCGCGTCATGGGCTTCATTGGCGGTACCAAAGAAAAGCCGGCGGCTATTACCTCTCGCGAAGCGGATGCTATTTTGCTGCGCGTTAAAGATGGTACTGACAAGCCGCGGCCCAAAACAATGTTTGAGCCGGGTCAGTCAGTGCGTGTTGTCGACGGTCCGTTTGCCGATTTCAACGGCGTCGTTGAAGAAGTTAATTATGAAAAGAGTCGCCTGCAGGTCAGCGTGCTGATCTTTGGGCGCTCTACGCCTGTTGAGTTAGAGTTTTCTCAGGTTGAAAAAGAGTAAGTTCGCAGGTTGAGAAAGAGTAAGCACGATATTCGTGCGAGGCGGCTTAATAGTCGGCTCGCTGGTACCGGGGAGCCTTCGGGCGTTATTACCCAATTGGAGTAAAAACGATGGCCAAGAAAGTACAGGCTTACATCAAACTGCAGGTTGCTGCAGGTAAAGCCAATCCAAGTCCGCCGGTAGGCCCAGCACTGGGTCAGCACGGCGTGAACATCATGGAATTCTGTAAAGCGTTCAACGCCGCGACTCAAGAAATTGAGCCGGGCCTGCCGACGCCAGTCGTGATCACTGTCTACTCAGACCGTAGCTTCACGTTCGTCACCAAAACACCGCCTGCTGCCGTGCTGCTGAAAAAAGCCGCTGGTATCAAGTCGGGTTCCGGTGAGCCGAACAAGAAGAAAGTCGGTACCGTTACGCGTGAGCAGCTTGAAGAGATCGCCAAGACTAAAGAGCCTGATTTAACAGCTTCTAATCTCGACGCCGCAGTGCGCACCATTGCTGGCAGTGCTCGCAGCATGGGCCTAAACGTGGAGGGTCTCTGATCATGGCTAAACTGTCTAAGCGTGCGAAGGTAATTCGCGAGAAAGTAGACACCAATAAAGCTTACTCTATTGAAGAAGCCGTAGCGCTGCTTTCTGAGCTGTCTACCGTTAAATTCAAAGAGTCTGTTGATGTTGCCATCAACCTAGGCGTTGACCCGCGTAAATCTGACCAGGTAGTGCGTGGCGCTACGGTTATGCCTAACGGCACTGGTAAAGATGTGCGTGTAGCGGTCTTTACTCAGGGTGCCAATGCCGAAGCCGCTAAAGAAGCCGGCGCCGACATTGTGGGCATGGAAGATTTAGCTGAGCAAGTGAAAAAAGGCGTGATGGATTTTGACGTCGTTATCGCTTCTCCTGACGCAATGCGCGTTGTGGGTCAGCTGGGTCAAATCTTAGGCCCGCGTGGCCTGATGCCTAACCCTAAAGTTGGCACCGTGACGCCTGACGTCGCAACAGCGGTTAAGAATGCTAAAGCTGGTCAGGTGCGTTTCCGTACCGACAAAAACGGCATCATCCACACTACCCTGGGTAAAGTGGATTTTGACGTAGCAGCGATTAACGGTAACTTGGAAGCACTGGTTGCCGACCTTAAGCGCCTCAAGCCGAGCGCGTCTAAAGGCATTTACTTCAAAAAAATGACGCTGTCCACTACTATGGGCCCGGGTCTAACAATCGATCACTCTGCTTTCGCGTAAAGCAGGCGGTCATTGGTTTTTTGAAAGAATAGAGCAAGAACTTTGCGGTCCCCCGTTTGGTGACTACCACTGGCCGGGGCATCGTCAAAGACCGCAGGTGCCGCACTTAGTACGTACAGCTTGTACGCACAAGGGCGGCTTAATTGCCCCATAAGCGCCTGCGCAGATGGTGTGGCCGCCAGTTGGTTAAAGCTTTAAGCAGCTTTCTGGTGAGCACCATCCCTAAGGCTTCTCACGCTGTTTAGCCGTATGGCAAGCCAGCGTGGGGAGAGATGGTAACCACCGGAACCTTCTTGGGTTCCGGCACGAAGGAGTGATCACTGTGCCACTAGCACTTGAAGGCAAGAAAGCGATTGTTGCCGAGGTCAGTGAAGCGGCCAAGGGCGCACTCTCCGTCGTAGTTGCTGATTCTCGCGGCGTCACGGTTGGTAAAATGACCGATCTGCGTAAGCAGGCGCGTGAGAACGGTGTAGAGCTTCGTGTTGTTCGTAACACGTTGGCTCGCCGCGCACTCGAGGGCACTCAGTGGGAGTGCTTAAACGATAGCTTCGTTGGTCCTACGTTGTTGGCCTTCTCTACTGAACACCCGGGCGCTGCCGCTCGACTGTTCAAAGAGTTTGCTAAAGTAGACAAAAACTTCGAAGTGAAAGCGCTGGCCTACGAAGGTGAGCTGATTCCGGCTGCTGACATCGATCGTCTAGCAACCCTACCGACTTACGACGAAGCAATTGCCAAGTTGATGTCGGTAATGAAAGAAGCCTCCGCTGGCAAGCTGGTTCGTACTCTGGCCGCCCTGCGCGATCAGAAGCAAGAAGCAGAAGCTGCATAAGCAGCGTTTCTTGCAGGCAGCGTGAACTGTTTTATCAGCGTGCTGCCTGAGCCAAGCAATGAATCCTGAGTTCTCGGCTGACCGAGACTCCCGCAAAGTTAGGAATGAGACAATGGCACTGACCAAAGACGATATCATCAATGCAGTAGCCGACATGTCCGTAATGGAAGTTGTCGAGCTGATCGAAGCAATGGAAGAGAAATTCGGCGTTTCTGCAGCGGCTGCCGTTATGGCTGGTCCTGCTGCTGGCGGAGAAGTTGCTGAAGAACAGACTGAGTTTGACGTTGTTCTGACCTCTGCTGGTGAGAAGAAAGTTAACGTGATCAAAGCCGTTCGTGAGATCACCGGTCTTGGCTTGAAAGAAGCTAAAGGCGCTGTTGATGGCGCTCCTGCGACCATCAAAGAAGGCCTGTCTAAAGACGACGCTGAAGCTGCTAAAGCTAAGCTGGAAGAAGCGGGCGCCACCGTCGAGCTCAAGTAATTTTTGTGCGGACGGCTTTGCGCGCTGCGTAAGCTTCCACGGCTGGCGGCGGGATATCCCGCTGCCGGCCTTTTTCTGTTGTAACTGATGTTTAATAGCAGCAGCGACAGAAATGTAAGAACGTTATTGAATATAGTGTTATCGACTACAGTGTTATCGAACTAGATTTTCGACGGCGAGCTACCGATTTAGGAGCTTGCTGTCTGCGTCTGACGAAGCCCGCCGGGCAGCGATGACCACGCATCGGTCACCCATGGTGAACAAGCTGGGGAATACAGATGGCTTACTCATATACTGAGAAAAAACGCATCCGCAAGGATTTCGGCAAACTGCCCCAAGTGATGGATGTGCCTTACTTGTTGGCTATCCAGCTTGATTCCTATTACGACTTCCTCCAGCAAGATCGTTCGCCCGACGAGCGTCACGAAGTCGGCCTGAACGCGGCGTTTAAGTCCGTGTTTCCGATTGAGAGCTTTTCCGGCAATGCGGCGCTTGAGTATGTCAGCTACCGTTTCGGCACGCCGGCGTTCGATGTAAAGGAATGCCAGCTACGCGGCGTCACTTACTCCGCTCCGCTGCGCGTCAAGGTTCGCTTGATCATCTATGATCGCGACTCTTCGAACAAAGCAATCAAAGATATTAAAGAGCAGGAAGTCTACATGGGGGAAATCCCCCTGATGACCGAGAACGGTACCTTTGTTATCAACGGTACTGAGCGGGTTATCGTTTCCCAGCTCCACCGCTCGCCCGGTGTGTTCTTCGATCACGACAAAGGTAAGAGCCACTCTTCCGGCAAACTGCTCTACTCAGCCCGCGTTATTCCTTACCGTGGCTCCTGGTTAGACTTTGAGTTTGATCCCAAAGACAACGTCTTTGTGCGTATTGACCGTCGCCGTAAACTACCGGCTTCGGTACTGATGCGTGCGTTGGGAATGAACACCGAAGAGATTCTTGCTGAATTCTTTGAAACCAGCGTCTTCCACATTGAGAAATCAGGTTTCTCTGTGGAGCTGGTGCCGTCGCGTCTACGCGGTGAAACCGCTACGTTTGACATCAAAGATACCGCCGGTGAGACGATTGTTGAAGAAGGTCGCCGGATTACCCAGAAGCACATTCGTCAGCTTGAAAAAGCCGGCCTTGAGCGCCTGGACGTGCCGATGGAGTATCTCTTTGGTAAAACGCTAGCCAAAGACCAAATCGACACTAAAACCGGTGAGCTGATCTGCCCGTGTAACACCGAGATCACCCCGGAAGTGTTGGAGCGTATGGCTCAGGGCGGCATTGCGCTGATTGAGACCCTGTACACCAACGATCTAGACTGCGGTTCTTTCGTTTCCGATACCCTGAAGCTGGATGCTACTAACTCCGCGCTTGAAGCATTGGTCGAAATTTATCGCATGATGCGTCCCGGCGAGCCGCCTACTAAAGAGTCTGCCGAGACGCTGTTCAACAACTTGTTCTTCTCTGAGGACCGCTACGACCTGTCGGGCGTTGGCCGCATGAAGTTCAACCGTCGCCTGCGTCGTGAGACTGACACAGGATCCGGCGTACTGGATCGTAAAGACATTCTTGACGTGCTGCGCGAGCTGATCAGTATTCGTAACGGCTTCGGTAACGTTGACGATATCGATCACCTGGGTAACCGCCGTATTCGCTGTGTAGGCGAAATGGCTGAAAACCAGTTCCGCGTTGGCTTAGTGCGCGTAGAGCGCGCCGTTAAAGAGCGTCTTTCCATGGCGGAAAGCGAAGGCCTGATGCCCCAAGACTTGATCAACGCCAAGCCCGTAGCGGCGGCGGTGAAAGAGTTCTTCGGTTCCAGCCAGCTTTCGCAGTTTATGGACCAAAACAACCCGCTTTCTGAGGTTACCCACAAGCGTCGTGTGTCCGCACTCGGCCCCGGTGGTCTGACCCGTGAGCGCGCTGGTTTTGAGGTGCGTGACGTACACGCCACGCACTACGGGCGTCTATGCCCAATCGAAACGCCAGAAGGCCCGAACATCGGCCTGATTAACTCCTTGGCGACGTATAGCCACACCAACAGCTACGGCTTCCTAGAAACGCCGTACCGGAAAGTGGTTGATCGCCAGCTGACTGACGACATCGTTCACCTTTCGGCGATCGAAGAGGGCGATTTCGTTATCGCTCAGGCGTCGGCAGCGGTCGATGAGTCTAACAAGCTGACCGATGACCTGGTGCAGGTGCGTCACCGCGGTGAAACCACCTTTATGCGTCCCGAGCAGGTCACCCTGATGGACGTATCACCTCGTCAGGTAGTTTCGGTCGCTGCGGCATTGATTCCGTTCCTGGAGCACGATGACGCCAACCGTGCCTTGATGGGTTCTAACATGCAGCGTCAGGCGGTACCGACACTGCGTGCTGATAAACCGCTCGTGGGTACCGGCATGGAGCGCTTTGTTGCTCGTGACTCCGGTGTCTGTGCGGTCGCGAACCGTGGCGGTGTGATTGACTCCGTTGACGCTCGTCGCGTGGTCGTACGTGTCAATGAAGATGAAATCATCGGCGGTGAAGCCGGCGTTGATATCTACAACCTGACCAAGTACACCCGCTCGAACCAAAACACCTGTATGAACCAGCGCCCTATCGTGCGTCCTGGTGACAGCGTGGCGCGTGGCGATATTCTTGCCGACGGCCCGTCAGTGGATATGGGCGATTTGGCGCTTGGCCAGAACATGCGCATCGCGTTCATGCCTTGGAACGGTTACAACTTCGAAGACTCCATCCTGCTTTCTGAGCGAGTGGTTCAAGAAGACCGTTTCACCACGATTCACATTCAGGAACTGACCTGCGTGTCTCGCGACACCAAGTTGGGCTCGGAAGAAATCACCGCCGATATTCCTAACGTAGGCGAATCCGCGCTCTCCAAACTGGATGAAGCCGGCGTCGTTTACATCGGTGCAGAAGTAGGCCCCGGCGACATTCTGGTCGGTAAGGTAACGCCGAAGGGTGAAACCCAGCTGACGCCAGAAGAGAAGCTGCTGCGTGCCATCTTCGGTGAGAAAGCGTCTGACGTTAAAGATACCTCGCTGCGTGCCCCTACCGGCATGAAAGGGACGGTCATTGATGTCCAGGTCTTCACTCGTGATGGCGTAGAGAAAGATTCGCGCGCGCTGACCATTGAGCGGATGCAGCTTGATGAGGTTCGTAAGGACCTTCAAGAAACATACCGTATTGCCGAAGAAGCGACGTTTGAGCGTCTTCAACGCACCTTGGAAGGCCAAGCGGTTAACGGCGGCCCGAATCTTAAGAAAGGCGATGTGCTTGACGATGCCTATCTTGAAGAGTTGCCGCGTCAGCAGTGGTTCAAACTGCGTATGCAGGATGAGTCGTTTAACGAGCTGCTTGCCCAAGCCGACGAACAGCTAGAAAACCGTCGTAAAGAAATGGACGAACGCTTTGAAGATAAGAAGCGCAAGTTAACCCAGGGCGATGACCTCGCGCCGGGCGTACTGAAAATCGTCAAAGTCTATATGGCCGTCAAACGTCGCATTCAGCCAGGCGACAAGATGGCCGGTCGTCACGGTAACAAAGGTGTTATCTCGGCGATTATGCCGATCGAAGATATGCCGTTCGATGAGAAGGGCGAGCCGGTCGACGTGGTGCTTAACCCGCTGGGCGTACCGTCACGTATGAACGTGGGTCAGATTCTTGAAACCCACCTAGGTATGGCGGCACGTGGTTTAGGCGTCAAGATTGAAGCCATGCTGCGCGATGCACGCGGTCAACAAGTTGCCGAGATTCGCGACTTCTTGGGTCAGATCTACAACACGCCAGGTACTCGCGTTGAAGATCTCGATTCGCTGACCGACGATGAAATCATCGCGTTAGCGAAGAACCTGAAAGGCGGTGTGCCTATGGCAACGCCGGTGTTTGACGGTGCTAAAGAGCACGAAATCAAGCATCTGCTGAAACTGGCGGACATTCCTGAGTCGGGTCAGATGGCCCTGTTTGATGGCCGTACCGGTGACGTCTTTGATCGTCCGGTTACCGTCGGCTACATGTACATGTTGAAGCTTAACCACTTGGTAGACGACAAGATGCACGCGCGTTCTACCGGTTCTTACTCGCTGGTTACCCAGCAGCCCTTGGGTGGTAAGGCGCAGTTCGGTGGTCAGCGCTTCGGTGAGATGGAAGTGTGGGCGTTGGAAGCTTACGGCGCGGCATACACGCTACAAGAAATGCTCACCGTCAAATCGGACGACGTCGAAGGCCGCACCAAGATGTATAAAAACATCGTGGATGGCGACCACACCATGCAGGCAGGCATGCCGGAATCCTTCAACGTACTCGTGAAGGAAATCCGCTCGCTGGGCATCGATATCGAGTTAGAGAGCTAGGAGCCGTCCCCATGAAAGATTTGGTGAAAGTACTCAAATCGCAGTCTCAGTCCGAAGAATTTGACGCGATCAAGATTACCCTGGCGTCGCCGGACATGATTCGCTCCTGGTCGTTTGGCGAGGTGAAGAAGCCTGAGACCATTAACTACCGTACCTTTAAACCGGAGCGGGACGGCCTGTTCTGCGCCAAGATTTTTGGCCCGGTAAAGGACTACGAGTGCTTGTGCGGCAAATATAAGCGCATGAAGCATCGCGGTATTATCTGCGAAAAATGTGGCGTTGAAGTCACCAAAGCCGCCGTGCGCCGTGAGCGCATGGGGCACATTGAGCTTGCCTCACCGGTTGCTCACATTTGGTTTCTGAAGTCATTGCCGTCACGTATCGGCATGTTCCTCGATATGACGCTGCGTGATATCGAGCGCGTGCTGTATTTCGAAAGCTTTGTGGTGATCGATCCAGGCATGACCACGCTAGAGCGCGGTCAGCTGTTGAACGACGAGCAGTACTTCGAAGCGCTAGAAGAGTTTGGCGACGACTTTGATGCCCGCATGGGTGCCGAAGCCGTTCAAGAACTGCTGAAAGACATCGATCTGGAAGAAGAGATTAATCACCTGCGTGAAGAAATTCCGCAGACTAACTCCGAAACCAAGATCAAAAAGCTTTCTAAGCGCCTGAAACTGCTTGAAGCGTTCTACCACTCCGGCAACGCGCCGGCGTGGATGGTCATGGAAGTGCTGCCCGTGCTGCCGCCGGATCTTCGTCCGCTGGTACCGCTGGACGGTGGCCGCTTCGCGACCTCTGATCTGAACGACCTTTACCGTCGTGTGATCAACCGCAACAACCGTTTGAAGCGTCTGCTGGATCTTAATGCGCCGGATATCATCGTGCGCAACGAGAAACGCATGCTTCAGGAAGCCGTTGATGCGCTGCTCGATAACGGTCGTCGTGGCCGTGCGATCACGGGCTCTAATAAGCGTCCGCTGAAATCACTTGCCGACATGATCAAAGGTAAGCAGGGCCGTTTCCGTCAGAACTTGTTGGGTAAGCGCGTCGATTACTCTGGTCGTTCGGTGATTACCGTGGGCCCGACGCTGCGCCTGCACCAGTGTGGCCTGCCGAAGAAAATGGCGCTTGAGCTGTTCAAGCCGTTTATCTACTCGAAGCTTCAGTCGCTGGGCTATGCCTCAACGATTAAAGCCGCTAAGAAGATGGTTGAGCGCGAGCTGCCGGAAGTATGGGACATCCTTGCCGATGTTATCCGCGAGCACCCGGTACTGCTTAACCGTGCGCCGACGCTTCACCGTCTGGGTATCCAGGCGTTTGAGCCGCTGCTGATCGAAGGTAAAGCGATTCAGCTGCACCCGCTGGTCTGTGCTGCCTACAACGCCGACTTTGACGGTGACCAGATGGCGGTACACGTACCGCTGACGCTGGAAGCGCAGCTTGAAGCGCGTGCGCTGATGATGGCGACCAACAACGTGCTGTCGCCTGCTAACGGCGAGCCGATTATCGTACCGTCGCAAGACGTTGTTCTGGGTCTGTATTACATGACCCGCGAAAAGATCAACGCCAAAGGCGAGGGTATGGTGTTCTCTGACCTCAACGAGGTAGAGCGCGCCTTTGGTACTCAGTCGGTCGCGCTACACGCCCGTGTTAAGGTGCGTTTAGACGAGATTGACGTAGAAGAAGAAACCGGCAAGCGCAGCTTCCACCGCCGCATTTACGACACCACGGTGGGTCGTGCCATGCTGTTCCGTATTCTACCGGAAGGCGTGCCGTTCGAGCTGATTGATCAGCCGATGAAGAAGAAGGCGATTTCTAGTCTTATCAATGAAGTATACCGTCGCGCTGGTCTGAAGCCGGCCGTTATCTTCGCTGATCAGCTGATGTATACCGGCTTCCGTCTGGCTACTTGGTCAGGTGCCTCAATCGGTGTAAACGACTTCGTTATTCCCGAAGAGAAAACCGCGATTGTTGACGCCGCTGAAGCCGAAGTAAAAGAAATTGAAGACCAGTTCTCTTCTGGCCTGGTAACAGCGGGTGAGAAGTACAACAAGGTTATCGATATCTGGTCAAAGGCCAACGATAAAGTCGCCAAGGCGATGATGGTGGGTATCTCTAAAGAGACCGTCATCGATCGTGATGGCAACGAAGTTGAGCAGGATTCGTTTAACAGCGTTTTCATCATGGCTGATTCCGGGGCGCGTGGTTCTGCTGCCCAGATCCGTCAGCTGGCCGGTATGCGTGGCCTGATGGCCAAGCCCGATGGCTCGATCATCGAAACCCCGATCGTCGCCAACTTCCGTGAAGGTTTGAACGTACTCCAGTACTTCATCTCTACTCACGGTGCGCGTAAAGGTTTGGCGGATACGGCACTGAAAACGGCTAACTCCGGTTATCTGACTCGTCGTCTGGTCGACGTGGCGCAAGACTTGGTAATTACCGAAGTCGATTGCGACACCGAAAATGGTTTGACGCTGCACCCGATCATCGAAGGCGGCGACATCATTGTACCGCTCTCTCAGCGTGTGCTGGGTCGCGTGGTTGCACAAGAAGTCGTGCATCCGGGCACTGGCGAAATTTTGATTCCTCGCACAACGTTGCTGGATGAGAAGTGGTGTGCCGAGCTTGACACCATGGGTGTCGACGAAATTGTCGTGCGCTCCACCATTACATGTGAGACTTCTCACGGCGTATGTGCTTCTTGTTACGGTCGTGACTTGGCGCGTGGCCATCAGGTCAACATCGGTGAAGCAGTCGGCGTTATCGCTGCTCAGTCGATCGGTGAGCCGGGTACCCAGCTGACCATGCGTACGTTCCACATCGGTGGTGCGGCATCGCGTTCATCTGCGGTTGACAGCGTACAGGTTAAGCACGGCGGCAAGGTTCGCCTGCACAACATCAAGCACGTTGAGCGTGCCGACGGCAAGCTGGTAGTGGTTTCGCGGTCTAGCGCTTTGGCCGTTGCCGACGATCATGGGCGCGAGCGTGAGTACTACAAGCTGCCTTACGGTGCCGAGCTTTCCGTACGTGACGGTGATGTAGTCGACGCCGGTGCCATTGTTGCTAAATGGGATCCGCACACTCATCCCATCGTTGCTGAAGTAGAAGGTAAGGCGCAGTTTATCGATCTCGACGAAGGTGTCACCATGCACCGTAGCGTCGATGAGATGACGGGCCTGTCCTCTATTGAAGTTATCGAATCTGCGGCACGTCCGATCTCTGGTCGCGACAAGCGCCCGATGGTTATGCTGCAAGACAGCGCGGGCGAGTACGTGTCTGTTTCCGGTTCCAACACGCCGGTACAGTACCTGCTGCCAGGTAACTCGATTATTTCGGTCGATGACGGTGTCACTATCGGTGTGGGCGAAGTGGTTGCCCGTATTCCGGTAGAGGCCTCGGCTAACAAAGATATCACCGGTGGTCTGCCACGGGTTGCTGACTTGTTTGAAGCGCGTAAGCCGAAAGAGTCGTCTATCCTGGCGGAAATCAGCGGTGTTGTTAGCTTCGGTAAAGAGACCAAAGGTAAGCGTCGTCTGATGATTACCCCGGAATCTGGCGATCCGTTTGAAGCCTTGATTCCGAAATGGCGTCAAATCGCCGTCTTCGAAGGCGAAGCCGTCGAGAAGGGTGAAGTGATTTCTGATGGCCCGAGCAACCCTCACGATATCCTGCGTTTGCTGGGTGTTGAGGAACTTGCCAAGTACATCACTGCCGAAGTGCAGGACGTTTACCGTCTGCAGGGCGTAGGCATCAATGATAAGCACATCGAAGTTATCGTGCGTCAGATGCTGCGCAAGGTAGAGCTTACCGATTCAGGTGACTCTGATTTCATCACCGGCGACCAAGCTGAGCTGGTCCGCGTGTTGGAACAGAACATTCGTCTCGAAAAAGAGAAAAAATTCCCGGCTAAGTATCAGCGTATGCTGCTGGGTATCACCAAGGCCAGTTTGGCCACCGAGTCGTTCATCTCTGCCGCCTCCTTCCAGGAGACGACACGAGTACTGACCGAAGCAGCGGTGACCGGCAAGCGCGATTATTTGCGCGGCCTGAAAGAAAACGTGGTGGTTGGTCGTCTCATACCAGCAGGTACGGGTTTGACTCACCACGCAGAGCGTCGTCGCAAACGCGAAGACGTAGAGCAACTGCTCAATCCCTCGGCGACCGAGGTAGAGCAGGAGCTAGGTGCTCAGCTAACCGCTCTCGACTCTGACGATGAGCTGTAACGTTGACGCCAGAAAAAGTAAGTGAAGAAAGTACGTGAAGAAAGTAAGTGGAAAAGTAGGTAAAACGAATAGCTGACCTGAAAAGCGCAGTCTTGCCGGTTAAACCGCCGGCAAGGCTTGACGCCACCTAGGGTCAGCCTTTAGAATGCGCAGCCTTTAACAGTGGGGTGGGTGCGCCCGCATCCGCTGCTTGTATTTGTTAAAAGGCTAAGGCAACCATTGGAGTCAGCTAAACACCATGGCAACGATTAATCAGCTAGTGCGCAAGCCGCGCAAGCGCCCCGTCACCAAAAGTGACGTGCCAGCGCTGCAGGCCTGTCCGCAAAAACGCGGCGTATGTACGCGCGTTTACACTACCACCCCGAAGAAGCCTAACTCGGCCCTGCGTAAGGTTTGCCGTGTGCGCCTTACCAACGGTTTCGAAGTGTCTTCTTACATCGGTGGTGAAGGTCACAACCTTCAAGAACACTCTGTCGTTTTGATTCGTGGCGGCCGTGTAAAGGATTTGCCAGGTGTGCGTTATCACACCGTTCGTGGCGCCCTTGACACCTCCGGCGTTCAAAACCGTCGTCAGGGTCGTTCTAAATACGGTACTAAGCGTCCTAAGTCCTAAGCTTAGGGGTTGCTGAGTAACGTTTTTCACGAATTTGACGGTCTGATAAGAGTAAGGTCGGGCGCCGCGAGTAGTAATAGGCGCAGCACGAGTCCCGGGTTTACCTGAAAGATCCTTAATTGAGGGCTTATCATGCCTAGAAGAAGAGTAGTAGCTAAACGCGACATCCTGCCGGATCCTAAGTTCGGAAGTGAGCGTCTGGCGAAGTTCATGAACCACCTGATGGTCAGCGGCAAGAAGTCCATAGCTGAGCGTATCGTCTACGGTGCGTTGGACAAGGTTGCCGAGCGTAGTAAAGAAGATCCGCTGGAAATCTTCGACAAAGCGCTGGAAGCCATCCAGCCTATGGTCGAAGTGAAGTCGCGCCGCGTTGGTGGTGCGACCTATCAGGTGCCGGTTGAAGTTCGTCCGTCACGCCGTCAAGCGCTTGCAATGCGCTGGCTGGTAGACGCTGCGCGTCGTCGCGGTGAGAAAACCATGGTGCATCGTCTGGCGGGTGAAATGCTGGATGCTGCTGAAGGTAAAGGTTCTGCCGTTAAGAAGCGCGAAGACGTGCATCGCATGGCAGAAGCCAACAAAGCCTTCTCGCACTACCGTTTCTAGATTTCGCGTTTTTATAGTTTTTTTAAATTCAGCGTTTCTAAATTCGGCGTTTTTAAACTCGGCGTTTTTGAGTACGACGTTTTTAAGTTCGGGTTTATATATGCACGTAGTTCAGCATGCGAATGTACGCTGAGTCGCTGTGTTGCAATACTTAGCCGCTATCCTTCTAGGGTAGTGGCGGTAGCATAAGCCTCGCTTGCATGCGCCGCTAAATTAACGAGCATCGCCAACAAATGGGAGTTTCATCGTGGCACGCAAGACTCCACTGAATCGTTATCGCAATATCGGTATCGTTGCTCACGTTGACGCGGGTAAAACCACGACAACTGAGCGCGTACTGTTCTACACCGGCCTTTCCCACAAAGTGGGTGAAGTGCACGACGGTGCTGCGACGACAGATTGGATGGAGCAGGAGCAGGAGCGTGGTATCACTATCACCTCTGCTGCTGTTACCACCTTCTGGCAAGGCATGAGCAAGCAGTTTCCTGAGCACCGCATCAATATCATTGATACGCCTGGGCACGTTGACTTCACCATTGAAGTTGAGCGTTCTTTGCGTGTACTTGATGGTGCGGTGGTTGTGCTGTGTGGCTCTTCCGGCGTTCAGCCGCAGACCGAAACTGTATGGCGTCAAGCCAACAAGTATGAAGTTCCGCGCATGGTGTTCGTCAATAAGATGGACCGTACCGGCGCTGACTTCTTCATGGTTGTTGAGCAGCTTAAAGAGCGTCTAGGTGCTAACGCTGTGCCAATCCAGATTAACTGGGGCACGGAAGAAGACTTTAAAGGCGTTATCGACCTTATCCAGATGAAAGCCATCCTTTGGGATGAGGCAAGTCTGGGTATGAACTATGAGCTCGTCGATATTCCGGCTGAATTGCAAGAAACGGCTGAGAAGTATCGCGAAGAAATGGTTGAAGCCGCTGCCGAAGGCTCTGATGAGCTGATGGAGAAGTATCTCGACGGTACTGAACTCAGCATCGAAGAGATCAAGGCTGGTCTGCGCGCGCGTACTCTGCGTAATGACATCGTGCTGGTCACCTGTGGTTCTGCCTTTAAGAATAAGGGCGTTCAAGCAGTGTTGGACGGCATTATCGAATACATGCCTTCGCCGACTGAAGTTAAGGCGATCGAAGGTGAGCTTGACGATAAAGACGGTACTATTGCTACACGTATCGCCGATGACAGCGCACCGTTTGCGGCGCTGGCGTTCAAGATCGCGACCGACCCCTTCGTTGGTACGCTGACCTTTATCCGCGTCTATTCGGGTGTTCTGAAATCTGGTGACGGCGTTTATAACTCCGTTAAGCAGAAGAAAGAGCGCGTTGGCCGTATCGTTCAGATGCACGCTAACTCACGCGAAGAGATCAAAGAGATCCTGGCTGGCGATATCGCTGCCTGTATCGGTCTGAAAGACGTCACTACCGGTGATACCCTGTGCGACATCGATAACAAAATTGTTCTCGAGCGCATGGAGTTCCCGGATCCGGTTATCTCGGTTGCTGTCGAGCCGAAGACCAAGAGTGACCAAGAAAAGATGGGTGTTGCTCTGGGCAAATTGGCCCAGGAAGATCCTTCTTTCCAGGTTAAGACCGACGAAGAAACCGGCCAGACGATCATTTCTGGTATGGGTGAGCTTCACTTGGACATCATCGTTGACCGTATGCGTCGCGAGTTCAAGGTTGAAGCTAATATCGGTAAGCCTCAAGTAGCCTACCGCGAAACTATTCGCGGCAGCGTTGAGCAAGAAGGCAAGTTCGTACGTCAGTCCGGTGGTCGTGGTCAGTATGGTCACGTTTGGCTACGTATCGAGCCGCTGACTAAAGAAGAAAAGGGTGAAGGCGAAGACGAAATCTTCTTCAAATTCAACTCTGAAGTCGTGGGTGGTACGGTTCCTAAGGAATACATCCCCGCGGTTGAGAAGGGTGCTTATGAGCAGCTCAAAAACGGCGTCATCGCGGGTTACCCGATGATCGACGTTAAAGTGTCGCTGTTCGATGGCTCTTTTCACGACGTGGACTCTAACGAGACTGCGTTCAAGATTGCTTCTTCTATGGCCGTTAAAGAAGGTGCCAGGAAGGCCAAGGCCGTGCTGCTGGAGCCGGTGATGAAGGTCGAAATCGTGACCCCCGAAGAGTTTATGGGTGACGTCATGGGCGACCTGAGCCGTCGTCGCGGTCTGGTGCAGGGTATGGATGACTCTTCCGCAGGTAAAGTCATTCGTGCAACGGTGCCACTGGGTGAGATGTTCGGTTACGCAACCGACCTGCGCTCGCAATCCCAGGGCCGTGCGAGCTACTCTATGGAGTTCTCGAAGTACGAGGAGGCGCCCTCCAGCGTCGTTGAAGCCGTCATCAATCAAAACGGTTAACCGTTAGCTAACGTAAAGAGGTTATAGCAGTGGCTAAGGAAAAATTTGAACGTTCCAAACCGCACGTCAACGTCGGCACCATTGGTCACGTCGACCACGGTAAAACGACTCTGACAGCGGCCCTAACCCGCGTGTCTGCTGAAGTTTTCGGCGGCGACTGGAGCGAGTTTTCGTCTATCGATAACGCTCCTGAAGAACGCGAGCGCGGTATCACGATCGCTACGTCACACGTGGAATACCAGTCAGAAATGCGCCACTACGCGCACGTTGACTGCCCAGGACACGCTGACTACGTCAAGAACATGATCACCGGTGCTGCGCAGATGGACGGCGCGATCCTGGTATGTTCTGCCGCTGATGGCCCGATGCCGCAAACGCGCGAGCACATCTTGCTGTCTCGTCAGGTTGGCGTACCGTTCATCGTTGTGTTCCTGAACAAAGCGGACATGGTTGATGACGAAGAGCTGCTCGAACTGGTAGAGATGGAAGTTCGTGAGCTCCTCGACCAGTACGACTTCCCGGGCGACGACACGCCGATCATCACTGGTTCTGCGCTGATGGCGTTGAACGGTGAAGATGAGAACGGCATGGGTACTACCGCCGTTGCTAATCTGATCAAAGCTCTGGATGAGTACATTCCTGAGCCAGAGCGTGCTATCGACCAGCCGTTCCTGATGCCGATCGAAGACGTGTTCTCTATCTCTGGCCGCGGTACTGTTGTAACCGGTCGTGTAGAGCGCGGTATCGTGAAAGCGGGCGAAGAAGTTGAAATCGTCGGTATTCGTGACACCACTAAAACGATCGTAACGGGCGTTGAAATGTTCCGCAAACTGCTCGACGAAGGTCGTGCTGGTGAGAACGTTGGCGCCCTGCTACGTGGTACTAAGCGTGATGACGTTGAGCGTGGTCAAGTACTGGCCAAGCCAGGCAGCATTCATCCGCACACTACCTTCGAAGCAGAAGTTTACGTTCTGTCCAAAGAAGAAGGTGGTCGTCATACGCCTTTCTTCAAGGGCTACCGTCCTCAGTTCTACTTCCGTACCACCGATGTAACGGGTACCTGTGAACTGCCGGAAGGTGTTGAAATGGTCATGCCTGGTGACAACGTGCAAATGGTTGTTACCTTGATCGCTCCGATTGCCATGGACGACGGTCTACGCTTCGCAATTCGCGAAGGTGGTCGTACTGTCGGTGCTGGCGTTGTAGCTAAGATCGTCAAGTAAGCTTTTTACTTGAATGATGAAGGGGGCTCTGATGAGCCCCCTTTTCTGCGCACCATCAGCAAATGTTTGACATGGGCTTGTGGCGTGCCTATAATGCGCATCCTTTGAATGCGTGGGTAGACGGCTCGCGCCGTCGACATCCATTGGAGTTTAGGGCAAATGCAGAACCAAAAGATTCGCATTCGGTTGAAAGCGTTCGACCATCGCCTGATCGATCAGTCCACAGCGGAGATTGTTGAAACCGCTAAGCGTACTGGTGCTCAGGTTCGTGGGCCGATCCCGCTGCCAACCAACCGTGAGCGCTTCACCATTCTGATCTCGCCGCACGTCAATAAAGATGCGCGCGATCAGTATGAGATTCGTACTCACAAGCGTGTGCTCGACATCGTTGAGCCGACTGAGAAAACTGTTGATGCACTGATGAAGCTCGATCTCGCCGCTGGCGTAGACGTGCAAATCAAGCTCAACTAATTACACTAGTCACTTTGCGGCCCAGCGCTCATCGCTTGTTTTAGACAAGCTTAGTATGAGCAGCAGCCGCTCACGCCGTGAGGCGCAATACAATGTGCTAGTGGAATGCTCTGGAAAGGGCAGCCATAGCGGGTGATAGCCCCGTACACTATAGGAGACTGAGTATGACTATCGGTTTAGTCGGTAAAAAGGCCGGGATGACCCGTGTCTTTACCGAAGACGGCGCGTCTGTGCCCGTAACCGTTATTGAAGTTGATCCTAATCGTGTTACACGCGTTAAATCTGTCGAGTCTGACGGTTACGCAGCGATTCAGGTCACATCTGGTTCTCGTAAAGCCAAGCACCTCACCAAAGCGCAAGCTGGACAGTTTGCCAAGGCGGGTGTTGAGGCTGGTCGTGCACTGATGGAATTCCGTCTTGCAGAAGGCGAAACGATTCCTGAGGTGGGTGGCGAAATCACCGTATCCCTCTTCGAAGCTGGTCAAATGGTTGACGTGACTGGCACCTCTAAGGGTAAAGGCTTCCAGGGTGCTGTTAAGCGCTGGAATTTCCGTACCCAAGACATGACTCACGGTAACTCTCTGTCGCATCGCGCGCCGGGTTCCATCGGCATGTGTCAGACTCCGGGTCGCGTTTTCAAAGGCAAAAAGATGGCCGGTCAAATGGGTAACGCCCGTTGCACCGTTCAAAGCCTTGAGATCGTCCGTGTCGACGCCGAGCGTAACTTGCTGCTGATCAAAGGCGCAGTACCGGGTGCTCCCGGTAGTGACGTTATCGTTCGCAGCGCCGTGAAAGCTGGCTGATAGGGGATAATTACCAATGAATCTGAATCTTGCTGCAGGCACGGGTACCGTTGAAGTAGCCGACGCCACTTTTGGCAAAGAATTCAACGAAGCGCTCGTTCACCAGGTGGTTACTGCCTATTTGGCTGGTGGTCGTCAGGGAACTCGCGCACAAAAGAGTCGTTCCGACGTTCGTGGCGGTGGTAAAAAGCCTTGGCGTCAGAAAGGCACCGGTCGTGCACGTGCCGGTACTATCCGCTCTCCGCTATGGCGTAGCGGCGGCGTAACCTTCGCGGCTCGTCCGCAAGACTACACCCAGAAGGTTAACCGCAAGATGTACCGCGCAGCGATGCGCTCCATCCTGTCTGAACTAGTACGTCAAGAGCGCCTAGTCGCGATTGAAGAGTTCAGCGTTGATGCGCCTAAGACCAAGCAGGTAGCTGCCAAGCTGAAAGAGCTCAACCTTGAGAAAGTGTTGATCGTCACTGAAGAAGTTGACGAGAAGCTCTATTTGGCCGCACGCAACCTTCCCCACGTTGACGTGGTGGATGTCGCGGCAGCTGACCCGGTAAGTCTGGTAGCCTTTGATAAGGTCCTGATTACCGTCTCCGCCCTGCGTAAATTCGAGGAGAAGCTGGCATGAACCAGGAACGCGTATTCAAGGTTCTGCTTGGACCGCACGTGACCGAAAAGGCCGCGATGGCAGCCGAGCGCAACCAGTACGTTTTCAAGGTGGCACGCGATGCTACCAAGCCCGAGATCAAGAAAGCCGTTGAAACACTTTTCGGCAAGAAGGTCGGCAGTGTTCAAGTGCTGAACATGAAGGGTAAAACGAAGCGTACTGCGAACGGCGTTGGCCTACGTAAGGGTTACCGCAAAGCGTATGTGACCCTGGCTGCGGGTGAAACGCTCGAAGACTTCTCAGGCGCCGAATAAGGGCAGGAGTACGGATAATGGCAATCGTCAAGACCAAACCAACTTCCGCCGGTCGTCGCCACGTCGTCAAGATCGTTGGCGAGGAACTGTTCAAGGGTCGTGCTTATGCACCGCTTTTGGAAAAACAGTCCAAGTCCGGTGGCCGTAATAATAACGGTCGCATCACCACTCGCCACGTAGGCGGTGGTCATCGTCAACACTATCGGTTGATGGATTTCAAACGTACCAAAGATGGCGTTCCAGCCACCGTTGAGCGTTTAGAGCACGATCCCAACCGCAGTGCGCACATTGCGCTGCTGAAGTATGCTGATGGTGAGCGTCGTTACATCATTGCACCTAAAGGTGTCAGCGCGGGTGACGTGCTGGAATCTGGTGTTAATGCGCCGATCAAGAAAGGCAATGCATTGCCGCTGCGTAACGTCCCTTTGGGTTCTACGGTGCACTGCATCGAACTCAAGCCGGGCAAAGGTGCGCAGATTGCTCGCAGTGCCGGTACAAGCGCCCAGTTGGTAGCTCGTGAAGGTAACTACGCCACGCTACGTCTTCGCTCTGGCGAAATGCGTAAAGTGTTGGCAGAGTGCCGCGCGACGTTGGGCGAGGTGAGCAACTCTGAGCACAGCCTGCGTCAACTTGGCAAGGCCGGTGCGAAGCGCTGGAGAGGCGTGCGTCCGACTGTTCGCGGTGTCGCGATGAACCCGGTGGATCACCCACACGGTGGTGGCGAAGGCCGCACCAGTGGTGGTCGTCACCCGGTCTCCCCATGGGGTGTGCCGACTAAGGGTTACAAGACGCGTAAGAACAAGCGCACCGACAAGCTGATCATCCGTCGTCGTAATAAGACGCGCTGATCTAAATTGCCAAGACATTAAGAGGTAACGGCTGTGCCACGTTCACTAAAGAAAGGTCCCTTCATTGACCTTCATCTTTTGAAGAAGGTAGAGGCTGCAGTGGAGAAGAACGATCGCAAACCGATCAAGACTTGGTCGCGTCGTTCAATGATCCTGCCAAACATGGTAGGCCTCACTATCGCTGTCCATAATGGTCGTCAACACATCCCGGTGCACGTATCCGAGGAAATGGTTGGCCACAAATTGGGCGAATTCGCTGCTACTCGCACTTATCGCGGGCATGCTGCGGATAAAAAAGCCAAACGGTAAGCCAGAGAGGATTGAGAGATGGAAGTCACAGCTAAGCTGCTTGGCGCTCGTTTATCCGCCCAGAAGGCCCGTTTGGTGGCTGACCAGGTGCGCGGTAAACCTGTCGCCGAGGCACTCGACCTGCTGACCTTCTCACCAAAGAAGGCTGCTAAGCTGGTTAAGAAGGTGCTGCAATCCGCCATTGCAAACGCGGAAGAAAATAACGGCATGGATATTGACGAGCTGCGTGTCTCGACCATCTGCGTCGATGAGGGCATGACACTCAAGCGTATCAAGCCGCGTGCCAAAGGGCGTGCGGATCGTATCTTGAAGCGCACGTGCCACATCACCGTCAAGGTAGCCGAGAAGTAGGAGTCGACCGATGGGTCAGAAAGTCAATCCAACAGGCATTCGACTGGGCATCGTCAAAGACCATGCTTCTGTCTGGTATGCTGAGCGCGGCGCTTACGCCGATAAGCTCAATAACGATCTCGAAGTGCGTAGCTTCTTGGAAGAGCGTCTTAAAAGCGCTTCCGTGAGCCGCATCCACATCGAGCGTCCGGCTAACAATGCCCGCATCACCATTCACACCGCCCGTCCGGGTATTGTGATTGGTAAGAAAGGTGAAGATGTCGACCGTCTGCGTCGCGATCTCACCACGATGATGGGTGTTCCCGTGCATGTGAACATCGAAGAAGTTCGCAAGCCGGAGCTGGATGCCAAGCTAGTCGCTGCTAACGTAGCGGGTCAGCTTGAGCGTCGCGTGATGTTCCGTCGTGCTATGAAGCGCGCGGTACAAAACGCAATGCGTCTTGGCGCTGGTGGCATCAAGATTCAGCTGTCAGGTCGTCTTGGTGGCGCTGAAATCGCACGTACCGAATGGTACCGCGAAGGTCGCGTTCCGTTGCACACGTTGCGTGCGGATATCGACTACGCCACTTACGAAGCTCACACCACCTATGGCGTTATCGGCGTCAAAGTGTGGATCTTCAAGGGTGAAATCCTCGGCGGTATCGAGGAAGTACGTGCCAAGGCCAAACAGCCTGCCGGCAACGCGCCCAAGAAGAAAGGTTCCAGGTAAGGGGAGAGCGAGTCGATGTTACAGCCCAAGCGTATGAAATTCCGCAAGATGATGAAAGGCCGCAACCGTGGCCTGGCGCATCGCGGAAGCAAGATCAGCTTCGGGGAATACGGCCTTAAAGCTACCGGTCGCGGCCGCATCACTGCGCGTCAGATCGAAGCAGGCCGTCGTGCGATCACACGTCACGTTAAGCGTGGCGGTAAAATCTGGATCCGCGTCTTCCCTGATAAGCCGATCTCTAAGAAGCCGCTCGAAGTTCGTATGGGTAAAGGTAAAGGTTCTGTTGAGTACTGGGTTGCCCAGATCCAACCGGGTCGGGTCCTTTATGAAATAGAAGGCGTGTCGGAAGAGCTCGCTCGTGAAGCGTTTGATCTTGCCGCACAGAAAATGCCCTTATCCACCACCTTTGCGAAACGGACGGTGATGTGATGAAAGCCCAGGAAATTCGTGAAAAGTCCGCAGGAGAGCTCCAGGAGCAACTCCTCGAACTCCTCCGCGAGCAGTTTAACCTGCGCATGCAGAAGGCCACTGGCCAACTGAGCCAGACTCATCTGCTCAAGCAGGTCCGTCGGGATATTGCCCGCGTTAAGACTATGCTCAACGAGAAGGCAGGTGATTGAGATGGCCGAAGAGAAAACAACGCGTACGCTCACCGGTAAAGTGGTGAGCGATAAGATGGACAAGTCCATCGTCGTTATGATCGAGCGGCGCGAGCGTCACCCGATCTACGGAAAATACGTTAAGCGCTCCACCAAGCTGCACGCCCATGATGAGGCGAACCAGGCAAAGGCAGGCGATACGGTTTCCATTCAGGAGTGCCGTCCGCTTTCCAAGAAGAAAGCCTGGACGCTCGTCGAGGTGGTTGAACACGCCAAGGGTTAATCCCGAGGCTGTCCAATCAGTGTAGTCAGATTAGGTTTGGAGAAAACCGATGATTCAGACTCAGACAATGCTGGACGTCGCCGACAACAGCGGAGCGCGCCGGGTGCAATGCATCAAGGTGTTAGGCGGTTCACACCGTCGCTACGCTCGTATAGGTGATGTCATCAAGGTCACGGTTAAGGAAGCGATTCCGCGTGGCAAGGTCAAAAAAGGCCAGGTGCTAAAAGCGGTCGTGGTCCGGACCCGTAGTGGCGTCCGTCGTCCCGACGGTTCGCTCATCCGTTTCGATGGAAATGCGGCAGTTTTGTTGAATAACACCAACGAACAGCCAATCGGTACCCGTATTTTTGGGCCGGTGACTCGTGAACTTCGTAATGAAAAGTTCATGAAGATCATTTCCTTAGCGCCTGAAGTGCTGTAAGGAGCGAGGCGGATATGCAAAAGATCAAACGTGACGATGAAGTCATCGTCATCGCCGGGAAGGACAAAGGCAAACGTGGCACTGTTAAGCGGGTATTAGAAAGCCGCTTCTTGGTGTCCGGTGTGAACATGATTAAACGTCACACCAAGCCAAATCCCATGGCGGGTAATCAGGGCGGTATCGTCGAGCGTGAGGCTCCGATTCACGCGTCCAACGTAGCCATCTTCAATTCGGAGACCGGTAAGGCGGATCGCGTCGGCTTCCAGGTGAAGGAAGACGGTACCAAGGTACGTATCTACAAGTCGACGCAGACGCAGATCGACGCCTAACGCGAGTCGGGTAGCAAAATGGCGAACTTGAAAGAACGTTATCAAAACGAGGTAGCAGCTCAACTCAAAGAAGAGTTTAGCTATGCCAACGTTATGCAGGTACCCCGGATCACGAAAGTGACTCTGAATATGGGTGTCGGCGAAGCAGTCAACGATAAAAAGTTGATTGACAATGCCATCGGCGACCTAGAGAAACTCTCTGGTCAAAAACCGTTGGTGACCAAGGCACGTAAGTCCATCGCGGGCTTTAAGGTGCGCGAAGGTTGGCCAATCGGCATCAAGGTAACACTGCGCGCTGAGCGTATGTGGGACTTCTTGGACCGTTTGGTTTACATCGCGATTCCCCGCGTGCGTGACTTCCGTGGTCTCAACCCGAAGTCCTTCGACGGTCGCGGCAACTATTCTATGGGTGTGCGTGAGCAGATCATCTTCCCGGAGATCGAGTATGATAAAATCGATCGCATCCGTGGGTTGGACGTCACTATCACTACTACCGCCAAAACCGATGAGGAAGGTCGCGCGCTGCTAGCGGCGCTGAACTTCCCCTTCAAGAAATAAGGGTGGGATCATGGCTAAGAAAAGTATGATAGAGCGTGAGCTCAAACGTACGCAATTGGTGGCGAAGTATGCCACCAAGCGTGCCGAGCTCAAGAAGATCATCTCAGGCGTTGATTCGTCTGAGGAAGACCGCTTCGAGGCGACGCTGAAGCTGCAGCAACTGCCGCGCGACTCAAGCCCGGTGCGTCAGCGTAACCGCTGCCGCATCACTGGTCGCCCGCACGGTTTTTACAACAAGTTCGGCCTCGGCCGTAACAAGCTGCGTGAAGCCGCCATGCGTGGCGACGTCCCTGGACTCAAAAAGTCCAGTTGGTAACGCCACGTAGAATCATCAGGAGCGCACATTAAATGAGCATGCAAGATACTCTAGCGGATATGATAACTCGTCTCCGCAATGCGCAGATGGCCACCAAGGAGACGGCTACCATGCCGTCCTCCAAGTTGAAAGTGCAAGTGGCCCGAGTGCTAAAGGAAGAAGGCTACATTGCCGACTTTACGGTTGCAGAGGGTGTTAAGCCTGAACTGACCGTGACTCTCAAATACTTTGAGGGTAAGCCGGTTATTGAGCATATTCAGCGGGTTTCCAAGCCGTCCCTGCGCCGCTATATGGGCAAGGACAACCTGCCTAAGGTCGCCGATGGTCTTGGTATTGCGATTGTCACTACGTCAAGTGGTGTCATGACCGATCGTGCCGCGCGCCAAGCCGGTGTGGGTGGCGAAGTCATCTGCACCGTATTCTAGGAGGCTGGAATGTCCCGCATAGCGAAATATCCGGTTAAAGTGCCTGCTGGCGTTGATGTTAAAATCAATGCTGACCAGCTGACCGCCAAAGGCGGCCAGGGCACGCTATCTTTGACCATCCACTCAGATGTAGTGGTCGGTCAAGAAGATGGCCAGCTGACCTTCGCCCCGAGCGAATCTGCCAAGAGCTGGGCAATGGCCGGTACTACCCGCGCCTTAGTTCAGAACCTGGTAACGGGCGTATCCGAGGGTTTCACAAAATCCCTCGAAATTGTTGGCGTCGGTTATCGTGCCCAAGTTAAGGGCCAGACGCTCAATCTTTCACTGGGCTTCTCGCACCCGGTCGACTACGAACTGCCTGAAGGTGTCTCAGCGGAAACGCCGAAAAACACCGTGATCGTGCTGAAAAGCGCGAACAAGCAGCAGCTCGGTCAGTGCGCCGCGGAAATCCGCGCTTTCCGTCCGCCTGAGCCGTATAAAGGCAAGGGTGTACGGTACGCCGACGAGCAGGTGCGTCGCAAAGAAGCCAAGAAGAAGTAAGGCAGGGTTATGAACGCGAAGAAAGAATCTCGTCTCCGTCGTGCCCGCCGCGCTCGCGCAAAGATCCGCGAGCTGGGCGTGTATCGCCTGTGCGTCAACCGTACCCCGCGTCACATCTATGCGCAGATTATCTCGCCGGATGGTGGCAAAGTGCTAGCCAGTGCTTCTACGCTGGACAAAGCGCTGCGCGAGGGTGCGACCGGTAACTCAGATGCTGCCTCTAAAGTAGGTGCACTGATTGCCGAACGCGCTAAAGAAGCAGGCATCACCCAGGTGGCCTTCGACCGTGCTGGCTTTAAGTATCACGGCCGCGTCAAGGCTCTGGCCGACGCCGCACGTGAAGGCGGCCTGGAATTCTAAAGGGTTTTACGATGGCGAAGAACGAACAGCAAAGCGGTGATCTGCAAGAGAAGTTGGTGCAGGTCAACCGCGTCGCCAAGGTGGTCAAAGGTGGTCGTATTTTCGGCTTCACCGCACTGACCGTCGTTGGTGATGGTAAAGGTCGTGTCGGTTTCGGTCGTGGCAAGGCGCGTGAAGTGCCTGTCGCAATCCAGAAAGCGATGGATCAAGCTCGTCGCAACATGGTCAAGGTGAACCTTGCTGGCCACACGCTGCAGTACCCGATTAAAGCCCGTCACGGTGCTTCTAAGGTGTACATGCAGCCGGCTTCCGAAGGTACCGGTATCATTGCCGGTGGCGCCATGCGCTCTGTATTAGAGCTCGCCGGTGTCCACGATGTACTGGCCAAGTGCTACGGTTCCACCAACCCGGTTAACGTGGTTCGAGCGACTGTTAAAGGTCTCTCTTCCATGCAAGCACCGGAAGACATTGCCGCTAAGCGCGGTCTGTCTGTCGACGCGATCACGGGGTAAGACACCATGGCAGCAACGATCAAGTTTACTCAGATCCGCAGCACCATCGGCATTTTGCCTAAGCACAAGGCCACTATGAAAGGCCTGGGTCTGCGTCGCATCGGTCAGACGGTTGAACTGGAAGACACCCCTGCCGTACGCGGCATGATCAACAAGGTTAACTACCTTGTGCGCGTTGAGGGAGAGTAATCCATGAAACTTAATACCTTAAGCCCAGCACCGGGCTCCAAACACGCTGCAAAGCGCGTTGGTCGTGGTATCGGTTCCGGTCTTGGTAAGACCGGTGGCCGTGGTCACAAAGGTCAGAAATCACGCAGTGGCGGTAGCGTCAAGCCTGGTTTCGAAGGCGGTCAGATGCCTTTGCAGCGTCGTTTGCCGAAATTCGGTTTTACGTCTGCAAAATCACTAGTATCTGAAGAAGTACGCCTGGCCGAACTTGCTAAAGTAGCCGATGGTGAAGTCACCATGGCCACTTTGAAGCAAGCCAACGTGCTGAAGGACTCTACGCTACACGCGAAGATCATCCTTTCTGGCGAATTGAAAACGGCAGTTACCGTTCGCGGAATCAAGGTCACCAAAGGTGCCCGTGAAGCGATCGAAGCTGCTGGCGGCAAGGTAGAGGACTAAATGGCCAAGTCAGGAAAAATGCCGGCGATGGGCAGCGGTCTGAGTGAACTGTGGGCGCGTTTGCGCTTCGTGCTCCTCGCCATCGTGGTGTACCGTATTGGTGCCCACATTCCCGTTCCCGGTATCAATCCTGACCAGCTTGCTGCCTTGTTTAGGGAGCAACAGGGTACTATCTTGGGCATGTTTAACATGTTCTCGGGTGGTGCTCTGGAGCGCATGAGCGTCCTCGCCCTGGGCATTATGCCCTACATTTCGGCGTCGATTATCATGCAGCTCATGACTGCGGTCTCCCCTCATCTTGAGCAGCTCAAGAAAGAGGGTGAGGCTGGCCGCCGCAAGATTAGCCAGTACACCCGCTACGGCACGGTGATACTGGCGTTTGTCCAGGCTACCGGCATGTCCGTCGGTCTGGCTAGCCAAGGTATCGCGTACAGCGCTGACTTCAGCTTCTTCTTCACCGCCGTGGTTACATTTGTATCAGGCGCGGTGTTTATGATGTGGCTAGGTGAGCAAATTACCGAGAAGGGTATCGGCAACGGTATTTCGCTGCTGATCTTCGCGGGTATTGTCGCTGGGCTACCTAGTGCCGTGGGCCAAGCCTTTGAGCTTGCCCGTAACGAAGGCGCTTGGAATGTTCTGCCGCTGTTAGCGTTGTCTGTGTTAGGTATTGCGACTGTCGCCTTCGTAGTTTTCATTGAGCGCGGCCAACGCCGTCTCAAAGTTAACTACCCGCGGCGTCAGGTAGGCAATAAGATGTATGCAGGCCAAAGCAGTTACCTGCCTTTGAAGGTTAATATGGCTGGTGTTATTCCGGCTATCTTTGCCTCCAGTATTCTACTCTTCCCGGCCTCTATTGGTCAGTGGGTAGGTGCCGGTGAAGGTATGGAGTGGTTGCAGCGTGCATCCCAGGCATTAGGTCCAGGTCAACCGCTTTACATCTTGCTTTTCGCGGCGGCAGTGGTATTCTTCTGCTTCTTTTACACAGCGCTGGTCTTCAACCCCAAGGATGTGGCTGACAATCTTAAAAAGTCAGGCGCTTTCCTGCCGGGCATTCGCCCCGGCGAGCAGACCGCTCGCTATATCGACAAGGTCATGACACGCTTGACCCTGTTCGGTGCCTTGTATATCACTGCGGTTTCCTTGATGCCCCAGTTCTTGATTGTGGCGTGGAACGTGCCGTTCTTTTTCGGCGGTACCTCGTTGTTAATCGTAGTCGTGGTCATCATGGACTTCATGGCCCAGGTGCAGTCGCATCTCATGTCGCATCAGTATGACTCAGTGATGAAGAAGTCCAACCTGAAAGGCTACGGTAGCGGCGGTATCATGCGCTGAGGCGCCGCCCACCCCTATTAAGTTAGTGAAGGGGGCGAGCCGCGAGCCGGTTTTTGGAGAAAGATCGATGAAAGTTCGAGCTTCCGTAAAGAAAATGTGCCGTAACTGTAAGATCATTCGTCGCAATGGCGCTGTCCGCGTCATTTGTAGCGAACCACGGCACAAACAGCGCCAGGGTTAATACCTCTGGGTTGTTTTAAGCGGGTGCCAGCATACCCCTTGCCTTCGGGCAAATGAAGGGGTATGCTGTTGCGCCTTTTGTAGATGAATAAACGAGCAAGCCGCTCAAATTTCGGAGTAAGCTGATGGCCCGTATTGCAGGCGTCAATATCCCGGACAACAAGCATGCGGCGATCTCGCTGACCTATATCTTCGGGATTGGCCGTACTCGTGCTGAGCATATCTGTGCAGCAGCCGGTATTGCCATTACTGCCAAGATCCAGGATCTGTCTTCTGAAGAAGTCGACACCCTGCGTTCTGAAGTTGGTAAGTACACCGTAGAAGGCGACCTTCGTCGTGATGTTACGCTTAATATTAAGCGTCTCATGGACTTAGGTTGCTACCGTGGTCTGCGTCATCGTCGTAGTCTTCCGCTGCGTGGTCAGCGGACTAAGACTAACGCGCGCACCCGTAAGGGCCCGCGTAAGCCGATCCGCAAATAATACGCCGGCTCTTTAATAGAGAGCCGGTGTAACGACAGGAATAGACATCAACATGGCTAACCCGCGTAGTAACCGTAAAAAGGTTAAAAAGCAGGTAGTGGACGCGATTGCGCATATCCATGCCTCTTTTAACAACACGATCGTGACGATCACAGACCGCCAGGGCAATGCGCTTTCTTGGGCAACTGCCGGTGGTTCGGGTTTTCGTGGTTCTCGCAAGAGCACCCCGTTCGCTGCTCAAGTGGCAAGTGAACGTGCAGCAACTGCTGCAGCCGAGTATGGTGTGAAAAACGTAGACGTACTGGTTAAAGGCCCAGGGCCCGGTCGTGAATCCGCCGTGCGTGCACTTAACGCCGCCGGCTTCCGCGTGCAAAGCATCACAGACGCGACGCCCATTCCTCACAATGGCTGCCGTCCGCCTAAGAAACGCCGCGTTTAAGGAGACAGATTCATGGCTCGTTATATTGGACCGAAGTGCAAACTGTCTCGTCGTGAAGGCACCGATCTCTTTTTAAAGAGTGGCGTGACTCCCTTCGAGAAAAAGTGTAAATCCGAGCAAATCCCGGGTGTACACGGCCAGCGTCGTCAACGTCTTTCAGACTACGGCTTGCAGCTTCGCGAGAAGCAAAAAGTACGTCGCATGTATGGCGTACTCGAAAAGCAGTTCCGCAACTACTACAAAGAAGCTGCTCGCCTGAAAGGCGCGACCGGTGAAGTATTGTTGCAGTTGTTAGAATCCCGACTGGATAACGTCGTCTATCGTATGGGCTTTGGCTCGACTCGCTCTGAAGCGCGTCAGCTAGTAAGCCACAAGGCGATTTCCGTGAATGGACGTACCGTTAACGTGGCTTCCTATCAGGTTAAGCCAGGTGACGTTGTTTCCATTCGCGAAAAGGCGAAGAACCAAGCACGTATTCAAAGCGCACTGTCCATTGCGGCAAACCGTGGCGATATCGTTTGGATCGAGATCGACGCCAAGAAGATGGAAGGCACTTTCAAGGCTCTGCCTGAACGCGGTGACCTGACTGCCGACATCAACGAAAACCTGATCGTCGAGCTGTACTCCAAGTAAGCAGCGTTAATTAAGTAAGAGTCTGCTTCTTGAAGCCCGGACGGGTAGCGTAGCTCTCCGTCCGGTTGCTCTTGAGTACATGCTCTTGAGCCTATGCTCTTGAGACTGAGTATCCGTTTGGCAGCCTGAAAGGTGTTCATATGCAGCGTTCAGTGACAGAGTTTCTCCGCCCTCGCGACATCAAGGTCGAAGAAATCAGCGCACATCACGCCAAAATCGTACTCGAACCGTTCGAGCGCGGATTTGGTCACACCCTTGGGAATGCACTGCGTCGCATTCTGCTTTCGTCTATGCCCGGCTGTGCCGTGGTAGAGGCTGAAATTGCCGGTGTAGAGCATGAGTACAGTGCGCTCGAAGGGGTGCAGGAAGATGTTATTGAAATCCTCCTGAACTTGAAAGATGTTGCGATCAAGATGCACAGCCGCGATGAGGCGGTGCTCACGCTGAACAAGCAGGGCCCAGCCGTCGTCACCGCAGGCGACATTGCGCTTGATCATAGCGTCGAAATCGTCAACCCGGACCACGTCATTGCTCATGTCAATGAAGGTGCCGAGCTGAAAATTCAGCTTAAGGTAGCGCTGGGTCGTGGCTACGAACCGGCTGACGCCCGCGGCTCTGATGAAGAGTCACGTGCTATTGGCCGCCTGCAGCTGGATGCCACCTTCAGCCCTGTCCGCCGCGTTTCCTACTCGGTTGAGGCCGCTCGTGTTGAGCAGCGCACCGACCTCGATAAGCTAATTATCGATTTGGAAACCGACGGTACCCTGGATCCGGAAGAGGCTATCCGTCGCAGTGCGACCATTCTGCAAGAGCAGCTGGCCGCCTTCGTCGACCTGGAAGCTGATAAAGAACAGGAAGTCGAAGAAGAAGAGGATCACGTTGATCCAATTCTATTGCGCCCCGTAGACGATCTTGAGTTGACCGTTCGTAGCGCGAACTGCCTAAAAGCCGAGAATATTTATTACATTGGTGATTTGATTCAGCGCACAGAAGTTGAGCTGTTGAAGACGCCGAACCTCGGTAAAAAGTCTTTGAATGAAATCAAAGATGTATTGGCGGCGCGCAGCTTGTCCCTCGGCATGCGGTTGGAAAATTGGCCACCGGCAAGCCTGAAGGACGACAAGGCCTCCGCGTGAGTGTCGACTTGAGTCCCAGTTTGGTAAGGAATTACAACCATGCGTCATCGTAAGAGTGGTCGTCATCTGAATCGTACCAGCTCGCATCGTCAGGCAATGTTTAAAAACATGTCTGTCTCGCTGGTCGAGCATGAAGTCATTAAGACAACCCTGCCGAAAGCCAAGGAACTGCGTCGCGTTATCGAGCCGCTGATCACCTTGTCTAAGCAGGATAGCGTTGCAAACCGTCGCTTGGCGTTTGCCCGTACGCGTTCTAAAGAAGTGGTCGGCAAACTGTTCAACGAATTAGGTCCGCGTTACGCTGAGCGTCCGGGTGGTTACATCCGTATTCTTAAGTGCGGTTTCCGCACCGGCGACAACGCGCCTATGGCGTATGTTGAGCTAGTTGATCGTCCCGTTGTTGAAGAAGCCGCAGCAGAAGAGTAATCCTCTGTCGTTAGCGTCTTGAATAGCGAATGAAAACCGACCCTCTTGGGTCGGTTTTTTTTATGCCTATCAGCTAACACTCTCCAGGTGAGCAGGCGTGGGTATATACTCGGCATATTATAGATAGCCAAAATGACTACTTTGCCGCCATGGGAAAGCCTTGCGTTGCGCCTTGAGTGTGGCATGGTAGTGAACCAGTAGAATCTATCAATCAGTCGAAACTAACGATCAGTCGAAACAATGGGCTAGTACGAGCGCGTTGATAACGAGCAAGGGGCAGAGGCATGTATGCGAGGGTAAAACACGCTGTCGGTAGAGCATCGGCGGCATGGGCAGTGAGTATGGGGCTACTACTTATGCTGTCATTGATCACAAGCGCTCACGCTGACAATCCTCGCTATGCGGGCATTGTGGTCGATTTAGATAATGGCGAAGTGCTGTATGCCGAAAATATCGATGATCAGCGCTATCCTGCATCGCTTACTAAAATGATGACGCTGTATTTGACCTTTGAAGCGCTTCAAGCCGGTACCCTGCGTATTGACCAGCCCTTGCCCGTTTCTAGCTTTGCCGCTGCTAAGCCAGCCGTAAAGCTCTGGCTGGCGGCGGGTAGCTCTATTCCTGTTGATACCGCCATACGTGCACTGGCGGTACGTTCGGCTAACGATGTCGCTGCGGTGATAGCCGAAGCGCTAGGCGGCACCGAAGAGCGCTTCAGTGACATGATGACCACCAAAGCGCGTGAACTAGGCATGCACGGCACGACCTTTCGCAATGCCTCCGGTTTGCCGGATGACGGCCAGGTGACTACCGCGCGCGATATGCTGACGCTTTCTGTGCGCGTGATGCAGGATTTCCCTCAGTACTATCATTATTTTGGCCTGCAAGAGTTCACGTATCGTGGCACTCGGCATACCAGCCACAATCGCTTAGTGCGTGACTACCCAGGGGCTGATGGTCTTAAGACCGGGTTTATTCGTGCCTCTGGTTTTAACGTGGCAACGACGGCCGTGCACGGCAATCGCCGGCTGATGGCTGTTGTGATGGGCGGCTTTTCCGCTCAGTCTCGCGACACGCATATGGCTAACTTGCTCGACCGCAGCTTTTTGCGCGCATCGCTACGCGATCAGCAAAACTGGATGGCGAGCACCAATGTCGCCCAGGAATTTATGACGTTTGGGCCCACCGCGTTGATGCCGCCCCAGCCGGTTTCACCGCCTGCGCCGCGCCAGCCTATGTTGGCTGTCGTGGAAACCGTGCCGTCGCCCGCTCCCTCTTCCTCTCTGTCTTCAGCGCCCGCGCGAGATCTCGATGCGCAGCTGGCCGATGTGTCGAGCATACAGCGCCCCAGCGAGCAGCAAACCACGCAGCAGCGCGATCCCTTACAGGCTTTTATTGAGCGTGAGCAGCAGATGGCGTCGGTATCTGAAGCCGGTGGCAGTTGGGGAATCCAGGTAGGCGCGTTTAGCCAAGAAATGCAGGCAAGGCAGCTTGCCCAGCAGGCGGCGCAGCGGGTAGACCAAAGCGTTGGTGGCCGTGTTGAAGTAGACACCATCGCTGGTCAAACACCGGTTTACCGAGCCCGCTTAGTCGCGCTCGATGAGCAGCGTGCGCGTCAGGCCTGCCGCCAGCTAAACTCTCAAGGCATGGACTGCATGGTAGTCAACGCCAGCTTATAGCGCGTTGCACTGGCACATCACCCCGCCAATCTTCGTTGGCGGGGTTTTTTTTTAGGTAGTTAATGAAAAGGAGGCTGCAGTGACAACGTCGTTGAAAGGCATTCTCAGCATGTGTCTGGGCGTATTTTTTCTAGCGATGGGTGACGCCGTCGCCAAGTGGCTTGGTGAGGTGCACTCGCCCCTGCAGATTATTTTCTTTCGCACGCTGATATCACTGCCGCTGATCGCGCTGCTGGCCTATTTCTCGGGAGGGCTGCGTACACTGGGTACTCGCAGGCCGGGGATGCATGCCGTACGAGGTTTGATTTATACCGGCACCATGGTGTTCTTTGTAGTGGGCTTAACACTGCTCCCACTGGCCGAGGCGACGGCGATTGCATTTGTAGCGCCGCTATTTGTCACGCTGCTGTCGGTGCCTTTGCTTGGCGAGCGAATTGCGCCGCCGGTGCTAGCCGCCTCGCTGGTGGGTTTTATCGGTGTGCTGGTGGTGGTTCGCCCGGGGGGCGGTGCCTTTCAAATAGGCACGCTCAGCATGATAGCGGCGGCCGTGTTTTATGCGCTTATGATGATTACAGCGCGTCGCTACGGTGCTCGCGAGCACCTCTGGGCCATGGTGTTTTATGTCACGCTAGTGCCGTTCTTAGTCACCGCAGTGAGTTTGCCTTGGGTGTGGCAAACGCCCCAGCTTTGGCACTGGGCAGGTTTCATGGCATCGGGCGTGCTCGGCGTGGCGGCAACGGTGTTTATCACCCTGGCCTTTCGGTTTGCTCCGGCGGCTATCGCCGCACCGTTTGATTACACCGCCATGCTTTGGGCCGTGATACTGGGCTGGTGGTTTTGGGGTGAAATGCCGGACATCTGGGTGTGGGTGGGCAGCGTCTTGATTGTGGGTAGTGGCATTGCCGTGGCGTACTACGACCGTCGGACTACTTTAAAACGCCGCCCAACTTCTTAGCCGGGCGCTCAAGCAAACTGATAAACATCCATCGCCAGCACGCCGTGCTCAACGCTGTGATGTAGCTGGGTTGCCTCGTTACCGGCGCCCATTGCGACAAGCAGCGGTTGAAAGTGCTCTGGCGTAGGGTGGTTCCTATTGGCCTGCGGAGCCTTTTCCCAGTGCAGCAGCGCGTCACGATCATTGGCAACTATATGGGTGCTCACCCAGCTTGAAAACTCATCTACCCAGGCGGGCATTTGACTGCCCATCGGCATCAGCTCATACAGGTTATGGGTCAGGCTGCCTGAGCCAATAATCAAAATATCTTCTTCTCGCAGTGACGACAGCCGTTCGCCGAGTGCGACAAGCTCGGTATTCCCCCAATGCACGGGCAATGATAGTGAAACGACGGGCACATCGGCAGCCGGAAACATCAATGAAAGTGGCACCCAGGCACCGTGATCCATACCACGCTCTACTCGCTCGGCACCCAGCAACAGCGCCAGCCGTTCGGCCAGCTCAGGGTCGCCTGACGCAGGGTACTGGCATTCGAAAAGCGCCCGTGGGAAGCCTTTGAAATCATGAATCGTTTCTGGCTTGGCGGTCGTGCTGACCTTGAGTGACGAACTCTCCCAGTGTGCCGATATCACGATGACGGCGTTAGGCGAGAGCCGCTTGCCCAGTTCGCGTAGAAAGGCATGCGCAGGGGTTTTATTAAGCGCCAGCATAGGTGAGCCGTGGGAAATAAACAGGCTAGGTAACATGAGTGGTTCTCCATCGCAGTGCCAGCGCTAGCGGTAAGCAAGCGCTGGCGATAACGTTAGGCAAAGCGGCGATCTAACACCCAGCGCCCACTTCCTAGGCCGGCTTGAACGATCAGCACCAGCGTCCAAAATATCGGGAATTCCCAGCCGCCCGCACAAACGTAACGAGATGCCCAAGCTGATTCATGAGGCCGTTGCCGCTTTAAACGCCCGCGCGGCTTGAGCCGGGTCGGGCTGGCCGCAAATAGCTGAAATAACCGCTAAGCCGTTTGCGCCTGCGCGCCGTACAGAGTGCGCGTGTTCAGCCTTTAACCCGCCAATGGCAACGCTGGGGAGCCGGCATGCGGCTACCAGCGCCGCTAGGCCGTCAAAGCCGACCGGCTGCGCGTGGTCTTGCTTACTTCCGGTGGCAAACACCGGGCCAATTCCCACATAGTCGAGCAGTGTCATTGGCGCTGCTTCAAGCTGGGCAAGCGTGTTGATCGACAGGCCAATAATCGCCTGCGCGCCCATCGCTGCCCGCGCCTCTTGCACAGCGGTGTCGCTTTGCCCTACGTGTAAACCGTCTGCCTGGCTTTCTAGCGCTACCGCTAAGCGGTCGTTAATAATCAGCGGTACGCCGGTGCCGGCCAGCACGCTTTTCAGCCGCTTGGCTTGTGCAATCATCTGAGAGTCGCTGGCGTGCTTATCACGTAGCTGGACGATCGTCACGCCGCCGTTTACCGCTGCTTCGACCGTTTTTTCCAAGCCATAGTCGTGGCATAGCGCCGCATCGGTGACTAAATACAGCGACAGATCAAACGGCATAAACCGCCTCCAGATGAGTATGCGTGGTGAGATCACCGGGGGTAAGCTGGTAGAGCGCATCCAGAAGCGCCACCTGGAAGCTACCAGGCCCTTGCGCGCTACTTCCCGCTCGTTCACCGGCAACGGCAAAACAGGCCAAGGCGGCCGTGGTTGCGCCCAGTGCCGCCGTGGGATTAGCGGCCACAAAAGCGGCAACCAAAGCGCTCAGCCCGCAGCCAAGCGTCGTGACATACGGCATCAAGGAGTGGCCGCCCTCGATACGATAATGCTGTGCGCCGTCGGTCACCCAGTCGCTTTCGCCGGTCATGGCCACAACGCAGCCGTGCTTTTGCGACAATGCGATGGCTGCGTCGACGGCTTGGTCATTGGCGGCGGTTGAGTCCACGCCACGCCCTTGGCTAGCCAAGCCGTTGAGGGCAAGGATTTCAGAAGCATTGCCGCGAATAACGCAAGGCTTCAAGGCCAGCAGGCGTGTGCAAAGCGCTTGGCGATAGCGCGTTGCGCCAACCGCGACAGGGTCTAACACCCACGGGATGCCATGCTGATCGGCGGTAGTCGCCGCGATCAGCATGGCATCTGCCCAGTGGGCAGAAATCGTACCAATATTGACAGACAGCGCCGCAGAAATAGCGGTGAACTCAGCCACTTCCTCAGGCGCATGCAGCATGGCGGGCGAGGCCCCCGTGGCTAGCAGCAAGTTAGCGGTGCTGTTCATAGCGACGTAGTTGGTCATGCAATGAACCAGCGGTGTCTGTGAGCGAAGGGCCTCAAGATAATCGCCAAGCGGGCGGAGGGGCATAGTCTGTTCCTATAAAGCGGCCAGCGTGACCGGCTGAATGCCAGCATGGTAACGATTATTCACCATCAGTGCTGACCGAGATTCATGAAAGACAGCGCTTGATGAAAGGCTTAGGGCAATAAAAGCCTATAGACTTGCCACAGAATCAATCTGCGAAGCAGTGATACATGGGGAAAACCAATGGCTGAACTACTCTTCCGGCTGCGCCACGTGACCGATGAGGAAGCGATGGAAGTACGCGATCTATTCGCCGCACACGGCTTTGATACCTATGAAACTCAGGCGGGCTTTTTCCGCCTGGGTGTCGATGCCATTTGGCTGCGTAATCCACATCAGCACGAAGCAGCGGCCGCTGCGTTGAATGCCTATCAAGCCGAGCGACTTGAGCGCGTGCAGCGTGAACACCAGGCGGCGGTTGAGCGCGGCGAGGCGACAACGCTGTGGCGCCGCCTAGCCGCTCACCCGGTACAAGTCGTGCTGGTGCTGTTAGCGGTAGGGCTTATTGCCGCCCTCACGCTGCTGCCTTTTTTAGGCCTATCGCGCGCCTAAGCGGGCGGCAAATGGCCGCGTTTAAGATACATCATGACGCCTTCGCTACCGGCGACGAGCGCCGGCGCCGCGCCGCTGGGGTAGCGGCACCAGGTACCTGCCGAGTAGCTTTGCTCAGCATCGCTAAGCGTGCCTTCTAAAACCAAAAACTCCATTCCCCCCATCAGAGTCGGGTAGGTAATAGATGTGCCCGCGGCCCATTGCTCTAGGCTGATGCGCTCCTGCTTATAGGTATGCAGCATTTTGTAGGCAATGCGCGGGCGCCGGTCTGGCTGCCAGGGCAGCCGATGGGCAGGAATCGCCAGCTGCAGCGTGTCGTTAGGATCAAACTGGTGCAGCTTGACAAAAATCAGCGCGCCTTCCTCGCCAATCTGCGGCGTATGGCCGGTGCCAATGGGGTTTCTTAAGTAGCTACCCGCCGCGTAACGGCCATGTTCATCGGCGAAGACACCCTCTAACACCAGAATTTCTTCACCGCCGCCGTGCGTGTGCCGCTCGAACTGCGAGTTGGGGGCGTAGCGAACCAGGCTGGTTGCACGTGCGACTTCATCACCAATCCGGTCAAACATCATGCGCTCTACTCCCGCACTGGGGGAGTCGACCCACTGATACTCTTCCGGGGTAACACAGGCAAAGTGGCTAAAATCAGCGTTTAGGCGCATAGGAAGGCTCTTCGCAGGGGACATAAAGTAAGGGGGAAGGGGTGCTAGTCTCCTTATCGAGAGCCGAGAATGCAACTTTCAGTGCTGTGATACGTGCGGTGAAGGCAAAAAAATACCGCCCGAAGGCGGCATCCATAGACGCATGCGTGAAGAATACGTCAGGGCGCGTCGGTCAGCGCCGTCAGAATATGATGAGCCGCTTCAATACGTGCGCCGTTGGGATAGTTGCGGTTAGCCAGCAGCACAATGCCGATTTGCTCGCTAGGCACAAAGGCCACGTAGGCACCAAAGCCGTTAGTCGCGCCGGTCTTGTTGTACAGCGCATCCTGGCGGGGCGGCAGCGCCGGGCTTAGACGATTCGCTGGGTTAGCTTCTAACACCATCTCGACCGAGTTGCCTTCCAGCAGCTCCTTAAGAGCCACCGGGTACGCATAGCTTTCCCAGCCGAGGCCTTGGGTCATATTGCCCACGCTAAAGTAGCCCATTCGCGTGGCCGCCATGGCTTGGCTTAGTGGCTCATCCCTTTCAGTCTCAGCCGCCTCACCCAGCTCAGCCATATTGGCATCGACCAGCATTAGCACGTCGGCAGCGGTCGATTTTAAACCGTAGGCCTGGGCATCTAACACGCCGGGATTGACCCGAATCGGCTCATCTTCTTTTGAGTAGCCGTAGGCATAGTTCGCCTGCTGCTCTTCTGGCACCTGAAAATAGCTGTGCGCCATCCCTAACGGTGAGAACACATCTTCCTGCATCAGCGCCTCGAACGGTTTGCCAAGGCTGTGTGCGGCCAGGTAGCCAAACAGGCCCAGGCTCGGGTTCGAGTAGAGGCGATGGCTGCCAGGGGCCGATTCAGGCTGCCACTGGCGATAGTAGTCGATCATTGCTGCTTCGCTATCGACCGCGTCCGGAAACTGCAGGGGCAGCTCACCGGCCGTGTAGGTGGCCAGCTCTAGCAGCGTGATCTCATCGAAGGCGCTACCTTCCAGGGCAGGCAGATAAAGGCTAGCGCGATCAGAGAGCGAGAGCGCCCCGCTAGACTGCGCGTAAGCCGCAAGCGTTGCAGTGAAAATCTTACTCACCGAGCCAAGCTCAAAAAGCGTCTCTTCGGTGACCGGTATGCCGGCTTCCTGATCGGCGTTACCAAACTGAAAGTAACGCGGCTGGCCATTGATACTCAGCGCAACCGACATGCCGGGAATACGATGCTCGGCCATCAGCGGCACGATGGTGTCATTCACCAGCGCCTCAATGCGTTCGTTATCCGCATCCCCAAGCGCCCAGGCGGAGCTACCGAATAAGAGTGAGCCCGCCATAAGAAGGCTGATCTGTGCTGCTAACCGTTTAGGCATACCAGGACCCTGCTGATATTAGTGGTGAACGTGGCCGCTATGGCCGTGTTCATTCTCATGGTCGTGATCATGGTCATTGTGGCCGTGTTCATGCTCATCATGACCTGGCTCTTCATGCCCGGGCTGGGCCAGCGCATCATGCAGCATGCGAGCATTGTGGTGCATCATACCCAGGTAAGTGCTGGCCTCGCCTTCACTGGCCAACGCGTCCGCGTATAGCGTACCTGCAATGGGCAGGCCGGTTTCTTCGGCTAGCTGAGTGATGATCGATTGGTTGGTCATGTTTTCGTGAAACAGTGCCTGCACGCTCTCTTGATTAATCACGTCTACCAGCGCCGCCATGCTGGCGCCACTAGGGTCGGCTTCTGTGGAAAGCCCCACTGGAGACAGGAAGTTAACGCCATAAGCGTTTGAGAAGTAGCCAAAAGAGTCGTGGCCCGTAATCACACTGGTGGAGGCCGGTATTTCCTCTATTAACGCACGAATCTCAGCGTCGACATCAGCTATTTCTTGTAAATAGCGTTCTGCGTTAGCGCGGTATTCATCTTCATGGTCGGCATCTGCCGCGATTAATCCATCGCGAATATTGGCGATATACACCTCGGCTTGGCGCATATCCTGCCAAGCGTGCGGGTCCTCATCACCATGATCATGTCCGGCATGGTCGTCGCTATGCTCGTCATGCGCATGCGCTTCATGATCGTGCCCTTCATGGCTGTGATCGTGTTCATGATCATGATCGTCATGCCCGGCATAAGAGAGCGGCTGAATGCCATCGGTCGCGGTGACCAGCGCGCCGTCGTAGTCGCTGGCGCTAATCAAACGCTCCATCCAGCCCTCAAACAGCAGGCCGTTAAACACCACCAAATCAGCATCGGCCAGCGCGCGTGCATCGCCTGGGCTTGGGGAGTAAACATGGGCATCGCCATCGGCCGCGACCAGGGAGCTCACCTCGACATGGTCGCCGCCTACGTTTTCCACCATATCCGCCAAGATAGAGAAACTGGTTACGACCTGAATGCGCTCATTCGCCATGGCAGCAGGCAGCGCCAACAGGGCGGAAACGCCGACTAACCAGCGTGCCGACTGGTGTGATAATCGATATGAAAAATGGCCAAGCGACATACAACACTCCTTACGATTAAGCATGAAACGGACAATTAAGACCCGTGCTCAACAGCCAGCGGCGTTGTTTTACGCCTAAGCTTGGCTGCCAAACTGTGGTAACGACCAAACAGGGCCGAAAAAAGGTATCCCACGCCGGCCAGCAGAATAATGCTCGGGCCGGAAGGAATATCCAGATGAAATGAAAGCAGTAGGCCGCCGGTGCTAGACACCATAGCCAGCACAATCGAAATGCCGATTAGTCCTTCTAAACGCTTGCTCCAAAAGCGTGCCGAGGTGGCGGGAAGCATCATTAAACCCACCGCCATCAGCGTGCCTAGGGTTTGAAAGCCGGCCGTTAAATTCAGCACCAGTAGTCCCAAAAACACGCTGTGCACCCAGCCGCTGCGGCGGCTTTGGCCGCGCAAAAATAGCGGGTCCAAACACTCCACCACTAAGGCCCGAAAAACCACCGCCAGCGTCACGACAATCAGCGTGCTGATACCTGCAATCAGCATTAGGGCGGTGCCATTAATCGCTAAAATAGAGCCAAACAGCACGTGGGTAAGATCCACGCTGCTACCGCCTATCGAAATCAGCATGACCCCTGCGGCCAGCGAAATAATAAAAAAGCTCGCCATCGCCGCGTCTTCACGCTGGCCGCCCATCTTGGACACCGCGCCCGCCAGCAGCGCGACCATTAATCCAAACAGCACCCCACCAATACTCATAATGGGCAGCGAAAATCCTGCCAGTAAAAAGCCGAGCGCCACGCCAGGGAGAATCGCGTGGGCCATGGCGTCGCCAATCAGGCTCATCCCGCGTAACACCAAAAACACCCCCAGCGGGGGGGCCGCCAGCGAAAGCGCTAAGCCGCCCACCACCGCACGGCGCATAAAGCCGTAGTCGAACGGCGCGACAAACCAAGCATTCAGTAGATCAAGCATGCTGACCTCCCGGGCTAAACGGCATCACCTGAGCGGGCGCATGCTGATGAGTAAGCGTTGCGGGGGCCACCCAGCGCGCATGACCGCCGTTGAGCATCAGCACTTCATCGGCGAGGCGGCGCAGATGATCCATATCGTGCAGCACTACAATAATCGTCGCGCCGTCATCGGCCATCTGACGCAAGATACGAATCAAAATATCGACCGTTTCACTGTCCACGTTGGCAAACGGCTCATCTAGCAGCAATAGCTCGGCTTCCTGCATCAGCGTTCGCCCAATCAGCGCACGCTGGCGCTGGCCGCCGGAAAGCTCGCCTAGCGGCCGATGAGCCAAGTGCGAAATGCCCAGCCGCGCCATGATCTCACGGCCTTTTCGATAGTGCCCGGCACAATAGCCGGTTAGCGCACCGTGGCTAGGCCAGCTGCCGGTCATGACCAGTTCTTCCACGCTCATCGGGAAGGTAAGGTCCAGCGCCAACTGCTGGGGCAGCCACGCCCGGCGCTCTTTGGCGACGTTGCAAACCACTTCACCGCTGATCGGCCGCAGTTCGCCCATAATCGCCTGAATTAACGTACTTTTACCGGCACCGTTAGCGCCAATCAGGGCAGTAATCGCGCCCGGCTTGAAGTCGCCTTCAATGTGTTCCAGCACCGTTCGGCGCGCCTGCGCCAAGTGTAGGTCGTGCAGATGTAGGCGAGAGACAGAAGGCTCACTCATCCCCACCACCCGCCAGCCCAACCCACCAAACCCCACAGCGCCAGCAGCGGCGCGGCAACAAACAGCAGTCGCTTAACCGCCGACAATGACATTAAGGAAAAGTGACAAGGACCTTCCTTGTTATGGCGGTGCGTATGCTCACTCATCAAGTGGCCTCGTGTAATATAAAATAGGTTATAACATAACACATGGTAAAGCCGAAAAATTGCTTGATATTTTACGCCTAAACGCCGTGCTGGCAATCATAAAGCGCTGGATTGAGTGGCGTCGTAAATGCTACCCCAGCCCGCCTGCCAAATCATGAGCTGGCACACATCATTATCAAGCACCGCATCGTATTCGCGCAGCTGCGCTTGTATAGGGTAAATCTGGCTGTGGATAAGTCTTTGGGTAAGGTTGTGAATAAACGTGTGCATAAAGCGGCAGAACCATTAATAGAGGGCTAATCAACGCCGCGAACAGTGCATAAAGCGAACAGGACAAAGACGTATTTATTCATTTAATGGCGCTATCCGTAGCATGGAGCTGGCATATCACTAACGTGGAAACAGCATTAGCTAAGTAAGACTAAGTTTAATGGCGCTTAAGAGTAAAGAATGATTTGATGGGGAAAGGTGATGACTAGGAGCGTGCCATGGATGACTTTTCGCCCAATGATTTAAAAACCATTCTTCATTCCAAGCGTGCAAATCTCTACTACTTGCAGCACTGCCGCGTGTTGGTGAATGGTGGCCGAGTGGAGTACGTCACCGATGAGGGTAGCAAGTCACGCTACTGGAACATCCCTATTGCCAACACCACTTCGATACTTTTGGGCACCGGCACTTCTATCACTCAGGCAGCCATGCGCGAACTGGCGAAGGCAGGTGTGTTAGTCGGGTTTTGTGGCGGTGGCGGTACGCCGCTCTTTGCGGCTAATGAAGTCGATGTTGATGTCGCTTGGCTGACCCCGCAAAGCGAATACCGTCCTACAGAGTATCTCCAATATTGGGTGCACTTTTGGTTTGATGATGCAAAGCGTCTGGATGCAGCCCGTGCATTCCAGCAAGCGCGCCTGACTCGCATTGAAGCCCTGTGGACAAGCCGTGTAATGAAAGATGCAGGCTTTAGCATTTCAACGGATCAACTGCATAGCGCACTTGCCCACCACCGTGAAGCGATCAAGAAAGCACCTAGTACCGTTGACCTGCTCACCCTGGAAGCGCGCTTAACCAAAATGCTGTTTAAGCTGGCGGTGAATGCTACCGAGTATGGCGACTTCACCCGCGCCAAGCGCGGAACAGGCGTGGATCCCGCCAACCGCTTTCTCGATCACGGCAACTACCTCGCCTACGGGTTGGCCGCCACGGCCACCTGGGTGCTGGGCATTCCTCACGGCCTGGCCGTACTTCACGGCAAAACTCGTCGAGGCGGGCTAGTCTTTGATGTCGCCGACTTAGTCAAAGACGCAGTGATTTTACCCCAGGCATGTATTTCCGCCATGCGCGGCGATGAAGAGCAGGAGTTTCGCCAGGCCTGTATCGAGCGCCTGACCCGCACCGAATCCCTCGACTTCATGATCGATACACTCAAGGAAGTGGCTCAAGCGCTGGGGAGCGCAAAACAATGAATGTGCTGCTGATTTCCCAGTGCAATAAAAATGCGCTGAAAGAAACCCGCCGCATTCTAGACCAGTTTGCCGAGCGCCGCGGCGACCGCACCTGGCAAACGCCCATCACTCAGGCCGGGCTGGATACACTCCGCAAACTGCTGCGTAAAACCGCCCGTAAAAACACCGCCGTGGCCTGCCACTGGATTCGTGGGCATGATCACAGCGAGCTGATGTGGGTGGTGGGGGATGCTGCGAAGTTCAATATCAATGGCGCTGTACCGACCAATACCACCGCCCGAGATATCCTGCGCCGTCGGGATGAAAACGACTGGCACAATGGTGAAGATATTCTTTTGCTCACCGCTATGGCTGCGTTACTGCACGACCTGGGAAAAGCCTGCGATGCCTTTCAACAGCGGCTTAAAGGCAAGCTAGAAGGGCGTAACTTATACCGCCATGAGTGGATATCGCTGCGCCTTTTCCAAGCGTTTGTAGGAAGTGATAACGACGCCACATGGTTGGCGCGACTCGCCGCAGGCAGCTATCACGATCAAGACTGGCTAGAGGGTTTAGAGCGTGACGGCATGGACACTCCTACTTCTGCAGTGTTTGGTCGTTTACCGCCGCTGGCTGCTGCGCTTGGTTGGCTAGTGCTTAGCCACCATCGGCTACCGCTAAAGCCGCCTGAAAAAGATGGTGAAACTGAGCGGCGCTGGGGGCGAGGAAAGTCGCCACTGCAGGCGGAGCAACTAGGCGGGCTGTTTGCTTCTATCCATGCTGAGTGGAACGAGATTCCCGAGACACAAGACCCTAAGCGGATCGCGCCTTACTGGCAGTTCAAGGGTGGATTGCCGGTTAGCACACCACGTTGGCGCGAGCGTGCCACAAAGCTTGCCACGCGGTTACAGGCGCGGCTGAAAAGCGATAGCCACTGGCTGGAAAGCCGCTACGTCATGCACTTAGCCCGGCTTAGCTTAATGCTCGCCGACCATCACTATTCAAGCCTAGAAGACTTACAGCATCGTGTTCGCGGCGAGCCCAACTATCCGCTGATTGCCAACACCGTGCGTAAAACCGGTAAGCCTAATCAGCCGTTAGATGAGCATATTCTGGGTGTTGAAAAACATGCGGCCGCAGTTGCTCGTGCGCTGCCCAGCGTAGACAGCCACTTGCCCCGTCTAGCGCGCCATAAAGGCTTTCGTAAGCGTAGCAGTCACTCGCGTTTTCGCTGGCAGGATAAAGCCTTTGATCTGGCCCAGTCGCTAAGGGAACTCAGCCAACGCCAAGGCTTTTTTGGCATTAATATGGCCTCCACCGGCTGCGGTAAAACCCTAGCGAATGGGCGCATTATGTACGCGCTAGCCGACCCCTTGCAGGGCGCGCGCTTTAGCATTGCGCTAGGGTTGCGCACGCTAACGCTACAAACTGGCCAAGCCCTCCGCGACCGTTTGCATTTGGGCGAAGATGAGCTCGCCGTACGTGTAGGTGGCAGCGCTAATAAAGCCCTGTTTGAGCACTACGAGCAAGAAGCTGAAGCCAGTGGCTCTGCGTCTAAACAGGCGCTGATAGAAGAAGATGCCCACGTGGTGTTTGACGGTAATTTTGATGCCCATCCGGTACTCCGCCGTTTGAGCGATGAACCGGGCACCCGCGCGCTGATAGCGGCCCCCATTCTGGTATGCACGGTTGATCACTTAGTGCCTGCCACGGAGAGCACACGAGGCGGACGACAAATTGTGCCCATGCTGCGCCTAATGAGCAGTGATTTGGTACTCGATGAAATAGACGATTTCGATATCAACGACCTGCCCGCGCTTACCCGGTTAGTCAATTGGGCCGGGCTATTAGGTTCACGAGTGCTGCTTTCCTCTGCCACCTTGCCGCCTGCGCTGGTGGAGGGTTTGTATGAAGCCTATCGCAGCGGTCGTGAAGCTTTTCAGCGCCATCGCGGCGAGCCAGGATTAGCGACAGATATCTGCTGCGCCTGGTTCGACGAACATGATCGTCAGCATGCAAACTGCGCTAGTAGCGAGACCTTCCAAACGGCTCATCACGCCTTTGCCAAGCGTCGGTTAGACCGCCTATCCAAAAGCCCAGTACGCCGCCGCGCAGATATTTTAGCGTTGCCACCGATGGGCAAACGTCCAGAAGAAATAAGGCCCGCCATTGCCACCCTGCTGCGTGAAAATGCGTTAGCACTCCACCAGCAGCATCACTGCGTTGACCCTCACTCAGGCAAGCGGATCAGTTTTGGCTTAATGCGAATGGCCAATATTGACCCCTTGGTTGATGTAGCCAGGGCGCTTTTTCAGCAGGGCGCCCCTGAAGGTGTGCGCATTCACCTCTGCGTTTACCACTCTCGCCACCCGCTGGTAATGCGCTCGGAGATTGAGCGCCGGCTAGATAAAACGCTACAACGGGCTGAGCCAGATAGGGTTTTTCAGCAGCCGGATATCCGCCACCTGCTGGATAGCAGCGAAGAAAGCGACCATCTGTTTATCGTTCTAGGATCACCGGTCACAGAAGTAGGCCGCGATCATGATTATGACTGGGCGATTGTTGAGCCATCTTCTATGCGCTCAATTATTCAGCTCGCGGGTAGAGTTCGCCGCCACCGCGAGCAGGGATGTGAATCGCCCAATATCTTACTGCTCGATACCAACCTCAAACACTTGGAGCAGTCTGGAAAGCCTGCCTTCCACAAGCCTGGCTTTGAAACAGATATCAATTGGCGGTTAAGCAGCCACTCACTGAAGGATCTATTAAACGAAGAGGAGTACCAGGTCATCGATGCCCGCCCCCGCGTGCTGGCGCGAGACACGTTGCGCGCCAAAGAAAGTCTCGTCGATCTGGAGCACGCGCGGCTGCATCAGTTAATGATTGAGCAGCCCGCCGAGCCGTTAACCAAAAAAGATCTACGCCTAGGAAAAACCCCCAAACCACCGCCGCTTGGCGCTTATAGCTGGCATGTGATGCCGCAATTTCACTTAACCGGCGTGTTGATTCAGCGCGACCCATTTCGCAAGCAGCTCGAACCGGAAATAACCCTGGCGCTGCTGCCCGATGAAGGCGGTGAAACCTGGACGCTAAACCGTGTAGACGACGGCGCGAGACGTGGTGAAAAGCTCTATGTGCCGGTGGAAGAGAGTCTGCTGGTACGGGTAGACCTAGCCAAAGAGCGGGGCGAGCGGATTCAGACTTGGGGTGCCAGCGACTACTTAACAGCCCTGGCGGACTTAGCAGAAGACCTGGATATCTCTCTTGATCGCGCCGCCCGTACCTTCGGCACGGTGACAGCCTCGGCTAGAAACCAGCGGTGGGGGTATCACCCGGTGTTGGGGTTTTGGCGGAGCCGCTAGCTATACGTTTGCGAGCCGATCACTGACTAAGCGGTTGAGGCTGATATTTTCTTCTGCTGCCTTAATCGCAAGCTCGCGGTGTTTTTCTGGGGGAATACGCACATTAAAACGGCCAGAATAGTGGCGTTCAGAAAGTGGGAGCGGGGGTGTTTCTCCTTCAGCTTCCATGTCTGCCACCACGTCGGAAACTAGGGAAAGAATACCTTCCAGCGCTTCTTGGTGAGTATCTGCAAGCCAAGAGAGGCTGGGTAGTTCGGTGCATAAACCAACGAATTGGTCATCTTCTTCTGACCAGCGTATGCGGTACGTGTAATGGGTATGGTTCACCATGGTACTACTCCCATCGTCATGCTGATGACGACAATTTATCAATGGCAGCGAGCGCTTGGCGTATCTGATAAGCCTTGGCCTCTCCATTCTTCCCCCGCTGAATATTAACGCGAGGGTCGCCTGGCCAGGGTGTTTTATACACACGATGGCTGGTTTTTTGCTGGCGAGGAGGGCCAAAGTAGTGATCGCATAAATAGGCCAATTCGTCGAAGCTCATGCTTTTGGGCTGTCGACGTGCTTTATCCAGAAGCTTATCAAGCTTTGCCATAAGCGCTCTCAAATAGTAGTACTAATAATAGTACCGTAGCTGGTGTGTGTCACGTTCTGTTGGCAGAAATAAGTTGCTCCTACTACCTGGTCGGCAGCAATAAATTACTAGAACACTTTCCTAAGCTGTCTTCGCAACAGAAAATTAGTATAGAAGATAATTTCTACTAGCACACTGGAAAATATAAGTAGAAGTTTAATTAAAATTCGAATAAATTGAGTGTAGTGAACTAAATCTATTGAGAGATTGAATAGACAAACACAAGGATAATTCATGGCCATTACTCAGCAACTGGGTATCCGAAGTACCATTGAGCAGTTTCTAAAAGAGCGCTTTGATACCAAGGCGGAAAAGCTGCAGCCCGACGATCCGAAATACCAAGCGCTAGTTGAACAATTTCAGTTCGATACTTGGATCAACGATGCGGCAAGGCGTGTAGGCCAGCTGCAAGTGGTTACCCACTCACTAAAACCTATTCACCCTGATGCTAAAGGCTCCAGCCTTTATGCCCCGCCTGAATCGCTGAACAAACATAATCTTGTCGGCAGCCACACGCTATCTGCTAATTTTGCGGGGGATGTTGTGGGGAACGCTGCAGCTTTGGATGTTTATAAATTTTTAAAGCTGACGTTTGAAGACAAATCACTGCTTGAACGTGCGCTAGAAAATGACTCTGAGCTTGCCAAAGCGTTAAGTGGTAAGCCCGAACAAGCTCAGGCGTGGATCAGCGCTTTTGCTGCTATTACCGAGCCACGTGGGGAACATGCCTCACATACCCGCGGTAAACAACTTTATTGGTTAGTGGGTGATGATGCCGCAGACGTAGAAAATGAAGCCGAGAACTTCCGTCTGCTAGCCCCGCTCTACGCAACCTCGCTGGCGCACCGCGTATTTCAAACTATTAACCATGACCGCTTTAGCGAAGAGGCCAAAGATGCCCGTAAAGCCAAGCGGGAAGGCAAGTACGTGGAGCAGCCCGTGCATAGCTACCCCAATTTAGCTGTGCAGAAAATGGGTGGTACTAAGCCACAAAATATCTCGCAGTTGAATAGCGAACGCGGTGGCAATAACTATTTACTGGCTTCAATGCCTCCGAGCTGGAATGTTCGTGATACTCGGCCCCCTCTAAAAGTAGCATCGGTTTTTTCGGACCCAGGAGTATTTGGCAGCCGTTCAGAAGTACGCTCCCTGGTTAAAGACCTCAAGCAATTCCTTGAAAAAAATCCTACGTCAGACATGCACACACGCGATTTACGCGATGACTATACCGCGATGCTAATGGATGAGCTGGCGCTGTTTGCGATGCAAATGCATAGCCTGCCTGCAGGTTGGAGCAGCGATGAAAAATGCGAATTGGTCTCCGAAGAAGCTTTCTGGCTAGATCCTGGCCGCGCCGTAGAAGATGTCGCTTTTCGCGAGGCGCGGAATAGCGTGGAGTGGTCAGAAGATATTCGCCACCGATTTGCTAACTGGCTGAATGCCGCGCTCGGTGGAAAGCTTCCCCTTGGTGATGTGGAGTTTCGCCACTGGAAGAAAACGCTGGCAAAAGATATGACGCATCAACGTTTGCTGGATCGTGACCGCCGCTGGATGGAAAGCTTAATGGAAGACTTAACCAACCTGCCAGGAGGTGATGACGATGAGTGAAGTGAAAAACCTCCTAGTCCTGCCGCGCCTACGGGTGCAAAACGCCAATGCGATTTCTAGCCCAATGACCTGGGGCTTTCCCGCCATGAGCGCTTTTGTCGGCTTGATGCACGCCCTGGAGCGCAAGCTGTTTTCAGCGGGTATTAACGTTTCGCTTAGTAGCATCGGCATTATTTGTCACGATTTCGATGCTCAGACGACGGAAGGCGGCTACATTCGCGGCTTTCACCTCACCCGTAACCCGGTGGATAAAACCGGCGGCACGGCAGCTATTGTAGAAGAAGGGCGTGTTCATCTGGATATCACGCTGGTCTTCTCAATTGAAACCGCTGCGGCAGAAAGTGAACATAGCAATATGGCTCACCAAATCAATGACATCGTGGCGGGCATGCGTATTGCCGGGGGCAGCGTGGTGCCTAACCGTAGCGTGCCAAGCCATCAGCAACGCCCGCAATGGGTTGTGCTGGATGACAAAGAGGAAGAGCGGGCCAAGCAATTTGCGCGCTTAAAGCGCCGTTGGCTGCCGGGCTTTGCGCTCACCCTGCGCGATGACTACCTCTCGGGACATCACCAGACGCTGCAACAGCAAAACCCCGAGGCCAGTTTGCTGGATGCGTGGCTAGATCTGTCGCGCCTCAACCACCACTGCTCAATGGAAAACGAAGGCCAGCCCAACGAGAAACCCGCCTGGCAGGTGCAGCGACCTTATCGCGGCTGGCTGGTGCCGATCCCTGTGGGGTATGGCGCTATTTCCGATCTTTTCAATCCCGGAGAAGTGGCCAACGCCCGTGATGAAAAAACCAGATTTCGCTTTGTCGAAAGCCTCTATTCCATTGGTGAGTGGGTTAGCCCGCACCGCATGAAGCAACCCGAAGACCTGCTTTGGTACGTTGATAATGACGAAGAAGCGGATCTTTACCGACTCAATAACGATTACCACCTTCGCGCCACTGCACAATAAACAAGGAGCTTTATCATGGCTAAAAACGATACCCTCAAAACCGCCTCCGTCCTCGCCTTTGAGCGCAAGCTCGACCCTTCTGATGCACTGCTTTATGCCAGCAGTTGGGAAAAACGGGAAGATGAACAGCAGTGGCAGCCAGTCGCGGTGCGTGAAAAATCGGTGCGCGGTACTATTTCCAACCGCTTAAAAGCCAAAGACCAAGATCCCGCCAAGCTAGATGCCGCGATTGAAAACCCTAATCTTCAAACCGTCGATGTTGCCACGCTGCCCCACAATGCAGACACGCTGGTCGCCCGTTTCTCTCTTCGTGTGCTGGCCGGTGCCGGAACGCCTTCGGCCTGCAACAACGCTGAGTACCAAGCCAAGCTGGAGCAGGCAGTCGCAGAATATAAGCAAGCACAAGGATTTGGCGAGCTGGCGCATCGCTATGCCAATAACCTCGCTAATGGTCGCTTTCTGTGGCGCAACCGCATGGGCGCTGAGCAAGTAGAGGTAAGCATTCGCCAGTTAGCTCAAGGCAAAGCCATCAAAGAGTGGACGTTTGATGCGCTGTCGCTTTCTTTGCGAGCTTTCGAGGACACCGCCGAGCTTAAGGAGCTCGCCAGTGTTATCGCCAAAGCATTGGCGGGTGAGCTGCACTTGCTGCTTGAGGTTGTGGCCTATGTGCGCATGGGTCGTGGCCAAGAAGTATTCCCTTCTCAAGAGCTGATTCTTGACCCGGAGCAAAAAAAGAAAAAAGGCAAAACGCTTTATCACGTCAGCGATATTGCCGGTATTCACTCGCAGAAGCTGGGTAACGCCATTCGAACGATCGACACCTGGTACCCCAATGAGAACGATGAGGACCTTGGCCCTATCGCCGTAGAGCCCTATGGTTCGGTGACGACGCAAGGCAAAGCGTATCGGCAGCCTAAGCAAAAAGCTGACTTCTACTCACTGCTGGATAACTGGATGATCAAAGACCAAGTGCCTTCTAAGGAAGATCAGCACTTTGTCATGGCCACTCTGATCCGCGGCGGTGTGTTCGGCGAAGCGGGGTGAGCCATGGATCACTATATTGATATTCGCCTAAGGCCAGACCCGGATTTTCCCGAACCAATGCTGATGGGCGCGCTTTACAACAAGCTGCATCGTGCGCTTTTCGACCTGGAAGCAAACGGTATTGGCGTAAGCTTTCCGCTATGCAAACACGGCGTTCGCGCCCGCACGTTGGGCGTTCACCTACGCTTGCACAGCACCCAAGCGAGCCTTGAGCAACTGATGGCGTCTAACTGGCTGGCCGGCATGCGCGATCACGTTAGCGTCAGCGACGTATTGGTGGTGCCTAACCACGCGAAGCACATCAACGTAGCGCGCAAGCAGTTCAATACGGGGAGCCTCAGTCGTGCAAAGCGCTATGCCAAGCGGCATGACATTTCTGAAGAAGCAGCGCGCCAAATCTACGCCAAGGTAGCTGAAAAGCGCATTGAGCTTCCCTTTGTGCAGATTAACAGCCGCTCTACGCACCAGCGTTTTGCTCTATTCATAGAGCATCGCAAGCCGCAGGAGGAGCCGGTTGCAGGGACGTTTAACCATTATGGATTAAGCAATAATGCCACCGTGCCCTGCTTTTGACCCTTTTTTCTAGTATGAAAAAGGGCGACCAGTAATCAACCACTTAGCGGTATCTCTCAAAAAAGGGTGATATCGCTTTTTTTGGCTAAAGCTCTTTAACAATCAGTAGATTATTTTTGGTAAGCTCTAGTTCGCTGCCGCCCAGGCAGCTCAGAAAAAGCCCAGCAACAAGAAAGCGGCCGCCCCACGGTTCGCTGCCGCCCAGGCAGCTCAGAAAAAAGCCCAGCGCGAAGCTGCTGAGAAGCGCAAGTTCGCTGCCGCCCAGGCAGCTCAGAAAATGCCATCGTGCGGCACACGCTTGCGCCCAGGGTTCGCTGCCGCCCAGGCAGCTCAGAAATGCTCATCGCCCCAGGCCCATGCATCGTTCACGTTCGCTGCCGCCCAGGCAGCTCAGAAAAGATATTTAATCAGCAATGGCTCGATCAGTGAGTTCGCTGCCGCCCAGGCAGCTCAGAAAAAAACGATAATGGGGTGCCTTTTGACACCGGTGTTCGCTGCCGCCCAGGCAGCTCAGAAAAAGAATCGACGAGAACACGTCAACAATGCCGCGTTCGCTGCCGCCCAGGCAGCTCAGAAAAATTGGCGATAACGATCGTCGCCTAGCGCATCGTTCGCTGCCGCCCAGGCAGCTCAGAAATAGCGCATCCCATAAATCGCCCTTGCTTAGCTGTTCGCTGCCGCCCAGGCAGCTCAGAAAGTACGCCGCGACGCGTGGCGAGGATGACTATCGTTCGCTGCCGCCCAGGCAGCTCAGAAAGTAGACAGCTTTCGTACGATTCGCGTCGGGCGGTTCGCTGCCGCCCAGGCAGCTCAGAAAATTAAAAAGCCTCCCGCGCCTGTAGGGTTATCGTTCGCTGCCGCCCAGGCAGCTCAGAAAGTAGTGCTAATAGCGGATTCCAGCGCATAGCCGTTCGCTGCCGCCCAGGCAGCTCAGAAAGCCGTGATCAGCGGTACTGCAACGCCTTAACAGTTCGCTGCCGCCCAGGCAGCTCAGAAAGCTAGCCCCTGACTCTATGGAGAAGGTCATGAGTTCGCTGCCGCCCAGGCAGCTCAGAAATAAGAAAAAGGGTCGCCCATTATGCATCCATGGTTCGCTGCCGCCCAGGCAGCTCAGAAAAGATGACACTGACGACGAACGCATCACTCGCGGTTCGCTGCCGCCCAGGCAGCTCAGAAAACATTGCCTGAGGCGCTAAACGCCGATTTAACGTTCGCTGCCGCCCAGGCAGCTCAGAAATCTAGCTGCCAGTCCCTCCGGGCTAGCATGTTGTTCGCTGCCGCGTAGGCAGCTCAGAAAATCTAAAAATGCATAAATACAATCAGTAAAGCGTTCGCTGCCGCGTAGGCAGCTCAGAAAAGCGGCATTGAGTGTAGCCATCGTGGGGAATCGTTCGCTGCCGCGTAGGCAGCTCAGAAATAATTTACTCTCATTAATACAATACATTTTAAGTTCGCTGCCGCGTAGGCAGCTCAGAAAAGCGAGATCATTTATTTAACGCTGCGCATGTAGTTCGCTGCCGCGTAGGCAGCTCAGAAAAGGTTAATCAGGGCGAAAAACTCAACGACCCCGTTCGCTGCCGCGTAGGCAGCTCAGAAAATGAGCGAAGAGCGCGCCTTCCGGGGTGTCTGGTTCGCTGCCGCGTAGGCAGCTCAGAAACAGTCGGTTTCTGTAGCCGGGTCGCTGTAATCGTTCGCTGCCGTGTAGGCAGCTCAGAAAATCAAGCTGGAAGCCGATCGGAACCGAGCGCAGTTCGCTGCCGCGTAGGCAGCTCAGAAATCGACCGTATTCCTGGAACGATATGCATCCAGGTTCGCTGCCGCGTAGGCAGCTCAGAAAGCTAGCTGGCTGGTGTTTTTGCACTCAATGGGGTTCGCTGCCGCGTAGGCAGCTCAGAAAAAACAGGCACAGTAGCGATAGCTCCATAGCGAGTTCGCTGCCGCGTAGGCAGCTCAGAAAATACGCGAAAACCAACCGTTGCTGTGCTGCGTGTTCGCTGCCGCGTAGGCAGCTCAGAAATCTATTTGAAACACAGGAAGCCGCCGACCTGAGTTCGCTGCCGCGTAGGCAGCTCAGAAACGCATCCCCCATCAGCTGTAGCGATTCAACCAGTTCGCTGCCGCGTAGGCAGCTCAGAAAAACACGCTGTTAATCGTTATTTCACCAGCCAGGTTCGCTGCCGCGTAGGCAGCTCAGAAAATGATAGAGGCGGAGAAGATAGCTACCGCCCAGTTCGCTGCCGCGTAGGCAGCTCAGAAATTCCATATCAACTGGCACATGCGCGCTTCAAGGTTCGCTGCCGCGTAGGCAGCTCAGAAAGGCGGGGCCTTCTCAGTCTCATACGCATAAACGTTCGCTGCCGCGTAGGCAGCTCAGAAAGGAGCACCCATTGGGGCTTCTATTGAGGGGCCGTTCGCTGCCGCGTAGGCAGCTCAGAAATCACCGAAGATGAGGCATTCCTGCGTATTCACGTTCGCTGCCGCGTAGGCAGCTCAGAAATGCGCCGCTGCCCGCTGCTCATCCATCGCTGAGTTCGCTGCCGCGTAGGCAGCTCAGAAAAGATTCGCAAGCCAGCTATCGATGCTATTGCCGTTCGCTGCCGCGTAGGCAGCTCAGAAAAAACAGATCTTACCGCTGTTTAAACCGCATACGTTCGCTGCCGCGTAGGCAGCTCAGAAAGTTGGGGTTTTCCGGCGTACTTCCGGGCGCTAGTTCGCTGCCGCGTAGGCAGCTCAGAAATATTTGCGCTGGCTCAGCAGTTGACAGGTAAGGTTCGCTGCCGCGTAGGCAGCTCAGAAAATAAACGCGAGGCTTAACGTTGCCGCCAATGTGTTCGCTGCCGCGTAGGCAGCTCAGAAAAGCTACGCCGTCGCCCACACGGTTGTTAAAGAGTTCGCTGCCGCGTAGGCAGCTCAGAAAAAGGCAGCTCAGAAAAAGGCAGCTCGATGTAAGAGCCAGCTGACGCCGTTCGCTGCCGCGTAGGCAGCTCAGAAAAAAACAGAAACGGTAACGACAGCGATCACCATGTTCGCTGCCGCGTAGGCAGCTCAGAAACCTGGGAAGTCGAACTATGCGATGCGCGCGGGGTTCGCTGCCGCGTAGGCAGCTCAGAAAATGCTCAAAATGCACATAACATTGCAACGGCGGTTCGCTGCCGCGTAGGCAGCTCAGAAAAACTAATACTATCCAGCGCCTCGATTGAAGCCGTTCGCTGCCGCGTAGGCAGCTCAGAAAATAACGCTCTCCTGTGTAATTCGTGATAGACGGTTCGCTGCCGCGTAGGCAGCTCAGAAAACGATAGCGCACCGCAATCCATACCACCGATGGTTCGCTGCCGCGTAGGCAGCTCAGAAACGAAGGATAACGGGAACCCTATCACCCACGTTGTTCGCTGCCGCGTAGGCAGCTCAGAAAGACCAGGAAAATCTCGACAAGCTGCTCAGCTTGTTCGCTGCCGCGTAGGCAGCTCAGAAATAGCCAACAACCGTAAGCCGTGGTCTGCCAGTGTTCGCTGCCGCGTAGGCAGCTCAGAAATAGCGCGCTGATTCTTGCGCGCCTTGGTTTTGTTCGCTGCCGCGTAGGCAGCTCAGAAAATACCAGAACATGCCGTTTATAGCGTTAAACAATTCGCTGCCGCGTAGGCAGCTCAGAAATTGTTGATTGGCTGCATACTCTGCGGCTTCAGGTTCGCTGCCGCGTAGGCAGCTCAGAAAGCTAACTTGTCAGGCCGGAACCCGCTCCAATGGTTCGCTGCCGCGTAGGCAGCTCAGAAACTGATCCAAGTTGCGTCCGTGTAACGTTGTCGGTTCGCTGCCGCGTAGGCAGCTCAGAAACTGATCCAAGTTGCGTCCGTGTAACGTTGTCGGTTCGCTGCCGCGTAGGCAGCTCAGAAAGCGATAAAGCCGAGCTAGTAGCGCTGCGCCAGGTTCGCTGCCGCGTAGGCAGCTCAGAAAAACTCCACATCCCGTTATTGATTTTAAAGCCCGTTCGCTGCCGCGTAGGCAGCTCAGAAATGATATCAACGCAGCACTCAACACATCGAGCAGTTCGCTGCCGCGTAGGCAGCTCAGAAATCACCGACTCATCTATTCGGGTGCGAATAATTGTTCGCTGCCGCGTAGGCAGCTCAGAAAAAATTGATATGGCTGGACATATTGTGGTTTGCGTTCGCTGCCGCGTAGGCAGCTCAGAAAACGTTAACCGCCTCCTGATGACGCTTTGAGCAGTTCGCTGCCGCGTAGGCAGCTCAGAAAAGAGGGCGAATAATGAAAATAACCCTAGAAACGTTCGCTGCCGCGTAGGCAGCTCAGAAAGGTTGGGACGACCTCACGCTAACGCACGAAGAGTTCGCTGCCGCGTAGGCAGCTCAGAAATGCTCGATGCGGCACTGCTGTTTGATGATGTCGTTCGCTGCCGCGTAGGCAGCTCAGAAAGCGATGGGCAGCGACCCGGTGCCGGATGTTGAGTTCGCTGCCGCGTAGGCAGCTCAGAAAGCGATGGGCAGCGACCCGGTGCCGGATGTTGAGTTCGCTGCCGCGTAGGCAGCTCAGAAAACGGTATGCGGCGCTTGATGCGACACCTGCACGTTCGCTGCCGCGTAGGCAGCTCAGAAAAAAACATATCGACATCAAAACCAGCATCAACGGTTCGCTGCCGCGTAGGCAGCTCAGAAATCTTGCTCAAGCGCGGTGATGCGGCGGCGCAGGTTCGCTGCCGCGTAGGCAGCTCAGAAAGATGAGTGCGCAGCAGCAGGCGCTATGGGCCAGTTCGCTGCCGCGTAGGCAGCTCAGAAAGAGTCAGGCGGTACCTACCAGTATGTGGCTGAGTTCGCTGCCGCGTAGGCAGCTCAGAAAACCCATCTCGTTAAGCCCGAGGTGCTGCTCGTGTTCGCTGCCGCGTAGGCAGCTCAGAAAGTCACAACGCCCACCGGCGGTGTGTATCAGCTGTTCGCTGCCGCCCAGGCAGCTCAGAAAGCTGGCAGGTTCACTTGAGCGACGGCATCGGGGTTCGCTGCCGCCCAGGCAGCTCAGAGCCAAACCACCCACAAAAAAAGCCACCTCGTAAGGTGGCTGTCAGTACTGAGTGATCAACGCTAGCGCGTTTAACTTTCTTTCGGTGACGTTTCCATGGCGCGTTTGTCGTCGGGTACTCTGACTATGTTACCGACTTCGAGTTTTTCATGGCGCTGGTGGCGGCTGCCGTTGGAACCAATGATGGCGGCCACTTCGCCGATGCTCACCGCGTCATCTTCCCGGTAGGCCTCTACTTTGATGCGTACCATGGCGCCTTGGTAGCGCGCGGAAATAATATCGCCCGGGTCGGGGGCGTGATGGTCAGGGTCGTTCTTGAAGTACTCAGATACGCTGGCGCTGCCTGGGGCATCCCATTCGACATGTTGATGCATCGCTGTTTTCCTTATCGTGTTGGGTGTTTCTGCAGTGTAGTGCGTTCAACCGCTCACTTCCTGTGTGCTTTGCGCCTCCGCTGATTTTTCTGTTGTTTCTACGCTGTTTTCTTGCCCAACGTACTGAAATAAGAAGTTGAGCGCGGCCGGTAGGCTGGCGCGCCAGACGTGCCAGGTGTGGCCGCCGGGGTAAAGGTCGAGACGCACGTCGTTGGGCTGAATGCGTTCCATGGCTTGGCGCATTAGGCGGGCATGAAATTCGGCGTCGTAAACGTCACTGCGTCCCGCGCTTATATACAGCGGCACGGGCGGAATCTCGGCCTCTTGATCGGCGCTGCGAGGCGTCACGCGTAGGCGGTACTCCTCAAGATGAGCGGTATAGTTGAGCGATTCCCACAGGTCAGGATCAAACCGGCCCTGTTCATCAAGAAAGGCCGGGTGGCGGTGGGCCGATGAGTTACGCGGTGGCTGCGGTGAGTAGCTGGCGGGGCTTAGCGCTGCAACAGCGGCGAATAAGTCAGGCCGTTCAAGCGCGAAGTTAAGCGCGCCATAGCCACCGGCTGAAAGCCCGGCCACGCCACGCAGGCGGCGTTCCTGGCCTACACGGTAGGTCGCTTCCACGTGGGGCATTAAATCGTTAAAAAACGCGCTGCGAGCGGGCTCGTTGTAGCCATCTACCCACCAGCTGCGGCTGCCGGGCATAATATAAACGGCAGGCGGAATGTGCCCTGCGCTAATTAACCTGTCGGCAACTTGCTGCAGGTTGCCGCGTGACACCCAGTCGCGATCGGTTCCAAACGAGCCGTGCAGCATATAGATGACTGGATAGGCGTCTGTCGCCTGGGCGTCATAATGATCGGGTAAATAAACGCTGTAGGGGTAGTCGTAGCCGAGCGTGGGCGAGAAGAATTTATGGTGCTCAACCTCGCTGGCCAAACTATGGCCGCTAAACGTTAGCCATCCAATTAGCGCTGTTAACAGGGCTTGAGATCGATACGAGCAGAGCGGTCGCTTGAGTTTGAGCACCTTGCCTCCGGGAATTAAAACGCTTCAATAAGGTCGGACAACGGGACGGCGTTAGATGTTCATTATAGTAAGGATGGCATTATGTAGCGGCGGGAGGCCTAATGCGGAAAGTTGACGAGATTTATTGGCTGCGTGCTTACGGCTGCATGGCCGTTTTTTTATTTCATCTATTAGACCATGTAAATCAACGCGTTGATAACGTTGCCACTGATCTCCTGCGCCTGCCGCTTGTGCTGGGTACGCCCATTTTCCTGTTTATTTCGGTGTTTGTGTTTGCCGTTCGTTACGATAAATCGGTGCCAGAAGGCTTCCTCATCCAGCGCGTAAAATATGTGATGGTGCCGTATTTTGTGTATGGCTTTATCTATTCAACGGCCGAGTGGGTGAGCTTACAAGGCTCGGATGAGCCGGTGGGGTTTGTCGCCAATGCCATTGAGTATTTTGTCTACGCGGGCTGGCACGGCTATTTCTTAATCATTGCGATGCAGTTTTATGTGGCGTATTGGCTGTTTACACGCTGGCAGCTGTGGCGCTTAAATCCGGTGCCTTGGCTGTGGGGCGCTTGTGTGATCAGTATGGCGTACTGGGGGCTTGCATATTGGTTTGATATTGATCTGCCCGGCTACTTGCTTTGGGTCGCGCCGCTAGGATGGATCTATGTGTTTTTCCTGGCGCTGGTGCTGGTGCGTTATTACCCGCTAGCGCCAGAGAGCGTGCTTGCCCAGCGGCCTGTTTGGATGCAGCAGCTGGCTCAGCCCGTTTGGCTTGTGCTGCTCGTCGCGCTGGTCGTTGCAGGCACTTTCGCGGGCCAGCTAGCCTTTTCATCTAAAGAAGTATGGGTGATCCCTTTCTTTGTGATGTTTACGCTTTGCGCGATGCGCTACTTAGCCGGACGTACGGTGCCGGTGTGGGTGCGTCATGTGAACGCGCATTCGTTTGGCATTTACTTGGCGCATCCCATGTTTTTTGTGCTTGCCGATTTGGCCGTTGCGCCTCTGGCGCTGCCCGTTGTGGTATATGCCTTGGTGCTTATTGTGGTGGGCGTCGTGGGGTCGGTAGCGCTTAATAAACTGGCAAATACCTTTACGCTGGGGGCGATGTTGTTTGGTAAACAGCTGAAGGTGGCCTAAGGGTGGAAGATCAAAATAGGTTAAAGGCGCGGCGTGTAAGCGGCGCTAAGCTTGCTGGGCGAAACCGTGCTTGGTTCGCTTAACTGGCGGATTAGTTGGCCGCTGTAGGTTTTCAGGCGAATGGGGCAGGCGTGTAAGCGCTGCACAAAATCAGCAACCGCACGTTCTTCATCCAGCTCAGGGTCAAAACCTCCTAAGCGCTCGAACCAGGCCCGTTTAATCGCGATGTAGGGCGGTAATAATGGGGCGCTTGCCAGTAGCCGCCGCAGAAAACGCTCTGGCAATGTGGGCTGCGTAAGGCTGACAAGCAGTGCATCCAAGGCATAGGTGTTTAGCTGAGAATAGAGTGAGCCCCAAAGGCTTGCCGGCACTGGCTGTTTTTGCAGCGCAACGATCAACCATTCAGCTTGGCTAGTAAACGCCGCTTGGTTAACGCGTGCGCCGAGCCCCAGCGTTGGCGTGATGAGGCTGCGCGTGTGATAGCGCTGTTCGATAGAGGGCAGGCGAGCATGAGCGCAATTGCTGGTCACTAGAATAGGCAGTAGATGGTCGGCAACACCCGATGCACGGATGGATCTTAAATGGCGTGGCAGCATTGCCCCTGTCACCATGGCATCAATGATAAAGCAGACCGATCCCATTGCCGACTCCGTGTGTGAGTTAATTTGCTGTTATGTAATTTATTGTAGTGTCTTGTTTCTTTGGGTAGCAAGAAAAAGTTTGCGAGCCAAACAATAGTGCTCATTATTTTCAATGGTCTATTTTGGGGCATTAATATGTATTTTTGTTCTATTTTGGTGCATTGAGCATGTTTTTAGCGCCTGATTGGCTGCAGCTAAGGCGCTATGCGTCATCACGAGGCATCGCGAGGTATTTTTTAATGTTTAAAAAACAAATGGTTGTTGTTTTTTAATACCATAATGGTGCAGTGTTGGCATGATCTATGCTTTCTCCTGTGCAGTAAGTTTTACAACGGCTACTGGTCGTAGGCAGAAGCCCTGCGGCGTGATAAAACGATAGCCGGCCTGAAAGGCTTGCTCAGTGATTTGTTTATATTTTTCAGCAAACGTTGGGTGAGCAAAAAAATGACAGGCGTGCGTTTTTGCACGTATTTTGTCGCACAACACTTTTATCGATAGCTTACTGTCGCTAGCTTTAAGCCACGCTCATACCGGAGGACACTATGTCAGCCAAGACCATCGCGCTAATTGAAGAACATGATGTTAAGTGGGTAGACCTGCGTTTCACCGATACGCTCGGTAAAGAACACCATGTCACCGTGCCTGCTCGCGACGTGACCGAAGAGTTTTTTGAAAATGGCCAGATGTTTGATGGTTCTTCCATCGGCGGCTGGAAGGGCATCAACGAATCCGACATGATTCTGAGCCCAGAGGACGGCTCTGCTTACCTCGATCCTTTTACTGAAGACGCGACGCTAGTGCTGCGTTGCGACATCATCGAGCCTGCGACGATGCAAGGCTATGATCGTGACCCGCGCTCCATCGCTAAGCGTGCAGAAGCGTTTCTGCAGTCAACTGGCCTTGGCGATACCGCTTTCTTTGGTCCTGAGCCTGAATTCTTCATCTTTGACGAAGTACATTGGAAAACCGACATGCAGGGTTCCATGTACAAAATCTCTTCTGATGAAGGCGCTTGGGCGACTGACAGCGTCGTAGAAGGTGGTAACTTAGGCCACCGTCCGCGTCTGAAAGGCGGCTACTTCCCGGTCCCACCGGTTGATAGCTTCCACGATATTCGTGGCGCTATGTGTAATACGTTGGAAGCGATTGGCCAGACCGTGGAAGTTCACCACCACGAAGTTGCCAACGCAGGTCAGAACGAAATTGGCGTTAGATTCAACACGCTGGTAAAGAAAGCTGACGAAGTGCAGGAAATGAAGTACGTGATCCACAACGTGGCGCACGCTTACGGCAAAACGGCGACCTTCATGCCCAAGCCGCTGGTAGGTGACAACGGTTCTGGTATGCACGTTCACCAGTCGTTCTGGAAAGATGGTAACAACCAGTTCGCCGGTGACGAGTACGCAGGCCTGTCTGAAATGGCGCTTTATTACATTGGCGGCATCATTAAGCACGCTCGTGCGTTGAACGCGTTCACCAACGCTTCTACTAACTCGTACAAGCGTCTAGTGCCTGGCTACGAAGCGCCGGTAATGCTGGCCTACAGCGCGCGTAACCGCTCTGCTTCTATTCGTATTCCTTACACCGCTAGCCCGAAAGGCAAGCGTGTAGAAGCCCGCTTCCCTGATCCTACCGCTAACCCATACCTGGCGTTCTCTGCCATGTTGATGGCCGGTATCGACGGTATTAAAAACAAGACCCATCCTGGCGATGCTATGGATAAGAACTTGTACGACCTGCCGCCAGAAGAAGGCAAAGCGATTCCTACGGTCGCCAACAGCCTGGATCAAGCATTGGAAGCGCTCGACGCTGACCGTGCGTTCTTGACCGAAGGTGGCGTATTCACCGACGACATGATCAATGCTTACATTGAACTCAAAATGGAAGAAGTGAATCGTATCCGCATGACGACTCACCCGATTGAGTTTGATATGTACTATAGCTGTTAAATGACAATAGCTGCTAATCAGCGCATTAGCCGCCGACTGTTGCTGACGAGATGTTAACAGCAGTGATAAACCCCGCTTCGGCGGGGTTTTTTATTGCGAGCACCAATATGGTGCAATAATAAAAGCGATAGTGCAGCGGGATGCGCTAAAAGGACTCGGCGTTTGGTATGACGTTGCTCGCAGGCCGTGCAACCGGGCATAGGCGCGTAATTGGCGCGCTTATTGCAGTCTCTCATTCATCATCCACCTGTAGGTCTGTAATGGCGATGAAAGACGCGATTTCTCAGGACGGTTTCTCAGAACATGCAATGCACCAGCGCTTGCTCGAACATCTCACTACGGCAGTACTGCTGTTAGATGGTGAGCTGAGGGTGCGCTGGATGAATCCTGCGGCCGAGGCGCTATTAGCGGTTAGCCTTAGCCGTGTGCGTGGGAGCAGCCTGGATACGTTACTAGGTGGCGATGAAAGCATTGATGACGTGTTGGCCAAGGCCCGCGATGCCTTTCACCCGTATACCCAGCGCGAGGCGCGCATTACGCCGCTGAATAGCGACCCGCTAACGGTCGACTATACGGTGACGCCGCTATCAGACAATGAGCTGCTGTTGGAAGTAGAGCCTCGCGATCGGTTGATGCAGATCTCTCGAGAAGAGGCCCTGACCACGCGTCAAGAAACTATCAAGATATTAGCCCGAGGGCTTGCCCACGAAGTTAAAAACCCGCTAGGCGGCATTCGTGGCGCCGCACAGCTGCTAGAGCGAGACTTAGACGACCCGGCGCTGCGCGAATATACCCACATCATTGTGGAAGAGGTGGATCGGCTGCGCGATCTGGTTGACTCCATGCTGGGACCTAATCGGATTCTTAAACACGAGCCGGTGAATATTCATCGGGTGCTGGAGCGCGTACGCACGCTATTAATGGCTGAGCACCCCGATGTGGCTATTAATCGCGATTATGATCCTAGCTTGCCCGATCTTTCCGGCGATGAATCGCAGGTGATTCAAGCCGTGCTCAACGTGGCGCGTAATGCGGTGCAGGCGATGAGCGATGCCCAAACGCCTGAGCCCACCTTAATACTGCGCACCCGTGCCCGGCGCCAGTTTACCCTCGGCGCTGAGCGTCACCGCTTGGTCAGTGAAGTCGCGGTTATTGATAACGGCCCTGGCGTTCCCGATGCGCTACACGAAACGCTTTTTTACCCCATGGTTTCGGGGCGTGCTGAAGGCAGCGGCCTTGGACTCTCTATCGCCCAGTCGATTTTGCACCAACATCAAGGATTGATCGAATGCGATTCACGCGCCGGACATACCGAATTTCGTTTATTGATTCCACTGGTATTAACTTCACCGGAGAAACGTCATGACTGAGGCGACACGTACTGATGTTGCGCGGGTGGTGATTGTCGATGACGACCGCGCTATCCGCTGGGTGCTTGAGCGCGCATTAGCGCAACCTGATCTTGACGTTGAGTGCATTGAGCGTGCGGACGTTGCGTTGGCGCGGGTGCTGGAAAACCCGCCGGACGTGCTGGTAACCGATATTCGTATGCCCGGTATCGACGGGTTGGATTTAATGTCGCGAGTCCGCGAGGCGCATCCTGACCTACCGGTCATTGTGATGACCGCGCACTCCGATCTAGATAGCGCCGTCGCGTCTTATCAAGGGGGCGCGTTTGAGTATCTGCCCAAGCCGTTTGACGTTGATGAAGCGCTGGCGTTAGTGCGCCGTGCGGTGGCGCATGCGCGTGAGCGCGAACGTCAGCGCCCGGCCACTGTGCCGGAAGGCTTAAATACCGAAATTATTGGTGAAGCCCCGGCGATGCAGGAAGTGTTTCGCGCCATCGGTCGGCTTTCGCACTCGCATATCACGGTGTTGATTAACGGTGAGTCGGGCACCGGCAAAGAGCGCGTCGCCCAGGCGCTTCATCAACACAGCCCGCGATCAGGGAAACCGTTTATCGCCTTAAACATGGCGGCCATTCCACGCGACTTGATTGAATCGGAGCTGTTTGGCCATGAGAAGGGCGCCTTTACGGGGGCTGCGCAGCAGCGCCAAGGGCGCTTTGAGCAGGCCAACGGTGGCACGCTGTTTCTAGATGAAATTGGCGATATGCCCGCTGAAACCCAAACGCGCTTGCTGCGGGTATTGGCCGACGGCGAGTTTTATCGCGTCGGGGGGCATACGCCGGTTAGGGTCGATGTGCGCATTATCGCCGCTACCCATCAAAATTTAGAGGTATTGGTGGACGATGGCCGCTTTCGTGAGGACTTATTCCATCGCCTGAATGTGATTCGGATCCACCTGCCCAAGCTTGCCGAGCGGCGTGAAGACATTCCCCGGCTTACGCGGCACTTTTTGGCTGAAGCGGCAAAAGAGCTGACCACCGATATTAAAGTGCTCACCAGTGAAGCAGAAACTCATCTGACGCATTTACCGTGGCCTGGCAACGTGCGTCAGTTAGAAAACATCTGCCGCTGGCTGACCGTTATGGCCTCAGGGCGCGAAATCCTTGTTGAGGATCTGCCTCCCGAGTTGCGTTCGCCCAATGCCACTGATAGCCGTGTTCACGGCGACTGGCGCACGGCGTTTCGCGATTGGGCCGACCATGCGCTGGCAGAGGGCCACACGCATTTGCTGGAAGAAGCCGTGCCGGATTTCGAACGTATTTTGATCGAGACGGCCTTGAAGCATACCGGCGGTCGCAAAGGGGAGGCAGCAGAGCTGCTTGGCTGGGGCCGCAATACGCTGACCCGTAAATTGAAAACGCTATTACCGGCGCTGGCCGACGAGTGAGCGCTATTCTTGCGCTTCTATACGCAGGATCTCTGCCCGAATGGCCTCGGCTTCTTCGGTAAGCGTAGCGTTGGCGCGCATGTCGCCATTACGTGATGCCTCCATCGCGGCCTGAAGTTTACGTTCGTAATCTTGCTGCAGTTTCTTTTTGGGGTCGCGCTTAAACATGCCTAACATGAGCAAACTCCGCACTGAATGTATACTATTTGTATAGCTTTTTAAGGCTCGTGTCGAATATTTGTTGTATGTTAGCCGGCGATGGCTTGACGGGCATCGGCACCGCACTGGTGTAAGAAGCGTTCGAAATCGAGCAATATCGTATCGAGGCTGGCATGCAGGCGATGATCGTCATCGACCATGCGTAGCGACAGACGCTGAAGGCGGGCGCGTTCAATCACTGGCCCCGGGGCAATCACATCATCGCGCCAGCCGTGAATAATATGAGTATGGCGCGCCTGAATGTTGGGGGACGTTTCAGGGTAGTCAATTAAACCCAGAGCTGGGGCCAAGAGAAAACAGCCCAGCACCGGCTGCTGGGCACTGACCGCCGCACTGAGCCAGCCGCCTAAGCTTGAGCCTGCTAGAACGCAGCAGGCGGGGTCATCACCACGTTCGGCCAAAACCGCAAGCAGATGCGTAAGGCGTTGCTGCGGTTCTGCCATGCCACGGTAGTCCATAACGACGGGCTCACAGTCGTCCAGCTTTTCGGCGATGCTCTTCAGCGCCTGAGTTTTCAATGCACCCGGCCCGCTTTCCAAGCCGTGAGACAAGTAAACAGTCATCATCATCGTTATTCCGTTGAGCGTTGGATAGCCTGGCCACCCTGTTCAATGTCTTCACCTGCGCCGCGAATAGTATTGCAGCCGCTAAGCAGCAGCGCGGTGATGATGAGAATACCCATAGCAACAGCTGATTTCATGGCGGCCTCCTTGAAGGCATAGCTTGAACTGGATGGTAATAGCTTGAACTGGGCGCTAACGGTTTGGACTGGACGCTAACGGTGGGCACCCCTCGGCGAGGGCACTCTTTTCACCATCAAATAGCTTTCACCATCAGATAATAAACTAATCCCTGTTGCGACGTTGCGCTACGGCTGAGTGAAAGAAATGCGCACTTATGTCGTATGCTTATGTCGCATGTGTCAGTTCTACACATTAATTAGGTATTTAAAAAGCTAGTCTTTAGGATTGTGTGTTTTTTAAGTATTTGTTTTTAAATTAATTATTTGTTTTTATAGTCATTTGGCCCAGCGTGTGCATTATCTAAGATATAGCAACAAGCGCAGTCATCCATATTTAATGTTAAGTAAAATTAATTAATAGTGATGTAATAGTTGTTGAGTATCGATTTTCATTTTAAGCAGTTGTTGTGGCGGGTAGTTAAGATTTTTTAAAAAGACTGAGTGAGTGGGCCGAGTACATTAAGGAAGGCAGGAAGCCGAGCAAAAGAACAGGGAGTGAAAAGGACAACCCACCCGCTCATTGGTTACAGCGCATAGAGGCGCTGTTCATCAAAGCCAGGGATCGGAATCGATGCAAAACGGCCATCTCATGAAAGTGAGGTGGCTTTTTTGCGTCTGGAATTTGCTTGGGTGGATGAATCTTGCTCGTTATATTTTGGCTGCATAGGTTTTGCATAAATAAAAATTTTGTACAGATTAACGCCGTGTTTTGGTCTATCCTTTTAGCAGGTGTAAATATGTTGCGGTTAGAAGACGTCAACGTTGCAACCGCACACTGACAGGGACAAGACTATGGCTATGGCACTGATGTTGTGCATGTTTTTTTTGTTCTTAGGGTTTTCGGGCGTTGGGCTGTACATGGTGTTTAAAACATCATTTATGGCGAGATTGGATGAGCGCGACGACATGCCTCCCGGTATGTAATAGCCACTTTTCATCATGGTTCGTGTCTACTGATCATTTTCTCGTACTTTGAGATTTTTATAGGCACATGAAAAACGTCCGCTTAGCGGGCGTTTTTGCGTTCAGCCCATCCAATAAAGGCTGATCAGCGCAAATGCGTAGCCCAAGGCGGCGCCTGCCAGCACATCGCTTACGTAGTGCAATCCCAGACCCACGCGCGAAATCGCAATTAGCAGGGTTAACGGCACAATCACTGGCAGCAGCCAGGGAGTGTGCGCGGCGACTAATACGCTAAACATGACCGCGTGCATGGTATGGCCGCTAGGAAAACTGTAGCGATCACGCGCGGGTTCGCAGCACTGAATACCCTCACCGTAGGTAATGAACGGTCGCTCGCGGCATAGCCGTGTTTTCACCAGTCGATAAACGCCCATGGCCAACAGCGCGACAACGCTGTACTGCATAACTCGCCAAGCGCCATTCGGCTGAAGCCAGGGTTGGGCCATGATGAGCAGCACCCAGGCCGGCCAGTCGCCTAAACGGCTGGCAGCCTGCAGCGTGATACGCCACGGCGAGTAAAGCGATAGGCGTGATATACGCTGGCAAAACTGCCATTCCAGCAGATCAAGACGATCGAATACGACAAGCGGACGCGGGCGCATGGTGTGCCTCCTGGGCTTGGTGTAAATAACGCAGAAACTGCTCGGTAATGCCTGACCAACTTTGCTCAAGCGCGCGCAAGCGTGCCACGCGGCCTAAGCGTGCGTAGTCAGCGGGGTGCTGGCAAAGATCGACCGCTGCTCGGCGAAACGCAGCGCTATCACCTGCGGTGACGGTGACGCCATTGTGGCCGCTGTTAATGAGCTCAGCGCTGGCGGCGTGATCATAGGCCACCACTGCCAAGCCGCTGGCCATGGCCTCTCCCACCACGTTCCCCCAGGTTTCTGAAAGCGAGGGAAAAACAAATAAGTCGGCACTGGCATAGTGGCGGGCGAGATCATCCTGATTAATGAAACCAGTGAAATGCACGTCGGGTAGTGCCCTTTGCAATTGCGCCCGGGCTGGGCCATCGCCCACGATTACCTGGGCCATGTCGGGGCGCACTTCACGCATAGCGTGAAAGCTTTCTTGCAGTAAGGTGAGGTTCTTTTCTGCAGCTAATCGGCCAACGTACAGCGCCACTGGCTGGTGCTCGCTAACGCCCCAGCGCTTACGTAGCTGTGGGTCACGGTGTGTCGGCGAAAACCGTTCGCCGTCTAATCCCCGTGAAAGCACGTGAACGTCTCGAATGCCTTGGCGCGTTAGCGTGCCAGCCTGCGCGTGGGTAGGAACCAATGTTAAGTCGCAGCCGTTATGGAAGTAGCGCAGATAGCGACGGGCCGTCGAAGCCAGCCATGTGACCCCGTAATCTTTGCAGTAGTGGTCGAAATTAGTGTGCCAACCGGCTACCAAGGGAATGTTGAGCCGCTTTGCCGCGTGGCGCGCCGCCCAGCCGAGAGGGCCTTGAGTGGCCAAATAGATCACGTCGGGGCGATGCGTTCGCCAAAAGCGCCGCAGCGCGGCCGGTGTCGTCAAGCCCACCTGAACATCGGTATAGCCGGGTAGCGCAACGCGTGAAACCTGTAGCTCGTGGTTAATGCGCGTGGTATTTCCAGCCACAAGCGGGCGGGGGCGAATAACGTCAACCGGCACTCCTTGCCGATTGAGCTCACAGCTTAGCCGGCTCAGCGTATGGGCAACGCCGTTAATGTCCGGTGACCATGTTTCACTAACGATACAGAGCCGCATGAGCGATTCATCCCTTCATCACGTTTATACGCAGTGTGGGAGAGGAGAATGACACTGCTGAGTCAAGCCGATGAATAAGCGATGACAAGCGGGGATTAGTCCGGAAGAAATAGGGTGGCTGAACGGGAACAATGCGAGATGGACTTAGATTGAGATGCCCTTGTCCTAAAGATTTGATGGCGTTTTTATTTATTCACTATAAATAAAAATTAAGTTAAAAAATAACTCATCCCCTAGTCATTAGGCGAATATAAGTTTTCTGCTATACTTTTTGACTATTTGATCAAGACGATGAGCGTGAAGTTCCGTTTTCTTCTCCCCCTGCCGGGCACTAATCTTCAAGTGCTAATTGGAATGCCTCAGGTTCGCCAGATACTTCTAACCTACTATTTGAGAATAGCCCACGGGACTTCGTTAGGGTAAAACCAATCAGGCGACAACTATCCTAGCACCGGGGGCATATTAGCACCTCTAATTAGGTGGCCAAATTCACTATGCCACTACAACCTAACATTAGGAGACGCAGTCAATGAAACACTCTGCCTTTTAGCTTCTCTCTCTTGTATTTTTAATGACCTTATATAAGCTTCTCTACTGCTTAGTTTATCCCAGTACCTTTTAATGCCATCTCCAAATTTTTCTTCCATATCTAAATATGAGGCTAGCATTAGAGAGTAACCAACTGATACGTCGGCAGCAGTGAACCTCCCGGAACAAATATAATCTTTAGACAATAGTCTCTCGTCAATAAGTTTCAGTCTTGAAAGAAACCAGCGTTCATAATCGATCGCCACTTGCTCTATTCTTCTTTCTAACGACTCAAAGTACTTGTATCTAAGGATAAGCGTCTGTGGGAAAGTGAGTGTAGCTTCTCCGAAATGAAGAAAATTTATATAGCAGCCATAACTTGGTTCCGCTACTCCAACCCCCATTTTATTGGCAGAGTAGCGGTCGGCTAGGTATTGGCACACTGCCGATGACTCTGTCATGAAGATACTATCGTCATAGAATGCTGGAACAGTTCCCAAGGGGTTTGTTTTTTTGTAATCGTTTTCTAAATGCCTTGGGGGAAAATCATGCATAACCAAATCATACTCCATCCCCAGCTCTTCCAGCATCCATAAAATTCGAAATGATCTAGCACTCATACAGTGGTGTAAAGTAATCATAAGTACTCCTAAAAATTATATTGAATTTAAAAACTAAAAAATTACTTAAAGACCATCTCAGGCAGCAATAACATGATTGCTATAAATAGGGCTATCAGCACACAGGCCAATGTGATTAGAGCCATAAAGGGATTGCCGCGCGGTAAAGGCCAACGATCTCCACCCCAGGCGGTACCGATGGAAAATACTTCGGTAAAGGCAGTGTCTTCCCACCAACAGCATTACCATAGTGGTGATCTTGCTGGCCTCGTCCAGCGTGGGATAGCAGGTCGAGGCCTTCGTTGAGTGCATCTATAGCCCTAGCAATGGTGTTCATGAAAAGGCTCTCTGAAACGAGTGAATCAAACGTATCGGGGTGTTGGAGGTGCCAGAAAGAGTCCGGGGCACGTAAGCCCCGAACTGATTACTGGTTTATGCAAGCTTCAAGTTCTTCAAGGGAGGGTAGGTTGTCCGTGGTGCGGCTCATGTTGAAGGGAACGGTCAAGTCGCGCCAGATGGAGTAGTGCTCTAGATAGCTGACCATGGAGTGATACACTTGTGCTGTCATTGGATTTTCACATGCACTTTGAACAATAACTTGATTAGTAATTTTTTGGATTGTTTCTAAGTCTTCCTCTGATAGCCTATGAATCTCAATTCCTGCCTCAAGAAAACTTTCAGCCCCTTCAGTTGATTTTCTTTCAAGCCATGAGAGCGACCAAGCCATAGTGGACTCAGCGGCAATTTTTAGTTTATCTTGGGTTTGCTCTGAGAGCCTATCCCAGGCATCCTTATTGATCATTACGCCCAGGACACTTCCTGTTTGATGCCAGCCAGGAACAGTCCAATGTTCAACGACCTCTGCAAACCCAGCGTCGTAATCTACTCCAGGAGTATTAAACTCCATTGCGTCTACAATGCCACGCTCAACAGCTTGATAAATCTCAGCGCCAGACAGCGATACTTGAGAACCTCCCAGGCCACTCAAGACTCTTCCTTGATCTCGCCCAGCTAGGCGAATTCTTTTTCCATCAATATCATTTAAACTAGTAATTGGAACCCCTCCCATCAAGCCAGATTCGCTACCAACAATTCCATACGGGAGATAGACTATATTATATTCCCCGTAAACCTCTTGATAGAGCTCCCAACCGCCCCACTGCATTATCCAATTAAGGTAGTCAACACCATTGAATAACATGGTTGTAGTGCCTAAAGGAGAAAAGGCCGAATCAGTACCTGCCCAATAACCTGGCCAGTCACCAGAAGCTTCGATGCTTCCTGTTTCTGTGGCATCGAAGACTTCGGTGCTTGGCATAAGGGTTCCGCCAGCACGAAATTCAATAGACAACTCTCCATCCGTAAGCTTATTTACAGTCTCGACCCAATGTCGATCGATCTCTATTAACCCCAAGCTCTCTGGCCAAGTCGATGTCATAGTCCATGTATCTTGAGCATTTGCTGTTGCCGATAAACCCAGCAAAGCTGTTGAAATGATCGTTTTAATTAAAATTGTTTTTTTCATGGCTATCTCCAGTTGTTATAAAACATCTTTTGGGTAGTTTTCAGCATGAAAGGAGCTAATTAATTTTATTCAGTTGCAATAAGTCATTGGGGTTAATTAAAATTTATCATTGTTTTGTTATTTTTAAAATCAGCGTCATGAGAAATGATGTTTATGTTGGCATTGTTCGTAAACATTAGATAAGTATTGCAGTTTCATATAAGTGTTTGTTACATTCTTTTAAGCTTCCCACGTATAATTTTTCCAGTAGCTGTCTGCGGAAGCTCATCAATGAATGTTATTTCACGCGGATATTCATGTGCTGCTAAACGCTTTTTAACATGACTTTTAAGCTCTTCCGAAAGTTCCTCAGTTGGCTCATACCCTTCCGCCAACACAATAAATGCCTTTACTATTTCAGTCCTCAGTGCGTCAGGCTTTCCTACTACAGCAGCAAGTCGTACAGATGGATGTTTAAGCAAACAATTTTCAATTGGTGCGGGGCCAATTCGATAACCCGCACTAGTTATGACGTCGTCATCTCTTCCAACAAACTTAAAGAAGCCATCTTCATCTTGCACACCCAAATCACCGGTTACCAACCAATCACCAATGAATTTTTCTTTAGTGGCCTTGGGGTTGTTCCAGTATCCAATAAACATAACAGGATCAGGGGATTTGATAGCTATACTTCCTAACTCACCACTTTTAAGAATATTTCCCTTGTTATCTATAACTGCAACTTTATGACCTGGTACAGCCTTACCTGTATGCCCTGGCTTATGAACGCCCATCTGTGCGCTAGATGAAACCACAATATTGCATTCAGTCTGCCCATAAAATTCATTTATTGTTACATCAAAAATTTTTCGCCCCCAGTCAAGAAGTTCTTCCCCTAGTGACTCTCCGCCACTTGCGATACTCCTAACATTCAGTTCCCACTTATCCTTGGGATTCTTTTCTTGCCGCATAATCTTAAGTGCTGTTGGGGGAAGAAACATATTTCTTACCCCAAAACTTTCAATGAGAGAGAATGCTTCTTCAGCATTAAATTTTAACATTCGCCTAGCAATGACAGGAACACCAAAATACAGCGATGGCAATAAGACATCTAATAGGCCGCCAATCCATGCCCAGTCCGCAGGTGTCCACATCACATCTCCGGTTTGCGGAAACCCATCATGTGAAATTTGAACACCAGGGATATGGCCAATCAGCACCTTATGAGAAAGAACAGCACCTTTCGAGCTCCCTGTAGTACCTGATGTGTAAATTATCATGGCCGGGTCATCTGCTGATGTTTTCTTCGCTGAAAAATGCTCATCAAACAGAGATATATCTTTATGAAAATCAATAGAATTAATATCTGACTTACAAGGCTCTATAGAATAAATTATCTCAATGCTATTAAGGTCGTTGATAATGGATAATAAATTCTCGCCTCCCCTAGCATCCGTTATAACCACGCGCATGGAGCAATCATTCATTCTATGAAAAACGGCATCCGGACCAAACAAGCTAAACAAAGGAACGGCAATAGCACCTAATTTATAACAAGCAAAATGAGAAACAGCCGTCTCAGAACACTGTGGCAGGTAAATGCCAATTCTATCTCCAGACACCACCCCCTTTGCAGCCAAACTATTTGCTAACCTATTTGATTTTTCCTGCAACTCTTTGTAGGTTATCTCTTTACTGCCCCCTTGGCCGTCGACCTCTATCAACGCAACTCGTGAATTATCTTTGTTGGCCCATTTGTCACAACAAACATCTGCGATGTTAAAATCTCGACAACTCGGCCAAGAGAAATTATTTGCAATATCTTCATAACTTGAAAAAGAACTAATCATACCTCCTCCTTAAAATTATTATTGAAGCCTGATAATTTTTGATATCATCTCCGCCATATTTCGACAGCCAAGCTTTTTCATAACTTTAGATCTATGCGCTTCAACTGTCCTGTAGGATATACCAAGCTCTTTAGCTATTTCTTTACACGTCATCCCGTTAGCAATATAGCCTGAAACCTCTCTTTCCCTAGCAGATAAGACCTTACTTGGCCCAGAGAAATCTTCAGCTTCAGAAAAGCTCCAAACTGCCAGCTTGAAAGGATCTTGTGGAGTCAATGTTCTACCCGAAGCTCTAGCCCAAAAAATCTTGCCCCCCTTGGTTTGCATAAACCTCTCATCTACATAGGAGGCAGACTCCATCAATTCTGAATAACTTTTCTCACCAATCTTGTTGAAGTCGGCAACGGAGGGATAAAGCTTCAAAATCAATTCTCCTAACAGCTCCTCCTTTTCATACCCAAACAACTCGCAAAATTCTGCATTGCAAATTTTTATTGATCTACGCTCAGTCAGCACAAGGGCAACAGGAGCATACTCAAAAACTAGGTTCTCAACTTCATCACTAAGCACAGAGATCATGGGCGGCATCATCTAGTCATTTGATAGCGTGACTTGTTTTTTTAGTTACGCGCTTCAATCCAATGTCGATGCATTAGAGATTATCAGCACGCACTACGTTCCTCTATACGTAGTACTACGTATAGAGGAACGCATAATCTTCTACTATTGCATATCCTTTCAATGGTCAAGTAAAAACAGCATCCGATTTATAATTAACCCAGTGATTTTCCTCTATCTGGTTCGGACTCATCCCCTTTTTGTACTGATGGGGGCGAAGCTGGCTGTGATACCCGATTAAATAAGTTCACGATATGATATTGGCCCTGCAAGAATGAGCGATACCCATACGTAGGCACACATTCAACCTGTAGGCTCCGAAAGAACTGCTCTATTGGCGTATAATCCCAGTAGTTCCCGCGCCGACTAAGACTTTGTTTTTATTTTGTATTTCCAAAGCGTCTGACGCTTTTTGCTGGTCGCTGTGCCACAGACCCCTTTGGGTTGCACACGGCTCTCATTGGCCATTTTTAATGCGCTGCTGGTCAGCTCGTTATCCGGCGGCAACGACATAGTCCAGCCAATCGGTTTTCTAGCAAATAAACCGATGACAACGGCAAGATAAGCCCAGCGGTTGCCTGTCCAGATATACGTGACATCGCTACACCAAACGGGGTTGGGCACTACAACGTTAAACTGACGCTCTAAGTGGTTCGATGTCTCAACATGTTCATCCCCTGTTTTCTTGTAGGTGTGATCGGACATTTGGCAACTAATCAGGGCCAAGCTTTTTCATCAGGCGGCCAGCGCGATAGCGACTTAACGGTACTTCCTGCGTTATCGCCATCTCGGGGATGCTGTGCGCACCCGCAGATCCTTCGCTCTCGCGAAAGAGCTCTTTGCCCTTGGCTATTTCCATTGCCGTTGTGACACACGCAGGCCTTTTCGAACGTTGTACCCAGTATTTAAAGCTGCTGCGATGTACGCCAAGCACGTCACACAGTTTTTTCACTGGATAGCTCGTCTTGAGTTTCTCGATTAGCGAGAAGTGTTCAGGGAGTCCGACATCAAGAGAGCGGTAGCCTTTTGTAGGATGTCTTTTTCCATCCCAATATCACGGATGCGCTTTTAAGCGCGCGAATATTGAGCTGATGGGGTGTCATGGGCGTTGCTGTAGGGCGTTGGCCATCACGCTCTTGGCGACGTCACCCCTTGATCGAGATTCGGCGGCCTCAAGTTCCAAGCGCAACGCTATTGAAGAGTGCTTGGCCCGGCAACGGACTTCTTGAGCACCTCGGCGTAAACTTCCAGCGGCGTTCGCGCCAATGAAACCGCGCTGGGTAACTTAATCACCGATGCACAGCTGCTGACGGCGTTCGAAATCGCGTTGGGCGAATGCGCCTGACGAGAACGGTAGTTTTATGCATGTATCCACGGGGGGTGAGCTGGTGTACGACAGCCGTCAGCCGGTGGGCGAACGCGTCGTCAGCCACACGGTGCTGGGTGCGGCATTAACTTATAGACTAATCCCCCATGCGTTTTCCAGTGGCACTGTTAAAAGGATGCAGTGCTTCGCGGGTCACAAAAAATCGCAGAGTTTCACCTTCGGCGACCGGCGGCTGGCCTGAAACGCGAATGACGATGGGCTGATCGCTGCCGGCAAGCGTCACGTAAAGATGGCTTTCGGCACCGGCGGCTTCAAATAGCGCAAGGGTTGATTCGACGACTAAATGGGGCTCGGCAGGGGCGGTTAAGTGCATATCATCAGGACGAATGCCGACGATATCGGTGCCCTCTGGCAAGTCATCCAGCAGGCCGCTGGCGCCTTTTTCCATTAGATAGTTCACCGGCAGCATGTTCATGGCGGGGGAGCCGATAAATCCCGCAACGAATAGGGTCGCTGGTCGCGCATAGATCTCCATGGGAGTGCCGACCTGTTCAATCCGCCCGTCATTAAGAACCACCAAACGGTCGCCCAGAGTCATGGCTTCTAGCTGGTCGTGGGTGACGTACAGGCTGGTCGTTTTCAGGCGCCGTTGGAGCTGCTTAATTTCGACACGCATCTGTACGCGTAGCTTGGCATCCAAGTTGGAAAGTGGTTCATCAAACAAAAACGCGGCAGGATCGCGGACCAGCGCACGTCCCATCGCCACGCGCTGGCGCTGGCCGCCGGAGAGCTTGCGCGGCTTGCGTTCTAGGAACTCCTCAATTTCGAGCATTTTGGCCGCTTTACGCACGCGCTCTTCGATCTCGGGTTTTTTAAAACCTCGGTTTTTCAGGCCATAGGCAAGATTGTTGTACACCGTCATATGTGGATAAAGCGCGTAGTTCTGAAACACCATGGCAATATCGCGTTCGGCGGGTTCGAGTTTATTGACCACGCGATCGCCGATTTTAAGCGTGCCTTCGGTTATCGTTTCAAGCCCTGCCACCATGCGGAGTAGGGTTGATTTGCCGCAGCCAGATGGGCCCACCAGCACCACAAACTCACCGTCGTTAATCGCCAGATCAATGCCCTTTACCGCATGCACATCGCCCGCGTAGGTTTTCTCAAGCCCTTCCAAGGTAATACTGGCCATGTTATTTCTCCGTCTCGGTCAGGCCTTTCACAAACAGTTTTTGCATAAACAGTACCACCAGCACCGGTGGCAGCATGGCAAGCGTGACCGTTGCCATAATCAGGTTCCAGGCGGGTACGCGGTCGGATGATGCCATCAAGCGCTTAATCCCCATTACAATGGTGTAGAAGTTTTCGTCGGTAGTGACCAGCAGCGGCCAGAGATACTGAACCCAGCCGTAAATGAACATGATGACAAACAGCGCGGCAATATTGGTGATCGAAATCGGCAGCAGGATATCGCGGAAAAATTGCATCGGGCTGGCGCCATCCACCCGGCTCGCTTCCATCAGTTCTTCGGGCACGGTCATAAAGAACTGGCGAAACAGAAAGGTGGCCGTCGCTGAGGCAATCAGCGGCAGGGCAAGCCCTGCGTAAGAGTTCAGCAGGCCAAGGTTGGCCACCACGGCGTAGGTGGGAATAATGCGCACTTCAACCGGTAGCATTAAGGTGATGAAAATAATCCAGAAGGCCAACATGCGAAACCTAAAACGAAAATAGACAATCGCAAAGGCCGAAATAATCGAGATAGCGATTTTGCCGATAGCGATCGTTAATGCCATGATCAGCGAGTTGCCGAGCATCAGCCAGACGGGCGGTGTTCCGCCTACGCTCCAGCCGGAGTTAAGCATTTGTCCGTAGGATTCGAACATATTATTGCCCGGTAGCAGCGGCATCACGCCGCGCACAAAGGCACTTGGCTCATGGGTCGAGGCGATAAACGCCACGTACACCGGAAACGCCACCACCAACACGCCTATAATCAGCACAAGGTGCGTCAAGAGGTTAAGAAAGGGTCTGTTTTCAACCATGTTGAAGTCCTTTAACGCTAGTAATTGACACGGCGTTCTACAAATCGGAACTGGATAAACGTCAAGACAATCACGATGCCCATCAGCAGCACCGACTGGGCCGAGGATGAGCCAATATTGAGGCCAGCGACGCCATCGGTGTAAACCTTATAGACCAGCGTCATGGTGGCTTGCCCGGGCCCGCCGCCGGTGGTGGCGTCGATTACCCCAAAGGTCTCAAACATCACGTAGTTAATGTTGATAATCAGCAGGAAGAACGTGGTGGGCGATAGCAGCGGAAACACGATGGTCCAGAAGCGCTTGAAGGGGCTGGCACCATCGATGGCGGCGGCTTCAATCAGCGAGGGTGGAACCGATTGCAGCCCAGCCAGGAAAAACAGAAAGTTGTAAGAAATTTGCTTCCAGGCAGCGGCGATGGTGATCAATATCATCGCTTGGGTGCCTGACACGCGATGGTTCCAATTGATGCCGAACCAATCAAGCAGGTGCGGGAGCAGGCCGATGGTGGGATTAAACAAAAACCACCACAGCACCCCGGCTACCACTGGAGCGACGGCGTAGGGCCACACCAACAGCGTTGTGTAAAACCGTGAGGTACGCATTACGCGGTTAACGCATACGGCCAATAGCAGCGCTGTGCCCATGGAGAGCACCGTCACCGAGACGGCAAAAATCGCGGTTCTGCCCAGCGCATTAAGGTAGCTGGGGTCGGCCAGAATTCTGGCGTAGTTTTCGAGGCCGATAAACGTTGTTTTGAAGCCGAAAGGATCGGTTCGCTCAAAGCTCGATTTGACCGCCTGGCTCGCCGGCCAGATAAAAAACACCAGCGTGATCGCTAGCTGCGGCGCTAAAAGGAAAAAGGGTAACCATCGGCTCTGATAGGTGGAGCGTTTTGTCTGCATGAAACTATCCTGTCTAGCGGGCGCAACGGATGTAAATCGCCCGGCCAAGCGCTAACGCATCACCGGCAAGTCAGCCATCCCTTACCCTCGCGCTGTGCCGAGGGTAAGGGATGGCCGTCATAGTAGAAGCCCCAGCCTTGAAAGCCGGGGCTTTGTAACGGATAGCGGTGCGCGATTAGCTATTGGCCGCTTCAAAATCGCGTAGGATCTGATTGCCACGCTCTGCGGCATCATCTAATGCTTCCTGGCCGCTCTTGTCGCCTGACAGCACGTTCTGGAACTCTTCATCCAGCACCATGCGCACCTGCGGGTAGTTGCCAAAGCGCAAGCCTTTGGAGTTCTCGGTCGGCTCGTTTAAGTTGATTTGCTCGATGGCAATATCGGCGCCAGGGTTCTCGTCGTAGTAGCCCTGCTCTTGGCTCAGCTCATAAGCGGCAGTAGTGATCGGCAGGTAGCCGGTGCCCTGGTGCCACTCGGCCTGTACTTCCGGCGAAGAGAGGAACTGTAGGAATTCTGCAACGCCCGTGTATTCGTTTTCTTCATGGCCGGAAAGCACCCAAAGGGTCGCGCCGCCAATGATCGAGTTCTGCGGTGCGCCGTCCACGTCATCATAGTAAGGCAGCATGCCAAAGCCCACGTCGAAGTCGGAGTTCGCCAGTACATCGGCACGCGACGCTGACGAGTTCATGTACATCGCGCAGTCGCTTGAGTAGAACGCCGGTGCGGCATCGGGGCCGTTCGCCGGACCGGCATACATGTAAGCACCGCTGTCGCTCCACTCTTTGAGCTGATCCCAAAAGCGCGCCTGAACGTCACCGTTAAAAGTGAATTCGGTCTCTAATCCACCAAAGCCATTTTCCAGGGTGCCGACGGGCAGGTTGTGCATCGCTGAGAAATTTTCAAGGCCGACCCAGTTGGCGGCATAGGCCAGCGTGAAGCCGCACGAGGCTGCATCTTCATCCAGAATCTGCTGGCTCATCTCACCCATTTCTTGCCAGGTGGTGGGCGGTGTTTCAGGGTCGAGGCCAGCGGCTTCAAAAACGGCTTTGTTGTAGTACAAGATTGGTGTCGAGGAGTTGAACGGCATGGAGAGCATGTTGCCGTCGGTATCGGTGTAATAACCAGTGACCACTGAGAGATAATCGGATGGGTCAAAGTTGTTGCCGTGCTCCTCCATCAGCTCATAAACCGGATAGATAGCGCCCTGAGCGGCCATCATTGTGCCGGTGCCGACCTCGTAAATTTGTACGATGTGCGGTTGCTCACCCGCGCGAAAGGCCGCAATGGTGTTGACCATCGCCTCTTCGTACTCGCCACGGTAAGAAGGCGCGATAGTGAATTCATCCTGAGAGGCGTTAAAGTCTTCGGCGATAGCGCTAAGGCGCTCACCCAGCTCACCGCCCATGGAGTGCCACCAAGTTATTTCGGTCGCTGCGTGAGCAGACAAGCTAAGGCTTGCCGCTGCGATACCTACTGAGAGGGCGTGCAACGTAAAACGAGACATAACAGCTCCTTGTGAGCCTGAATTTAATCAGGCAGTGCAGTACGTTTGTTAGGATTTTTGAATGCACTGAACAATAGAAAGTGTAGGTGACGTTTTGATGAATGCGAGGTGAATACGAAATGAAATTCAACAGACGGTAAGCAGAGTAGGTTTCATAAGGTGGGAGTGGTAGGGTTAGCGCCATATCATTTGAGAAAGAGAAGATCATGTCCGACACCATCGCGCTTTTGGAAAAGTTGATCGCTTTTGACACCACCTCTAGCGAATCCAATTTAGCGCTCATCGAGTACGTCGAAGGTTACTTGGCTGACTATGGCGTTAGCGCTGACCGTGTGATGAGCCCCTGTGGCACCAAAGCTAATCTGGTCGCCAGAATTGGCCCTGATGCACCGGGTGGCGTCATGCTTTCTGGGCATACCGACGTGGTGCCGGTGGCGGGGCAGCCGTGGTCGAGTGACCCTTTCACGCTGCGCGATGGCGGCGATGGGCGTTTGTATGGGCGTGGCACCTGCGATATGAAAGGCTTTATTGCCTGCGTGTTGGCTAGAGTGCCTACCTGGGTGAAAGCACCGTTGCAGCAGCCGATTTACCTAGGTTTCTCGTACGATGAAGAAATTGGCTGTGTGGGCGCGCCGGATCTTATCCGTTTCTTCTGTGAACACTACTCACAAACGGCCAACGTGATTGTGGGCGAGCCCACCAGCATGCAGCCGGTGGTTGCCCAGAAGGGCGCGACTAACCTGCGCACCACGGTGATTGGTCGTGAAGCGCACAGCAGTCAAGTCAACCAGGGTACGTCAGCGATTCATGTCGCGGCGCGGTTAGTAACGGTTATTGAAGACACCATGGCAGCCTTAGTCGAAGAAGGGCGTGTGGATGAGGCCTTTAACGTGCCGCACACTAGTCTGCATGTGGGTAAAATTAAAGGCGGCACGGCGATCAATATTATGGCGCGAGAGTGCCAGTTTGATTGGGAAATCCGCCACCTGCCCACCGAAACGTTTGAGTCGATCTATGAGCGTTTCGATGCATTTTGCGCCCAGTTAACCGCTGAGCTGCAGGCGAAAGGCAAGCATGTTGAAATCACTACGACACCCCTTAGCCCGACGGTGCCAGGGCTTGCTGATCGTGATAATGACTACGTTCTGCGTTTAGCCAAAGACCATTTGCCTGCTGCCTGCTGCAACCACGCAGTGGCTTACGCCACAGAGGCCGGGCAGTTTCAAGGCCAAGGCTTGCAAACCATTATTCTCGGCCCTGGCAGCATCGCCCAAGCGCACCAGCCTGATGAGTATGTCGAGATAGAACAGCTGCAAGCCTGCGATGATTTTCTAGCCAAGATGGGCAAGGCGCTGGAGCAGCCGTTTGAAGTCTGAGGCAAAGATGTTATGCCGCGCCCTATTGAAATGTGCGTTTGGCACTGTTGTATGTTTTATCTCTAAATAATATTTACGGTAAAAGCTTTGATACCATCAAGTTAGAAGCCATGGCCCTCTCGATGCCATGGTTGTATGATTAACTGCAAATGCTACACAGCATGTTGTGATTTCTGACGTTTCCATCGCACAAGAAGAGGCGATGCTAGTGCCAGCAGAATTAAGCCCATGATGAGCAGCGAGAATGGGCGATCAAAATAATATCCCAGCATATTACCTTTAGACATTACCAATGACTGCCGGAACCCGATCTCAGCCATAGCGCCCAATATCATGGCAAGCACAATGGCGGCTGTTGGGAAGTCGGTCTTTCTCATCAGATAGCCCAATAATCCAAATGTAGCCATGATGTAAACATCGAACATACTGTTGTTGATGGTGTAGGAGCCGACAACTGATAGAACCACAATAATCGGCGCAAGAATTGCAAAAGGCACAGAAGCTACCTTAACGACATACTTTGCCAATGCTAAGCCCACGATACCCATCAAGATATTCGCCAGCAGCAGCCCCACAATAATGGCATAGACAATATGAGCGTTGGCGGTGAATAGTTCGTGCCCAGGCTGCAAGCCATGAATATACAAACCTCCTAGCATAACCGCCGTTGCTGCGCTGCCGGGAATCCCCAGTGTTAGCAGCGGAATCATGGCGCCACCCGTCACGGCATTATTGGCTGTTTCAGCAGCAGCCAGTCCTTCAATGTCGCCTTTGCCAAAGAAACCGGGAGTTTTGGCATTACGTTTGGCCTCATTGTAGGCTACCCAAGATGCGACATCGCCCCCTGCCCCTGGTAATGCCCCCACCAGCACACCAATGACTGAGGATCGAGAAATAGTGCGCCGAATTTTTCGCCACTCTTCTCTACTAGGAAATAGATTGCCACTCAACTTTGGTGCTTGGGATGTAAGGTTATTGGCTCCATGGAGCTTTTCAGCCTGGATCATAACTTGAGAAATTGAAAAGAGACCAATCATAGCGGGAATCAGAGAAATACCATTTTCTAGCTCGGCAACTCCAAAGGTAAAGCGTGGATAGGCGGTCATAACATCCACGCCGACTAGGCTGATGAGTAGACCCAACAGCCCTGCGGATAGGCCTTTTACCATTGCGCCACTGGAAAGGCTGCCAATGATGGTCAAACCAAATATTGCGATCAGAAAATACTCAGGTGCACTGAAGCGTAATGAAATCTGTGCCAAAGGCGGTGCCAGCAGTAGCAAGGCAACTACACTAACTACACCTCCGATTACGGAGCAAAGCGTGGATGTTCCCAATGCTTTCAGCCCTTCGCCACGCTGTGTCATTTGGTAGCCATCTAATGCCGTGGCTGCTGATGCAGGCGTACCCGGCGTATGAATTAAGATAGCCGTAATAGATCCTCCATAAACGGCAGACGCATATATAGCGGAAAGCAGTACCATTGCTGCTACTGGCTGCATGCCGAAAGTGACAGGAATCAATAGCGCAATACCCATCGTCGCGCTTAATCCAGGTAAAGCGCCGAGAAAGATGCCTCCGAAGACACCCACGCATAGCATTAGCAACACATCTGGTGAGGCTAACTGCGCGAGAACTGACAGTAATAAGGTCGTATCAATAGCCATTATCCCTCTCCTTTACAGCAATAAACCAGTGGGAAGCGCGATGCGTAGCTGCCAGACAAAGAGCAGATAAATGAAAGTATTCATGATAAGGAGTACTAACATTACTTGGACGTATGATCTCACGCCAAAGTAGATCATGAAGAAAATGGCGACGATCGAGCTGGCAGTAAAAAAACCGAGAATGCTGATTAAGACTATATAAAGGCAAAGTGCTATAAATGTGATGAGTGGGCCACGGATATGCTGAAAAATAGACGTGTGTTTAACACCCTGTTTCTCGGCTGCCCATGTTTTTGATACCCCTGACCAAGTAATGAATAGCGAAAATATCATTAAGATGGTTAGAATAAGTTTAGGAAATACCGCTGGGTCAGAAGGCATCTGAGCGGATAAGATTAAAAATATTATTGAGAAAATCAGCATAGCCAAGCCGATTAACGCATCGGAGTGTAACGCTTTCATAAAACACCTATTTTATTATTGTAGACGTTTCGCATCTAAGGTTCTGATCGTGATATACATCAATATCACGATCAGTGATGGTTACCAGCCAAGCAAGTTTTCAAGAGAGCGAACGCCTTGTTCTTCCTCTTCCAGCATTTCTCGATAGGAATCACCTGTTCGTATATCGACTAGCAGTCCCAGCTCTTCCATTTTTGCTAAATGCTCAGGGTCTTGCATACCGGCAACAAAGGCTTCTTTAAGCTGCTCCAACACGGAGGGATCGGTGCCTTTAGGAGCCGCAATGCCGCGTGCGGACCAAGAAATCACGTCCGAGTAACCTAGCTCCTCTAGCGTAGGGATATCAGGAATAAAATCTGATCGCTCGGGAGCCATGATCGCAAGAATTTTTAAATCGCCATTACGATGCGCCATGTTGGTATCCCCAACGTTTGAAAAATTCACATCAACGTGCCCGCCCTGAATCGCGGCGCGCTGCTCCGCCGTGCCTGTGGTATGGACTGGTACAAACTGCGTCTTATAATTATGATTCATCTTCAACATCGCAATATGGTCATCACCATTTGCCCCGGTTGTTGAAGCTGTCAGTATGTTTGATTGGGCGTAAGTGACTAACTCGTCAATAGTGTTAAAGCGGGTCTCATCTTTATTGATCGAAATGACGCCGTAGTCAGTGACATGATTCGCGATGAGTTCGAAATCATTCAGATCTATGTCGCGACGATACTGTGGATCCAAGTAGCCGGTGATCAAATTGGGAGTATTTATATAGCCTAGGGTATAGCCGTCATTGGATGAGTTGAGTAACTGTGCCCAGCCTACCCAGCCCCCTCCGCCGGGTCGATTGATAATGTTAAGCGGTACACCTAACTCACGATCTACTGCTGGAAACAGGATCCGCGCACCAACATCCGTATTTCCACCAGCTCCAAAGGCGATAATGGTAGAAATTGGTCTTTCCGGATAGCTATCCGCACCTGAATAGGCTGCAAACGTCATGGGGAATGCAAGGCAGGAGAGCATGCTAATTGCTTTTATAGTTTTCATTTCAAATCTCTTTAATGTTGTCTAAAGCGCTATTTTATAGTTATTTGTTTCTATTTCTTTAAATTATGAGTAACTTTTACGCTAAATTTAATTTTATTAAGGTGTCTCTTAGTCCTAGTAGGTCTACGGTGTTGCTCCCTTGCTTTATTTCTTCACGGTATATTGCTTCAGTGTTTTCGCGCTCTTGGGTTGCTTGAAGCACCGCTGCTAGGTTCTGTGGCGAAACCGCCACGACCCCATCTTCATCGCCAAAAATATAATCACCTGGGTTAATAACCGCATCACCAATACAAATAGGTACATTGATTTTGCCAGACTGTTTTTTTGCTGTCCCTTTGATGCTTAAGCCGCGACAGAAAACAGGAAATCCAAGTGTTTTTATTGCCTGGGCATCTCTAACGGAACCATTAATGATAAGGCCTGCAACGCCTTTAGTGATCGCTTGCTCCGTGAGGATATCCCCCCATGGGCCTGCTTCAATAAAGCGTTTTGCATCCACGACTAATACATCACCTGGCTGAATATGCAGTAGGGCATAATGCAGCATGAGGTTATCGCCAGGATGTATATCTACCGTGAATGCTGGCCCATATACTTGCATTGAGTCGCTGAGGGGTTTGATACCACTGTCGAGTGCTCCTATGGCGCCCTGTGCTTCATAAATAGATGCGCTACCAAACTGACTGAGTTGTGAAGCGATATGCTTATTTATCATTATTATTCTCCTGAGTTGACCTCAGACTCACTATCATATATTTATTATCTTTAATAAATCAGCAAATTGTGCAGGAAAGTTCATAAAAAATGAATCTACGGCAAATGCTTTATTTCTGTGAAGTAGTCGATGCGGGCGGCGGCAGTGCTGCCGCAAAGCGGCTTTTTATCGCGCCGACAGCGATCAGCGCTCAGCTCGCTCTCTTGGAACAGAATCTGGGAGGCGAGCTATTTGACCGCACAACTCGTCCCATGCAACTCACATCGCTTGGGAAGTTTTTTTATCCACGTGCAAAAGAGCTGTTAAATCAGGCCTCTCGACTGGAGCAAGAATCCAAGCAGGTAGCCAGTGGCAGTGGCGGCTGGCTGGGGATAGGATTTATTCGCTCCACACTTTTTTCCTTGCTACCCAGTGTGATTAAGAATTATCGAGTGCAGCATCCAGAGGTTCATCTGGACCTTGTTGAGATATTGTCGGAATATCAGGAAGAAAGATTAAGACAGCACCGCATTGATGTAGGAATTGCTCGATTTATCGGTATGTTTGAGCGCCATGCTGATATGGATTATGAAGTAATAATCAACGATCCATTTATGGTTGCCTTACCTATTGATCATCCACTTGCTAAGCAGGACATCTTTCCTATTCGAGCATTTAATCAAATTCCTTTTATTCTTTATCCTAAGGATGCTCGAAGCCCTTTTGGGCAAAAAATTCTTTCACATCTTGAAGAAAAAGGAGTACGTCCTTCTGTTACACATGATGCGATTGAAATTCATACAGCATTGGCACTGGTAGGTGCAGGGTTGGGAGGAACACTGGTAAGTGGTTCAATTGCACTTAACAATCGAAGAGATGTTGTATTTCTACCTGTCGATGGTATTGAAATCAGCACAACGCTTGTAGCCGTCACGCGAAAGGGTGAAGAGAATCCCCTGTCAGATAACTTTATCAGTATGCTGATTAGTAATGCTGAGGAAGAGATGCACTGATGTCCTAACAAAAATCCCACCCGTTTCAAGGGGTGGGATTGTTTTCAAACGCACTTAAATACGATGTTTATAATACGTATATTTATAGCGCGTATGTTCATCGTTCATGTGTTCAAAGCGCGTCAGTGCTGAGAGTGCTGTTCATAAAGCTCTGATTTGGCATGGCGCATCACGTCTTCGCACGCCTGTTGCTGGGCTAACTGCGTTAGCAGGCGCTGAGTGACTTCAAAACCCTTACCTAAACACGTGTCTACTTCTTGGGGACTAACCGCTGGCGTCACCCGGTAGTCAATTTTTACCGTGCGCCCGCCGCCTTCCAGTCGATCCGCAACGCCCCTGAGCCGCCATGCGACTCTCTCTTTCCAAGTGGCTGATTCTTCCGCGCCTTCGTTTACGCTAAACGTGCACTGCCATTCCGGTTTGTAAACCTTCATAGGGAGAACCTCCAAAATTTTGGAAAGAATGATTGATCGTTATTCGTACTCCGTCGTTTAAATATTGTGCGTCACCACTATATACCCAACTCAGCGGAAATATCGACACAAAACGCATACATGCCGGGCGACGCGCATAGGACCTTTCGGTTAGGCTATGAGCGATGTTGTGAAAGAGCGCCGGTTATGACCTTAACGACCCCTAAAACGTGCCCCTGTGGTAACGATTTAACGCTGGATAGCTGCTGTGGCCGCTATCATCACGGCGACACAGCGCCTACTCCTGAGGCGTTGATGCGCTCTCGCTATGCCGCCTTTGCGCTAGGGCTTAGCGACTATTTACTCACGACATGGCACGCATCGACGCGGCCAAACAGCCTGCCGCCTGACCCCGATACCGAGTGGAAAGCGCTTACTATTGTGGCCGCTGAGCCGCCGCTCGCGAACGCCGGTTACGTGCATTTTCGCGCCTTTTTTTATGAACGAAGGCGAGAGCGTGGCCGCTGGCATGTGCTTGAGGAGGTGTCTCGCTTTACCCATGAAGAACAGCGCTGGTGGTATGTCGACGGCACGCCCACGCTAACGCGCTTAAAGCCGCGCCGTAATGACCCGTGCCTATGTGGTAGCGGGCGTAAATTGAAGGTATGTTGCGGTGAATAGTGGCATCGTTGAGCCTCAGAAAGCCGGTACTCAGTGGTATCTGTATTTACTTGAGTGCCAGCGCGGCACCTATACCGGGATTACCAACAACCTAGCGAAGCGCTATCAGGCGCATTGCCTGGGTAAAGGGGCGCGCTACACGCGGGCGAACCCACCCCTTGCGCTATTAGGCGCTGAGCCTTTTGAGGATCGCGCCGCCGCTAGCCGGGCTGAATACCAGTTAAAACAGCAAACAGCGAGCCAGAAACGCCGCTGGGCCAAACAGTGGCCGTGTCAATTAGATGCCGATTAAGGAGCCTGCATGCTGACGTTTTACTCAGAAAAAAGCCGTTTGCGCCAAGCGCGTACCGAGTTACATGATGGCGCGTTGGTCACGCCATTCGAGTGCCCTGAACGCCTTGATCTCGTGCTTAAACAACTTCGTCAATCTGGCCTTGGCGATATTTGCACGCCCAACGACTATGGCCTGGCGCCGGTGCTGGCGGTGCATGACGAGCGCTACGTTACGTTTTTAGCTAACTGTTGGAAAGAGTGGGGAGCGGCAGGGCACGAAGGTGAGGCGATTCCCAATATTTGGCCGGCGCGCAGCATGCGCGGTGACCGCATTCCGCGCTCTATTAGTGGTCAGCTAGGCTACTACGCGCTGGCGGCGGAAACGTCGATTTCTGAAGGTACCTTTGAAGCCGCCATGGCAAGCAAAGATGTGGCGCTCGGCGCAGTGGAACACACGCTGCAAACCGGTGAGCCAAGCTTTGGACTATGCCGGCCGCCCGGCCATCACGCCGCTTATGATCAGTTCGGTGGCTACTGCTTTTTCAATAATGCCGCGGTTGCTGCCCAACGAGCGCTGGATGCAGGCAAACGCCGCGTTGCGATTCTGGACGTTGATTTTCACCACGGCAACGGCACTCAGCAAATCTTCTATAGTCGCGACGATGTGCTGTTTATATCGCTGCATGGCGATCCGGAGGTCACCTTTCCCTATTACTTGGGCTACGCTGATGAGCAAGGCGAAGGTAATGGCAAAGGCTTTAACGTCAATTATCCGATGCCCCCAGGCACCAGCGTCGCCACTTGGATGGCGACCTTGGAAGTGGCATTGGCGCAGATTAAGGCCGCTGAATGCGATTGCCTGATTGTGTCATTGGGGGTCGATATTTTTGAGGGCGACCCGATTAGTGCCTTCACCTTTGCGAGCGCCGATTTTATCGCGCTAGGTAAACGCCTCGCGCAGGCAGGCCTGCCCAGCGTGTTTCTGATGGAAGGGGGCTATGCGGTGGATGCAATCGGTGTCAATGTAGTCAATGTGTTACAAGGTTTTGAACAAGGCCTTCCACAGGATTCAACAACGGACAAAGTTTAACCAGTGACAGCGGCCGGTAAATCGGGCAGGCTGACGCCCTTTAAACGGGGCAGGGAGCTTAAGCGTGGCAGTGTATGGCGGCATTCAAGCACATGAATTGGAGCGTTGGCTCAATGCGTTGACCAACGCGGCGTATGATCGACGCTGTCCGCTGGCAAAAGTACACGGTGGTAACGCCCGCGCACGCACTGCCCGGCAGAATTTATTACTGTTAGCCCATGATTACCGCAGTGGCCAGCGCACCCGCGAAGAGAGCGCCTTTATTCTAGGGCGCTGGTGCGAAACCTACCTTTCCGAAGCGGAATGGTACGTACTGGTCGGCATCCGCCAAGCACCTTCCCAGCCCCAAAATGAAGAAGAACGCAGCCTCACCGTGCTCAAACAGCATCGAGTGGGATGATTTTGCGTGCATGCAAAGCGCAAAGGCACGCAGCTTTAAAACTCCCGCAACGGGAGTTTTTTTGTACGTGTACGGAAATATTCAGGTGTTAACGGCGGGATAAATGCGCGGGTGCTATACGATTATAGATTGACAAAAGTTTAGCAAAATAAGTAGTTTGACGTAATTACTACATACGACTAATGGTTTACGAAAGCTCTGGGCAGTCTACGTTGACTCTGTTCAAAAGAAAGCGCTGCCCACGAGCAGGGAGCATGGCATCTTGTGATAACGACACCCGCGCTATCGGTTCGCTCCTTGAGCGTGAATTTTGGTTCTAACTGCGTTGTTAATAATCTAAGTTTTGATGTTTATCCTGGCAAGACAACCGCCATCGTAGGTGAGTCAGGTTCAGGAAAGTCGGTGACATCACTTGCCATCATGCGTTTAGTTGAATACATGAACGCTGAGATTACCCAAGGCTCGATACATTTTTGTCGCGATGCCGAGGGGCATCAAACGCAAGATCTCGCTCAGCTTTCCGATAAGGCGATGCGCAAGATACGTGGCAAGGAAATCGCCATGATCTTTCAAGAGCCGATGACGTCGCTGAACCCGGTTTATACTATCGGTGACCAAATTACCGAAGTGCTCGTCCTGCATGAAAAACACACCAAGGCTACTGCTCAAGCTGAGGCGGTCAAACTGCTTAAGTTGGTGCGCTTGGCCGATGCAGAAGCCCTGCTGAAGCGCTACCCTCATCAGCTGTCGGGCGGCATGCGCCAGCGGGTAATGATCGCCATGGCTTTGGCGTGCCGACCCAAGGTGCTGGTAGCCGATGAGCCTACCACTGCGCTGGACGTGACGATTCAAGCCCAGATTCTTACCATCATGCGCGACCTTCAGCAGGAGCTGGGGATGGCGGTTATCTTCATTACGCATGATATGGGCGTAGTGGCAGAGATGGCTGACCAAGTCGTGGTCATGCGTCATGGCGAAAAGGTCGAAGAAGCCGCAGTGGAGGAGATATTTGCCAATCCACAGCATCCCTACACTCAAGCCCTGCTCGCGGCAGTGCCCACGCTGGGGAGTATGCGAGGTGAACCGCTGCCACGAATGGACCCTTTGGTTGAATTTAAGGCGAATGCGGCGGTTACGCGGGGTGAAAGCAAAACGCAGGATACCGCCAGAACCGATGCCACTCCGGTGGTAGAGGTGGAAAACCTAGTGACTCGCTTTGATATTCGTAAGGGTTTCTTTGGCGGCATTAGCCATCGAGTGCATGCGGTAGAAAATGTCAGTTTCACTATTTTTCCTGGTGAAACGCTGGCGCTAGTCGGTGAGTCAGGCTCTGGAAAATCGACTATCGGACGCACTATTCAGCAGTTGCAGGAAAGTACCAGCGGCACGATACGCTTTAATGGTCAGGCGGTAGCAGACATGTCGCGCGCCGAAAAAATGCGCCTACGCCAGGAAGTGCAGTACATCTTTCAAGACCCGTTCGCCTCCTTAGATCCACGCAAAACGGTGGGCTTTTCGATTGCTGAGCCGATCCGCACCCATGGTTTGCTGCACGGTACAAAAGCGATACGCCAGCGGGTCGATCAACTGTTAGAACGCGTGGGCTTAAGCGCAGAGCAGGCTGATCGCTATCCTCACGAGTTTTCGGGCGGCCAGCGGCAGCGAGTCTGCATCGCGCGCGCCTTGGCATCCAAGCCTAAGCTGATCATTGCAGACGAAGCGCTGTCTGCACTAGACGTGTCAATTCAGGCGCAGATTATCCATCTGCTCATGGAGCTGCAGCAAGACGAAGGCTTGGCCTATCTATTCATTAGCCATGACATGGCGGTGGTGGAAAAAATGAGCCATCGCGTAGCAGTGCTGCACCTAGGCCAAGTGGTTGAGCTGGGTGGGCGTCAAGCGGTATTCGATACACCCCAGCACTCTTACACCCGCAAACTCTTGAACGCCGTGCCAGTGGCGGACCCTGGTCATCGGCGAGAACGAGTGTTGCTACAAGGCGATATTCTCAGCCCCATTCGCAAGGTCGGTGATGAGCCTGAGCATGTGCCGTTAGTGCAGGTGGGCTGCGGTCATTTTGTTGCTCAAGAGGCCGACACTGACGCGGACGCGCGTTTGGCATCATAGTTGACTGTTGAGCAACCGCCCGGCAGATAGTGCTCTAAAAAAAGCATCTTGCTCGTCATTTTCTAGCAAGGTTAGTGATAAAAAACAGGAGTGAACTTCATGCAAAAACCTAACAAGCTAAAAACTAAAACGGTGCTCAATAGCGTGATTGCGAGCCTGGCATTAAGCGTTGCCTTTTCTGCATCGGCACAAGCGGGTTCATTAACTATCGCATCACCCCAGGACCCTGGCACCTGGGATCCTATCGATACTTTTCTAGTCAACTGGGCGTCGGTTGCCACCAATATTTTCGATGGCTTAACGTATCGCGGACCTGATTTGGAGCTGGTGCCCGGCCTTGCTACCGAGTGGGAGGAGCTGGATGACGGCACCCGTATTCGTTTCACGCTGCGCGAAGGCGTCACCTTCCATAACGGCGAACCCTTCAATGCGCAGGCGGTAAAGTTCACCTTTGATCGTCTACTGGGCGAGGAAGGTTCGCGAGGGCCGCAGCGTTCTAACTACACGGCGATTGAAAGCGTAGAAGTCATTGATGATCACACCGTTGACTTCCATCTCAATGAGCTGGACCCGGTGTTATTAACCAAGCTTGCTGGTTACGGAGCAATGATCGTACCGCCTGCTTACCTGGAAGAGCATGGCGACGAGTATTTCAATACTCATCCCGTTGGCACTGGCCCCTTCAAGGTGGTGGCGTACAACCCTCGTGAGGATATCCAGCTTGAGGCCTTTGCCGACCATTGGGGCGGCGCGCCGAAGCTTGAAAAAGTGACCTATCGCTTTATTTCTGAACCCTCCACCGCGGTAGCTGAGCTGCAGGCGGGGCGTGTTGATATCGTCATACCACCGACTATTCCTATTGGTATGATCGATACGATCAAAAATCACGACGGTGTGAGCATTGTCAGCGTACCTTCACCGACCGTGGAAGCGATTCGCTTTAACACCCAGTCAGGCATTACCGCCGATGAGCGCGTGCGCAAAGCCTTAATCATGGCCGTCGACCGCCAGGCTATTATTGACGCTATTTTAGCTGGTGAAGGCGAGATGATTGCCAGCTTCCAGGGCGCCCAGTCGTTTGGTCATGACCCTGACATGGAACCGCTGCCCTATGATCCACAGCAGGCTCGCCAGCTGCTGGATGATGCCGGCATCGAGTCTGGCGCGACCGTACAGATTGATGTGCGTGGTAACGACGCGACCTTTGCCGAGGTGGCTCAAGTAGTGGCTTCCTACCTGCAGACCGTCGGCGTGACCGCCTCAATCCAGCCTTATGAAACCAATGTGCTGCTTAACGACATTATTCCCGCAGGGCGTACGGGTGAGATGTTCCAGCAAAAGTGGGGTGGTTGGACGTTCGATTTCGATAATACTGCCTACCTGATGTACCACAGCGGCGAGCGCTGGAATCCTTACGACAGCGACCCTGAATTAGATGAAATGCTAGAAGCTCAGCGCAGTATTTCAGACCAGGATGAGCGTGAAGAGCTGCTTCAGGCGATTGCACGCTATACCCAAGACCGCGCGCTGGAAATGCCGCTGTACAGCATTAATGCCTTGTACGGTGTGAACGACCGCGTCGAGAACTTTGAGCCTGCTCCGGATAACCGTATGCGCCTGACCGACGTCGATGTCGCTGACTGAAACGTGGCGCAACCAGGCCGCTTGAAAGAGCGGCCTGGTGCGTGACAGCAGACACTTCATATAACGGCGATACGCGCTTAAGAGCAAAGAGGTCATAGTGGCAAAGTTTCTTTTATATCGAATACTGCAGGCTATTTTCGTGGTGATTGCCGTTACGCTAATCGTGTCTTTTGCGATTCGGCTTACCGGCGATCCGGCGGTGATGCTAGCGCAGGGCGCGGGCAGTATTACCGAGGCAGATCTGGTAAAAATTCGTGAAGCATTAGGCTTGAATCAATCATTTCTGGCGCAGTATCTGGAGTTCTTGCGTGGCTTATTAGTGGGCGATTTTGGCCGCAGCTTTATGGGTGGCACCCCGGTAAGTGACCTCATTGGGCGTGCTTTACCTGCAACCCTCGCGCTAGCCTTCGTTTCACTGCTGTTGTCTATTGTGATCTCAATTCCGTTAGGCATTAAAGCGGCCGTATCGCGAGGCAAGTGGCCGGATCAAATGATTAGGATTTTTTCCCTGATAGGGCTCTCTTTTCCTAACTTTTGGCTAGCCATCATGCTGGTGCTGCTCTTCTCGATTACCTTCAATCTATTGCCGCCCAGCGGTATGGAGGGTATCGCTAGCTTTATTATGCCCGCTGCCACCATGGCGATCATTCTGACCGCTACTAACGTACGCCTAGTGCGAACGACCATGCTGGATACGCTGCGCTCGCAATACATTATGGTGGCGCGTGCCAAAGGGCTTTCTAATAACGTAGTGCTCTACAAGCATGCGCTACGCAACTGCTCTATCCCGTTGATTACTTATTTCGGTTTGCAGTTTGGCGGGCTGCTGGGCGGTATTGTCGTGGTGGAACGAGTCTTCAACTGGCCGGGGTTGGGCACGCTTGCCTTCGAAGCGGTGTCGTCGCGTGACTATCCCGTCTTACAAGGTGTTATTACGGTGCTCTCATTAATGATCATCTCTATCAATCTGATCGTTGATATCGCTTATGGCTTGGTCGACCCCAGAGTACGCAAGGAATAACCATGATGGCTGCTATCAAAACCGATAAATTAAGACGTTTTAAAAACCTAGAGTTTATTCTCGGTGTGCTGCTATTTGGTGGTATTGGCCTGGCGGTCATTTTCTCCGGCTGGCTGTTCCCGGGCGGCGGCTCGGAGTTAAATTTAGCCTATCGCTTAACGCCGCCGTTAACAGAGGCTGGCTTTCCCTTCGGCACGGACCCGCTAGGTCGAGATGTGCTGGCGCGGGTCATTATTGGCGGAGAAATCTCGCTGAAAGTCGGGGTGTACTCTGCACTCGGTGCGGTGGTTATCGGCATTATTATGGGCTTAATATCCGGCTACTACGGCGGGTTTGTCGACATGATTGTCATGCGCTTTGCCGATGTACAGCTCGCGCTGCCTTTCATTCTACTGGCGATTACCTTCATTGCGGTGATTGGTGGTGGCCTGACCAACATGATCATCTTGCTGATTATTTCCCAGTGGGTGCAGTACGCGCGCCTAGTTCGGGGGTCGGTGCTTTCGCTACGAGACCGCGAGTTTATCCTGGCGGCCAAAGCGATCGGGGTAAAAGATATCCGCATTCTCTTCCAGCACCTGCTGCCCAATTTGATTGGCCCCGTCATCGTGCTGATGACCCTTAACGTGGCGAATAACATTTTGCTGGAAAGCAGCCTGACCTTTTTAGGGCTAGGCGTGGACCCCGTTATTCCTAGCTGGGGCGGCATGTTGGCGGAAGGGCGCACTTATCTACAAACGGCGTGGTGGGTTAGCGTGTTTCCTGGCCTAGCTATTTTGTTAACCGTGCTCGGGCTTAACTTGCTCGGCGACTGGCTGCGCGATGCGCTTGATCCCACCGGACGTACCTCGTTATGAATAGGCCCAATAGCGCCCAGGTAACGACGCTGCTTGAGCGCTCTTTTCCCCGTACCACGCGTGCCTTGCTGGAAAAATACGCCACGCCAGCCTATCAAGGCTATTTGCTTGAGGCCTGGGTATTCGATGATGAAGCCGAGCGCCAACGTACGCAGGCTGCTTTCAAAGCGGCCGGGGTCAGCGCTTGTCTACGTAGTGCCTACAAGCCGCTAGTGCACTTCTTTTTGGAAGAGCTTAGCTGGGTATCACTGACGTCACTGGTGATTGAGTATCCGGTGTTGGAACACTCGCCGCGTCGATTCCTTCTTGAAGCTTATCCGCTTGCCGCACTGCTTCCAAAAGACGTTACGTTACGCTGGGAGGGCGTTGAGACATCGGCGACCCACTACAGCGTTAAGGTGGAACGCAGCTCAGGTAATCAGGAAACGTATCGTGTCGCCGCGCCCAACCGATATCATCAAGATCATGTTGGCGAAGACCAGTATTCACCCTGCGGTTGGCTGCGGCTAACCTCGCCTCAGGGCGAAATGAGTGAATCGGTGATTGAGACAGACTACGAAGCGCTCTATCAGGCGGCGATGTCGACGCTAGCGTCAGCGCGGTGGCAGAGCGCATCGCCGTATTTTGAGGAGCTCAATTTTACGGTGCATTTGCCCAGCAGCGACCGTCGCTTGGCGTGGGACGATGAGCATATTAGCCTCAGCGAAGCGCTCCACGAAGAGCTGTATTTCTCTACTCTGGAGTATTTTCAGCGTCAAGCGGGCCTGGCATTGGGAGATCGTTCGATTCAACCGGGCCAGATTGTGCCGGAAGTGTCGACCCAAGGTGAAACTGCCTACTTGCGAGTGAGCCTACAACCCCTGGACTCATCGCCGTCGCCACGTGCCGCCGTGGCGCTAGATACTGCTTCGCAGGCTATTGGCGCTGATCAGATCAAGCAGACGCTGGCCGCGCTGGGTGGCCAGGCGCTGTATGCCACCACCCGCGCGGGCAGAGCGGTAGAAGCGCGCTATGTCGTCGGCAGTGACCGTGCCGTGATGATCAGTGCTGGGCAGCACGCCAACGAAACATCGGGTGTTGTCGGGGCATTGCGTGCGGCTGAGCAGCTTGGCGCGCAGCCGCACGCACACTTTGTTATTTCTCCTTTAGAGAACCCTGACGGCTACGCCCTGCAGAATCGGCTCATCGCCACGCAGCCGCGTCATATGCATCATGCCGCGCGCTATACCGCCTTTGGTAATGACTTACAGAGCCAGCCGCTAGGTCAGCCTTTCGAACATGCCATTCGCGAACAGGCTTTTGCGGCCAGCGCTGCCGGGCTGCATGTTAATCTGCATGGCTATCCGGCTCATGAATGGACGCGACCATTAACGGGCTACGTGCCCCGTGGCTTTGAAATGTGGACGATTCCTAAGGGATTCTTTTTGATTCTTCGCCACCAGCCAGGATGGGAAAGGGCGGCGATGCAGTTAGTCGAAGCCGTTACTCAGGCGCTTGCGCAAGTGCCGGGGCTTGTCGAGCTTAATGCCACGCAAATCGCGCTGTTTGAAACCCATGCGGGCGCGCTCACGTTTCCGGTGCTGAATGGCTTTCCTTATCTCATGTTGGAAGATGCTGATCAGTTAACACCATTAATGCTGATTACCGAATATCCGGACGAGACCGTAACCGGCGATGCATTTGTGCAAGCGCATACCGCCCAAATGGCAACGGTAGTGGCGGCCTATAAAGCTTTCCAAACACTCGCATTGAACGACTAAGCACTAGCAGAAGGCGGGATGATATTGAAGCGCCCGGCGATGGGAGTCAGCCCCAATCGCCGGGCGTTTTGTTTAGCTTAAGCGATGCGGCGCTTAGTTTGCGTTTTGCTACCCGCAAAACCGGCAGCGCTGCTGATCAGTGCCGCGATAATCATGGCAATGAAGATCATCAGAGCAGAGTTGCGGATGCTCTCGGTGGCGTTTTCGGCAGTTTCACGCAGCGATTGCTCAGCCTGCGCAAGCTCTTCCTGAGCCTGCTGAATGCGGGATTCTAAGCGGTCGATTTGACGCTCAAGCTCATTAATACCTGAATCAAGACGCGCCATGGACTCATCAACGAAGTTTTCAGCTTCAGGCTGGGTCATATCCGTATTGCTTGTTAGGGCATTGACCAGTGCATCGCGATCTACGTCCTGCTGGATGTTTTCAAGCCGAGTGCGCTGTTTTTCAAGCAGCTCATTGAGGATGGCTTCGTACTCCATAGGATTATTGGCAAGGCTCCTAACGGCTGTTTGAATATCGCCGACGGCATCTTGAGCTTGGTTACGTAGGTGCTCTGGCTGGAGTGACTCAGCGCCGGTGTCACGCAGTATCTGGTTGACCTGGTTGCGAATGTTCTGGTCATCCAACGGTGAGTCAGTGCTGGGGTCGAAGTCGAAATTCTCGCTTAGCTGTTCGCCCAGTGACGACGTTGCACTGCCGATGCCTTGCGCAACGCTCCCCGTCACCTGCCCTGCGCCTGATAAAATCGAACCAATAGCGCTAGCGCCACTCGAGGCTACTTGGCCAGCAGCGAAGCCAATCAGCGCTAAAGACAGAATGGTTGCGGTTGCCCAGCTCAAAAATCCGTGTATGAAGCCGTTACTATTGGCCAGGCGGCCAGCCACAAAACCACCTGCGGCAAAGCTTACGATCAAGAACACGGCAGAAGAGATGCCAAAGGCAGTACCCAGCCCATCAAAGGGGTTGTCGGACATCGGGTCAATCACGCTAGAACCGATCGCCGTCCCAAGTAGTGATAACAGAGCAGAAAGGGCGAGGACGGTCACAACACCAGCAATGACGCTTCCCCATGACACGCGGTCGATTGACTCGCGAAACGATCCAATAGTGGTCTCTGGCATGGTCTACTCCTTTTATCGAGCACTTACTAAGGTGCCCTTCAGCAAGTCGGTGCTGGTGGGCAGCGACCTGTCGTCCGTTGAAATAAGCCGTATTCGTGGTTGGTCGTATTGACGCCCTCATACATTTTCAAGATAGCAAAGGATGTGACGATAAGAGTTGTTATTTTTGTTTTGTTTTCTTTAATCTTTAAAGGGCTGAGGATTGGGCTGCTTTATGACCTGAGAAGGTTCAGGCAAGGCCTCTTGGGCAACGTTGTAAAGCCACTTTTTTGCCCAACGCTCGTTTGCATACACGACTGCAAAGCGTGTGCGTTGAGCAATTACTTTCACTTATAAAGACCAGTAAGCGAGCCAATGACCGATTTATTCTGGTACCAGTATCTTCTTATCGGATTGATTTTCGCCTGGAGCGGCTTTGTGAGAACCAGCCTGGGCTTTGGCGGCGCGGTGCTGGCGCTGCCGTTTTTGCTGTTAGTAGTGAACGAGCCGCTCGTCTTTCCGCCGATTATCGCTATTCACCTGATGATTTTTTCTAGTTGGATTGCGTGGAGTGGGCATCGCCAGCTGCAAAAAGAAGGAATGGGGGGCGCAAGCGCAGAGAGCAATATTGACTGGGGCTATCTTTTCAAAGCCTTGAAAATCATGATCATTCCTAAGCTAATTGGAGTGATAGGTCTGTTAACGCTGCCCGCTCAGGTCATGACCAGCATTATTTTTGGCATTGTTTTCATTTATGCCATTGGCTATGTACTCAACCGACCGTTCAAGAGTAAAAATAAATACGTTGATTACGTACTGCTGGCGCTCGGCGGGTACGTCAGCGGCACCTCGTTAATTGGTGCACCGCTGATTGTGGCGGTGTTCGCCACTCATGTGGCCAAAGAGCAGCTGCGGGATACCATGTTTGTGCTGTGGTTTATCCTGGTAGTCATCAAGATGGTCTCGTTCCTGATTGCAGGTGTGGATCTTCAGCTAATCCATCAGCTGTGGCTGCTGCCCTGCGCTTTTCTTGGTCATCTTCTGGGCGAGAAGGCCCACCGCTATATGCTCAAAGCGGATACGGGCCTGTTTTTTCGCGTGTTGGGCGGGGTATTACTGCTGGTCAGCGTGGTGGGGCTGGTTCATCCGCCGGCGTAGCCTGGGCCTTTAAAGCGGCGCTGCCTAAAGCTGGCTGTCGGCGCGTAAATAGGTTTTGCTCAGTATCAGCAGGGCGGCTGCGAACAGGCAGCAAAGCATCGCCATGGCGGTGTAAACATTACGCAAGGAGTCGAGCCAAATCAACGCGGTGGCAACCACGACCGGCGACACAAACTGCCCGAAAAAGAAGGTCGAGGTAAAGCCGCCAAACACACGGCCGCGCACCCGTTGAGGCGTAATGCGCATCAGCCAAGTGGTGGTGTTGGGCATAAAGGCGCCCAGCCCCAGGCCGGAAATAGCCGCACCGACGATCGCCATGGCATAGCTTGTGGTTAGTCCGACCACCAAAAATCCGGCGCCTGCCAGCAAGAAACCTAAGATATAAATCGTCATGACCGATAAGAAGGGCTTGTAGTAACCATAGCCAAAGGCAACGATACTGGCCGTAAGAGCGGCCATGGAAAGCGCAATACCAATCAGCAAACCGCTGATTTCGCCTGACTGAGAAAGCAAAAAGGGCAGCTGGGCGGGAAACATGTAAAACATCATCATGCTTATCATGGCGATAAAATAAGCCAGCCCGGTACGCCAATAGTCCACGGTGACAGGCGCGTCGCTTACACCGCTGCTGGTGATGCCCGCATTTTTGGGCTCCTGAAGTACCGCCAATGCGTACGGCAGCAGAAGCACCCCGGTGAGATAAAGTAAAAACGGCCCGCGCCAGCTCCAGTCGGAAAGTATGCCACCCATATTAATGAAAACCACCCCGCCCAGCGCCATGCAGCTACTTTGCAGCCCTAGAAAGCGCACGCGCTCGTGGCCATCGAAATAATCGCCCACCAGCGTGGTGCTGATACTGAGAATGCCAGCCACCGCTATGCCCATCAGGGCCCGTGAGCTTAGGAGTAAATCTACGCGGTCGATAAAAAAGCCCGCAACCCCTGCAAAACCATAGATAAACAGCATCATCAGCAGCAGTTTCTTGCGCCCAAAACGATCGGCAAGATAGCCCATGAGCGGGCTAAACAGGGTAATCATCAGCGCAGGAATAGTCAGAATGAGCTGGATCAACACCTGAGGCTGGTCAGGAAAATGACGGCTGATACCCGGTAGCGCCGGCGCAATGATTGCGCCCGACATCACCGTCATGGTGCTGGCAAACAACAGCACGGCTTTAATATGTTTTAAGGAGCTAATAGTCTTTTCCACATCAAGAGAGGGGGAGGGGGGACGTTTAAGGCGAAAACGTCAATCTTAACATGTTTATTAGCAGGCTAGTTATCGCTTGGTGTGAGCCCGCTATCAAGGCCTAAAGGCTAGCTGTCACGAGAGGGTATTAGCGCTAATGTAATGGGCTTGGGATCTATCCGTTATGGGTGGGAGTGCCGACAGCAAAGTATCAGGGGTGGAAAACGTGGAGTCTTCGTCGAGTGATAGTTCAGATCCGTTAGCGCACATGCTAGCTGTCACGGCGTGCTTGTTTGATAACAGCGGTTCAGCGGTTTCCCTGTTCGATGATGACGATCGGTTGCTTTATGGTAATGCTCAATATTATGACCTTATCTGTCATGCGCCGGGTACGCACCCGCTGTGGCCGGATATTGTGCGTGACAACTATGCCAATAGTCAGGGGTTGATTATTGAAGCAGATGATATTGAGCTGTGGATTCAGACGGCGCTATCAAAACGCCGCAAGCAAACGTATCGTCAATTTGAAATTGACGCATGTGATGGCCGCTGGCTGTTGATGACGGAAACATTGATTTCGGGTGTTGGTCTGCTAGGTATTGGTGTGGATATCACTCAGTCCAAGAATGTTACGACTGCTTTAAAACAGGAGTATCAAAATGCGTTGGTCAAGGCGGAAACCGATTTACTGACCGATATGGGCAATCGCCGGGCCTTAGAACGGCTACGTAATATTCTATTGAGTAAGGGTATTCACTTTCAGGTGGCGGCGCTGATGATCGATATCGATCATTTCAAATCCTACAACGACACGTTGGGACATCCGCAGGGTGATCTTTGTTTGCAGCAGGTAGCTCGGATAATTCGAAGCAGCCTCAGAGTGAGCGAAGCCTATCCGATAAGGCTGGGAGGTGATGAGTTCCTAGTGCTGATGATGGGAGCCCCCCTGACTTTGGCCCACCAGATAGCCCAAAGAATCAGAGACGGAGTACGTCATAGCGCCATCCAGCATCCTGCGAAAGATTCTGGCCTGGTTACTCTCAGCATGGGCCTTGCCTGTCATGAAATTATCGATTCGAAAAGCCTTTCATCGCTACTTAAAGACGCCGACGATGCGCTTTATCAAGCTAAGCGTAGTGGGCGTGACCGCATCAGTGCGCCGCTGACAGTGAGTGACTGTGTTTGAGGCTCGCTAATATTTAACGACCGATGAGTGGGCAAAAATATTAACAAAAAAAACGGCCACTTGCTCGATGAGCTAAGTGGCCGTTTTTAATAGTGTTCTTGGTCGGAATAGCAGGATTCGAACCTGCGGCCTCTGCCTCCCGAAGGCAGCGCTCTACCAAGCTGAGCTATATTCCGAAAGCTGCCGAGCATGGCTCAGCAGCGGGAGTGGATCATACTTATCCAAGGCCGTTTTTTCAAGCCCTTGATAGCGTGATCGAGCAATTTTTATGCTTTACGATCAACGGCTAAACGGGCTAGCTGCGCCATGCTGTCGCGATAAGGGCTGGGCGGTAGAGCGTTCAATTGCTCAAGGGCTTTGGCGGCCATTTCTTCGGCGCGCTGGCGGGTGTAGTCAAGCGCGCCGGTGGCATGAACAATTTCCAGTACGGCGTCTAGCTGCTCAAGCCCGCCTTGGCGAATCACCTGGCGAATAAGCTTGGCCTGCTCTGGAGTGCCTTGCTCCATGGCGTGAATCAGCGGCAGCGTCGGCTTGCCTTCGGCCAGGTCGTCGCCGACGTTTTTGCCCATGGCATCAGCGTCGCCCTGATAATCCAGCAGGTCATCAATCAGTTGAAACGCGAGACCCAGATAGCGGCCATAATACTGAAGCGCGTGCTCTTGTTCGGGAGTGGCCTGGGCCAGCACGGCACCGCTGTGGGAAGCCGCCTCAAACAGCATGGCGGTTTTACCCAAAATGGTCTCGAAGTAGTCCGCCTCAGAAATGCTGGGATTACCAATGTTGGTGAGCTGCAGCACTTCTCCTTCGGCGATGATGCAGGTGGCGCCGGAAAGAATCGACATGATGCGAAGTGAGCCCACGTCGACCATCATTTGAAAGGAGCGAGCATAGAGAAAGTCACCCACCAACACCGACGGCGCATTGCCCCAGGCATCGTTAGCGGTTTTCTTGCCCCGGCGCATGTGTGATTCATCAACCACGTCATCATGCAGCAGCGTCGAGGTATGCATAAACTCAATCAGCGTGGCCAACGGGATGTGTTTATCGCCGGTATAGTCGAGTGCGCGCGCGGCTAAAAGCGCCAATAGAGGACGCAGGCGCTTACCGCCACTTTCAATGATGTACTGGCCGATGGTTTCGACCAGCGGCACTTTAGACGTGAGCTGCTCAATAATTGTCCGATTGACGGCTGCGAAGTCATCGGCCACCACGGCGTGCAGCGGTGAAGGCGTTGGGCTGACGGGTTGGGCTGAGGAGACGTTAGCGGTCATTGGATCCGTTCATCGCGGCAGGTGGAGGCGGTAAGTGCCGCCCGTAGTTATGTCATTCGTTATGGTGATGCGTGGGGCTCATGCTATGGCGCTGCCTGTTGGGCGTCAAGGCGCGCTCAGCAGTGACGGCTTCTCCCAGCCATTGACGAGTACAGGTAGTCTTGTGGTAAGAGGAGATAGTCGTTATAATCCGCGACCCACTCATCATGCTCCCTGTCAGATGGCTCCAGAAGGGGCGCCACTCGCAGCAGGTCGATAAGAGCGGAAGGCGATGAGCGCTGGTTACGCGGGGCGTAATTGGCATTAACGACAAGTCCGGAGAGCGACATGTACGCAATTATTAAAAGCGGTGGCAAACAGTACCGCGTTCAAGAAGGTCAGACCCTCAAGCTCGAAAAAATCGAAGTCGCTACGGGCGAAACGATTGAGTTTGATGAAGTGCTGATGGTTGCAGACGGCGATGACTTCAACATTGGCGCGCCAATGATTGGCGGCGCTAAAGTCTCTGCCGAAGTGGTTTCCCACGGCCGTGGCGATAAAGTGACGATCATCAAGTTCCGTCGCCGTAAGCACAGCATGAAGCGTCAGGGCCACCGTCAGTGGTTCACTGAAGTCAAAATTACCGGAATTTCCGCGTAAGCGGTTAGTCCCTTTAGGAGGTTTTTGCAATGGCTCATAAGAAGGCAGCTGGCTCCACGCGTAACGGTCGCGATTCCGAGTCTAAACGCTTAGGTGTGAAACTGTTCGGTGGCCAATCGGCGACTGCGGGTAACATCATCGTGCGTCAGCGCGGCACGCGTTTCCACGCTGGCACAGGCGTTGGCCTAGGCCGCGATCACACGCTGTTCGCGCTGAGCGACGGTTTTGTGAAATTTGAGACCAAAGGTCCCAAAAACCGTAAGTTCGTTAGCATCGTTTCTGCATAAACGAAAAGCGCGGCGCTAGATCGATGCTGCGTGAGAAAGCCCCGCTATGGCGGGGCTTTTTTGTCGGTTAAAACTCTTTTCGCATACGCTTTGCTACCACGATGGTGGATAAAAGCGCTGGTGAAAAAAAGTATTGCATATTAGGGCGGCGGAAGCGGCCGGGAGAATCCAATGCAGTTCGTCGATGAAGCCTCGATTATTGTTGAGGCGGGCAAAGGCGGCAATGGCTGTCTGAGCTTTCGCCGCGAAAAATATGTGCCCAGGGGCGGCCCCGATGGGGGCGATGGCGGTCATGGTGGTAGCGTTTACCTAATTGGTGACGATGCGCTTAACACCCTGATCGACTTCAAATTCCAGCGCTTCTATAAAGCGCAAAACGGCCAGGGCGGCATGGGCCGTCAAATGAGCGGCAAGGCCGGCGAAGATCTACACGTCAAAGTGCCGGTCGGCACTACGGTGATTGACGAAGATACGTTAGAAGTCATCGCTGATGTCACCGAGATCGGCCAAGTGGTATTGGTCGGTGAAGGCGGTCGGCGTGGGCTGGGTAACATCCACTTTAAGTCTTCGACCAACCGCGCGCCGCGCCGGACCACGACCGGCACCGACGGTGACCGCCGTAACCTGCGTTTGGAAATGAAGGTAATGGCTGATGTGGGTCTGCTGGGTATGCCTAATGCGGGCAAGTCCACGCTGATTCGTTCCGTGTCTGCCGCCAAGCCCAAGGTCGCTAATTACCCGTTCACTACATTAGTACCCAATTTGGGCGTGGTGAAGCTGGGCATGCACGAACACTTCGTGATGGCCGATGTTCCGGGGCTGATTGAAGGTGCTTCTGACGGTGCTGGCTTAGGGCTGCGCTTCTTGAAGCACCTGACGCGCACGCGGCTGCTGTTTCACGTCGTCGACGTAGCGCCGTTTGATGAGTCTGATCCGGTTGCGGCATCGAAGGCGATTGTGCGCGAGCTGGGGCAGTTCTCACCGGCGCTTTCTGAGCGTCCGCGCTGGCTGGTATTGAATAAGTTTGACCTGCTGCCGGAAGAGGAGCGCGAAGAGCGCGCCCAGGCGATCATTCAGGCGCTTAACTGGGAAGGCCCGGTGTTCCGCATCTCGGCCATCAGCAACGATGGCACCGATAAGCTGGTTCAGGCGGCTTATCGCTGGCTGACCGAGCAGCGTCGCCTTGAGCACGAAGATGAAGAAGCGCTGATTCGTGAGCAAGAAATGCGCCGTCGCATGGAAGAAGAGTCGGTCGCACGTACTGAAGCGCGTCTGGGTCGTCGGCGTAAGCGTGACGATGAAGACGACGAAGATTTCGACGACGATGATTATGATGTTGAAGTTGAATACGCCCCATAGCTTGGCAAAATAGCGTGACTCAGCTGAGGGTGTAAGATAGTAAGCTAATAAGGGCTGCGTTCGCGCGGCCCTTATTGTGTCTGATAAAGGTGGGGCGGATGGAAAGTAACGAGCAAATTCTCGGACGCAGCGCATTGAGTCGGGCGCGTCGAGTCGTGGTAAAGATCGGCAGTGCGCTACTGACTAACGATGGTCGCGGCCTGGACGAACCGGCCATTGGCGGCTGGGTGGATCAAATCGCCGCCTTGCATCAGCGCGGTATTGAGGTGGTGCTGGTTTCCTCTGGCGCCGTGGCGGCGGGCATGGTGCGCCTTGGCTGGCAGGTGCGGCCCAGCGCGGTGCATGAGCTGCAAGCGGCGGCGGCGGTGGGACAAAACGGGCTTACCCAGTGCTATGAGCAGCATTTCGCGCGCCACAATATGCTCACGGCGCAGGTGCTGCTCACCCACGACGACCTTTCTAATCGCAAGCGCTACCTGAATGCACTGTCGGCGCTGCGCACGCTGGTGGAAATGCGCGTGGTCCCGGTGATCAATGAAAACGATACCGTGGTCACCGATGAGATTCGCTTTGGCGATAACGATACGCTCGGGGCGCTGGTTGCCAATCTTTTGGAAGCCGATGCGCTGCTGCTGTTGACCGATCAGGAAGGGTTGTTTGATGCCGACCCGCGGCATAACCCGAATGCTCAGATGATCGCCGAAGGGCGCGCCGACGACCCTCGCTTAGCGGCTGTTGCAGGCAGCGGCGGTGCGCTAGGGCGGGGTGGCATGAGTACTAAAGTGCGTGCGGCGCAGCTGGCGGCGCGCTCCGGGGCAGTCACTGTCATTGCGAGCGGGCGTCAGCCTGATGTTATCAATCGGATAATGGCGGGTGAGTCGCTGGGTACGCTGCTGCGCCCTGATCAGGTGCCTATCGCGGCGCGTAAGCGTTGGTTAGCGGGGCAGTTGCAGGTGCGCGGCACGCTGGTGCTGGATGCTGGCGCAGTTAAAGTGCTGCGTGACAAAGGCTCTAGCCTATTAGCCGTTGGCGTTCGCAGTGTGCAAGGCAGCTTTAAGCGTGGCGATATGGTGGTATGCGTGGACGAGCAGGGCGCATCGGTGGCCAAAGGCTTGGTGAACTACGGCGCTGATGAGGCTCACCAGCTGGCGGGGCAGCCCAGCCATCAGATTGAAGCGATTCTTGGCTACGTTGAAGCCCACGAGCTGATTCACCGCGATAATCTTGTGGTTCTATAAGCGAGCAGGCGGCGGTAAAGGCACTTGGTGCGGCCAGTCGTCAGGCACCAAAAAAACGCGCTCATAGCGGTGTTCATGTTGGTAATAGAGCATGATCTGCTGAGGCGAGCGCCATGCGTGCACTCTATTGATGACGCCGGGCACCACTTCATCAAGGGGGCGAAAAACGCTGGGTAGCGGTGGCGCCAGCCAGTGCGGTTTTTCCAGCCAGGCTATCGTCGGTACTGACGCTGAGCTGGCGACAAGCGCAGGCCAGTCGCGACAGTAGCACCAGTAGCCACGGCGGTGGTTCGGCGTGGCGCCCGCTGGCGGTGGCATCTCTGTGTGCCAGGGCGTTTGCCAGGGATAGTACAGCACGCCCGGTATGGCTAGCCGCTGTGTTAACTGCTCACACAACGTCAGTTTAGAGGCGCCCAGGTCGCGCGGCGCCAGCCAATGAGCCAGGGTTGCCAGCGCAGGCAGCGTTGTGGAAAGCGGTAGCTGGTGGCGCTGTAGATGAGCACATTTAAGCGCTAGGCTGTCTGCCCCGCCAGGGCCAATCCAGCGGCTTTGGCTACGCAAGTCCCCAGGCCCTTCCGGCAAGCCCAGATAGAACTTAATCGCCACTTCCAAATGTATCGGGGCCGGGTTGTCGCGGGTGCGATATAGCATATCCAGCTCGCCCAGCGTAATGCGCTGGCGAGTTATGCGTACGTTGTGCGCTAGCATGCGTGTGTTGGGGGCGTGATCGAGCAACGTGTGCCAAAGGCGTTCGTGATAATGCCCCATGCGATTGGCCCGCGACCCCGTTAAAGCTGTTAGCGAAGGTGTTGGGAGTTGGCGCAGCCAGGGCAAAAGCAAGTTTTCCAGCCCTAGTTCTTTAAGCGTTGGGCGGCCTGCGCAGGGAATCGGTGGCGTCATTTCAATAAGATCCGGCGTGGCGGCCAGCCAGGCTAAATCGCGCAGTGCTGCGTTGGGCAGCGTGTCGCCGTGGGTTGGGCCATCAATGTCTTTATTGTGCACGGCGGTCTCCTCAGTCTGCGGCTAGATTCGCTTCCTGCTGAGATCATTATGACGCTTGGCTATTGCCAGGGCTACAACGCAGCGGGCTCCCTTAAAGGGAGCCCGCAGGGCGGCTTCAAACACCGCTAATAGAGGTGATGCGAGGCGTTAGTCGCGATCAATCTCGCTGACTTGATCAGCGCCTTGGCGTACGCTGATTTCCAGCTCACGGCCATTTTCGTCGCTGCCTTCAACGTCGATCATGCCGCTTTTATCCATGTCGAGATCTTCAAACTCAACCATGCCTTCCTGGCTGGCAACATTCAGCGCTTGGCGAATATCGTCTTCGCTCATACCCCAGGCACCGGTGACCAGACGCTCGCGTTGCTCTTGCAGCGTTTCACCGTCATCTAGTGAGAAATCGATATCGGCATACCACTCATCGTACTGTTCTAAGGCCTAAAAATTGAAGTTGCGTGAGTGAGTAAATATATAACGAATTGTTTTATATTATATATATGAAATTTTCATTAGTATTTTATGCACTGTTATATTAAAAAAAGTACCTTTAGCTGCTAATTTGTGGCTTTTTGCCTTTTTTGAGGCACTATAAATCTTAACGCTAGCAGGACGAAATGCTGCACGGTTCAATGATACATACACAGGCGTCAGACCAGCGCTCAATGGACTCTTTGGCTAATCTGGATACCGAAGCGATTCACCCGCTGCCGTATAGATATACCTAAGCTTTAAGGGTGGAGCTGAGCAGCGATAAAACGTTACTTCAGGCTATCTCTTGCGCGTCGTATTCCGGCCATCTGCCTTTCTTGAGTGTTTGTTTGACCGCTTGTGGCTAGCATTTTCAGCATTGAACTCCCGATAGAGCTTTTCAGATCAAGCCCTTCACGCAAACTAATAATCGAAACCCTTTGCTTTGCATGAATTGAACTGTATTCAGCACATCGACTGTATCTCGACCCAAGCGATCAATGGCGTAGACTGCTAAACATCCCTTTCAAGCATATACTCTGCTAATTAAAAAAACTTGTTAGCTGCAACGCTTATAGAACCCCTGATGTTGCTTCCTCACTTTTCCGAACGCATATCAAAAAATTGTCATGCAGTTTTGATATTTTTAAACAATGAACATATAAATGATGAAATGATCGCAACATTCAAAATGATGTTGAATCCATAATGTGACCGCGAAGAAAAAATGTGCAATGATTGTTGCTAAATTTATTTAATTCTCCGCACTGGATAATTCCGTCAACGCTTGCCCGATGTCCCAATACGCACAATATCGGCATAGGTGAATAATAAGTGTATGTTTTAATCAGCTTTTGTGGCTAACGCCAAGAATCTTGATCAGAAGAAAGAGGGAGCGCTGAGAATTGTTATGGGGGCAGTAAACATAGAATACAGCCGATACATGCTGTGGCTGCAAAATACAGATGCGGCGTCTGACGTCAAGCGGATAGCAAAATTAGCAGAAGGTAGCCTTGATGGATTAGCTCGAACGGTTAGTGCTGGGGGGCAGCGTGCGAAGCTTTTGGCACCGCTTCTACGCCAGAATCTATCGCTGACTGATGATAAAATTGAGCATGTTGAGCACCAAGAGGCAGGTGGAGCGCTACCTTGGACTCGCCTCGAAAAACTTACCGTTGGACCATTCCGAGGATTTCGTTGGGAAGAGCAATTCGACCTGAACAAATCTGTGGTGCTGTTTTATGGGCCGAATGGGAGCGGAAAAACAAGCCTTTGCGAAGCCATAGAGTATGCTCTCTTGGGTGATGTGGAAGAGGCATCTGCAAAGCGAATCGGCTCATTAGAAGGTTACTTTTCCAACATCCATGAAGCGGAATATTCCTCACCCCAGTTGTGGTCTGAAGGTGGCCAACTGGTGCATGCGAACGAGGAACTGTTGCGCTTTGCGATTATCGAGAAGAATCGCATTGAGGGATTTGCACGCTTGGCCGCACGGCCACCTGCCCAAGCGAGCGCGATGATTGCCACGTTGTTCGGGCTTGACAGTTTCAACGATTTCGTAAACAACTTTACCAATACCTTGGATAGCCAGCTACTCCTCGATAAGCCGAAAAGTAAGTTTATTGATAGCCAAAGAGCTGCACTGGAAGAAGCCCGCAAGAAGGTCGACAACAAAGATGAGACCTTGAAAAAATTTGATGAAGAGCGGGAGAAAATCGCGAATGATTTCCAGGCAGGGTATTCCTTTGAACAGTTAAGTAAGTTACTGGGTATTGCAGAGCCACCGGGAAGGTTGCAAGAGGTAACAAAGCTTCTAGAGGAGCAAGTTCCCGCTAAGTCTAGGATAGCCGGTTCCGAGCTGATTCGGTTACGCCGTTCATTTCACGCGAAAATGGGAGCTCTTGCCGACTGTGCTAAGCAGCTAGAACATCGAGCGGAAGAGTTGTCATACCGCGACTTGTACAATGCGGTTTTGGCTCTGGAAGAAGAGTCGAATGACAAGTGTCCGGCTTGCGATACTCCTTTAGACAGAGCCGAAACTAACCCTTTTGAGCGGGCGACTTATGGACGTGAATTGTTAAAAGATTTGGCAACCCTCGAAAGAGAAAAAGAAGGGCTTCTTGAAGAGCGTAATAGACTATCGTTACAGGCTAGGCAGGCTCTGACTACTGCTGACAGCCACCATGCGCTAAATACGCCAGCCCTTAAAAATGTGATTGACTGGGTCCGAAGTGGTGAGCATACCCCAATATGGGAAGTGGAGATTGACGCCGCCGTTTGGCGCGAATTGTTACGAGCCATCCGAAAAATGGAAAGGCGAGATGTTGAAATTCAGGAGCGATTGGAGCAGCAACAAGAGCTCGTAGATGAGCGCAAACGGTTGGAAAAGGCCAAAGAAAAATTAACAGCGCTAGATGGAAGACAGGCACAGTACCAAGAACAAATAGCTGAAGAACAGGCGTTAATCGACAATTTCGACGAAGCTAACGCGGCCTTGCTTAAAGAGGTAGAGCAAGAGGAAGAGCAGCATAAGTTAGAGCTGCGGATACAGGCCGCTTATGCCGACTATCTGGAGGGTATCCGACTTTATAGAGACCAACTTCCAGAAGGCTTGCTAGCGGAATTGAATGAAACGACACGTGATCTTTACAATCAGATCAATGCTGACGATCACGAAAACGATAAGCTCAATGAATTGATCCTACCTCTTCGTGGAGGGGAGCGCATTCAAGTTTCTTTTCGCGGTTCGCCCGATAAAATGCACAATGCCCTGCAGGTGTTGAGTGAAGGCCACCTGCGTTGTCTCGGGTTGGCTATTCTACTGGCAAAAAATATAAAGCTTGACCTTCCATTTATGGTATTCGATGACGCCGTGAATGCGATTGACCACGATCATCGGGCTGGCATTCGTTCAACAATATTTGGTGACCCTCGTTTTCAGGCCAAGCAGATATTATTAACAAGCCATAGCAATGAGTTTATAAAAGATATTCATAACCAATTGGGACCTCAATCCTCTAGGCTTTATGTCCTCAGCCATCATGCCGGTGACCACCAGCCTATTGTTCAGGGTGGAAGTGATCGACATTACCTCGTACGTGCGCGAGAGCGGCTCGATGATGGCGACCACAGGCAATGCTTGGCTTCTTGTCGTCAATCGCTTGAAAATTTAACGGCTAGACTTTGGAAGGCGCTGGCGAACAAATCGCAGGAGCTCGGACATCTCTCGCTGGATCTCCGCTCTCCCACGAGCAGACCTGAACTAAGAAATCTCACAATGAAAATTGAAAAGAGCATTCAGCGTGGTCGGGAGCAGGGTAAACTGAATAATGAGACATGGGCTAGGAGACACGAAGGGGTTGAGGAAATCTTGAAGGTCCCTGAAAGCCACTTAGCTTGGCAATATCTAAACAAAGGGACCCATGACGAAGAGGATAGGGAGGATTTCGAGTTCCAAGTCGTTCGTCAAGTCTTTCGCGCACTTGAAAAGATTAGCCAAACCTTTTGACACCAGCTTAGAAGCTTGGCCGCTGAAATTGAATGCAACAACTGAGCATTCAGCTAAGGTTTTCCCTCATGTCATACGTCGAACTCAGCATTGACGAGCGTGTCAGCATCCAGTTAGGCCAAGCCCTTCGAATGAGCCAACGGCATATCACCCGACTCCTAGGGCGAGCCTCCTCGACGATTTTTCGTGAAATACGTCGCTATCAAAAGGTTCAGGATACCTACTTTGCACAGCATGCCCAACAGCAACGAGATTGACGGCGAGCCCTCATCTCCCCAAGCGTATACGCATGCCAGGCTCCGAGAGTTTTGAACTCATCGTTCATATGTTGTGACGACGGTTGTCTGGTATTTCAGCGCTATTTTTTAGGGAGTTACCAGGCAAAGTTATATCAGCGACAAGAGATACTGGCGGTAGTATTGAGAAAAGCTCAGCATCAGTAATGATGGCTCATTAACTTGCAGCTCGTTCTTTCCATTCAGCTCTGTTGCAGAAAGGGGATGATCTTTATTTTCTATTTCGCTCACGGTATTGCCATTTGCTTGCTCAGCATGTGATTTGGTCAGACGATCATGAAGCTTTTTTGCCTGCAGCATCGATTGATCATCTGGAAGATCATTCGCGATCCTTTGCGAGTATTTACGCAGAGTAGGTTCAGCGATCACATAGAGCCACGCCTCTCTATCTTCAGTGCCCATCTTTCTTAAGATGCGACCAAGAACCTGCCTGTAGTGAAGCTCGGTACGAATGCGACTGAGGTAACAGCAAACTGAAAGACGCTGTATATCTGTGCCTTCAGAAATCATGCTAACCGCTACAATCCAGCAGGTGTTGTCATGCCGAAACCGGTCGATTAGTTGCTGAGCCCGAGGTGTTTTACTGGTGACCACTACATAGCTTTGATGCTTAGCATTCAGTATTCCAGCAATTTGGTGGGCATGCTCAATATCCGTTGCCACCACTAGCCCCCCAGCTTGAGGGGTCTTATGTCGGGTTTCACTCAGCTGCTGAATACCTATATCCAGCACAGCATTGAGGATGTCGTCATGGCGCAACAGGTCTTCGTAGCTAACGGGTGACTCACTGAGTAGTTGAGAGAAGCATGAAAACCCTCGAACAGACTCAGTGTTTTCTTTTTCCTCGACGAGCCTGATTAAAGGGTTATCGATCAGCGTAATCCGTGGGGCTCTGCAAACGCCCTCGTTCACAGCACTTTGTAGGTCGTAACGATAGTCACAGATCAGTTGCCCTTCTGGATCAGAGTACCGTGCCAACGCGATAGGAAGGTCATCAGAACGCCAAGGGGTTCCAGACAAGCCGAGGGTATAAGTAGCTTGATCCTGGATATTCCGAATAATCTGCTGCCCCCATGTGTTACTAAGGAGAGGATCATGACCTGCGCAGTGATGAATTTCGTCGAAGATAGCTAATACGCGGAATTTTTTAAAAATATCCCAAAATTCTTCCTGTTGGTATTCCATGGACTGGTAAGTATAAGCGGCTCCTGCGGAGGCAATGACGTTTCCAAAACGCTGATCTAAAACAGCAGAAAACGTGCGCTGCATACCTGCAACCACTTCCCGCGTAGGGGCAAAGCAGATAACGAAGTCGATAAGCTGTTCTTCAAGCAACCCCTTGGCCAATTCGGCAGCAAGACGCGTTTTCCCGCTACCCGGGGTTGCCTGAACGAAATAATCACGGTGGCTCTGATAGTGTGCTTTGGCCTTGTCTAAACAGTCCGCTTGCCACTTCCGCAATACAATCATGAGCCACTGAGGCGGCTTATGGCCTTTTCTAAAGCACTGACATGGCCTAAAAGACGTGAGCTACGCTCGTGAGCACTGCGGTAGTCAATTGAAAGGCTATTATTAAGCTCTGGATGGTCCCTCATAAGCTGCTGGAAGGCCTCCACTTCCCCTAAAGATTCCAAAAACCGGCTTTGCGCCTCATTTAACTTTTTTTCCAATACCGTGTAGCTATCGGCAGGCGCCTTTACCGCTTGCCTGTTCTTTTCGCTATTTGACTGGCTTGCATCATTGGTCACTGGCTCATTCGGTGTTTGAGGATGAGTACGCTGTAGCCATGAGACAAAGTCATCTTCATCAGTATCAAGATCAGCTTCTATCAACATAGAGCTTACATGGTACTTCTGGCCGCGGCTCTTTATCTCACTGTCCTTCTCTACAAAGTGGGCCTTAATTAACTTTCTGACGCGCTCATAAATAAAGCGACGCAGTGGCGCTTTATGCACTGGGTTTACGTCGTATTGCTCAATGTACTGATCCCGAAGGCTTTGAACGCAGAATGTTACATTTTCTGGTTTCAGTAAGAGTTCAATGATTCGCCTATCTATGCTCGGGAGGTTACGGGACATGGGTATGGGCATCAAAGGAGTGAAAATACGGATTATAAGCCGTGGCTTGATAGGCCGCAACGCTCGATAGTCCTGCCTCATGACCAATGAGGCAGATATGGAAGAGCTGGCAGTCGCTATCGGAAAAAACATTAGGGAAAAGCGCCGAGCGAATGGCCTCTCTCAGGATCGCTTTGCATTAGTAGCAGGCATTGATCGTAGCTATATGGGGAAGATAGAGCGTGGTGAGGTGAGCATCACCTTAGAGAAGCTATACAGGATTGCAGAAGCTTTGCATTGCGAGCCGATATCCCTGCTCCCTAAGATGTCTTCCATTCGCCTACAAACCCCTCGTAAGACCAATAAGGGCGGACTTAACGAAGTACGATAGCCATTTCTGCTATGAGAAGAGGTGACTCGATGGCTGTGTGAGGTGGCGTTTTTGTGATAGGTCTGCATCGTCCATAACGATACCCAAGCAGACACAAAGCCACCTACTTCCGCTAGAACAGCGCAATTTTCGTATTGATTGTCGTTATTTAGCGTTGAGAGAAAAGCCTACTTTCTGCAGTGCTTCTTTAAAGTAATGTTCAGAATTCATCTTCATTAATTAATCGAAACACCATTCGCTTGGCATGGTTAAGATCACTCTTAGCAAGCACGTGCCAATCGTACGCTTCGCTTCCCGGCACCATTTCCTGCCCTACTGCACAGCGATCTCTCTCGTAGCGGAATCTTGTGCCAGCGGGTGATTGCCACTCGACAACATTGTCACCACTAAAGACAGTTTTGAGATCACTTATTTTTCTTATACCCATCGCCCAGCCAGCCACTTGAAATAATTTAGGCTGTAATAACCTATTTTCTTGAGCAACGCCAATGCCATTCGTATGCGGGTATCAAAATGCCGTTGTCGACTAACTGAATTTAGCCTGGCAGCCGAATAAGCCGCCAGCCAGGGAAATACATCGGCTATGGTGGTCAGCAACTATTTGCCGATACGCCGGGGGTGCTGCACTGAATGCAAAAGAAGCTCTATATCAAATTGATCAGCGACTTTTAGCTATTGACGAGATAGATCCACAATCGTTTGGCCTATCAAACGAAGAGCTGCCATCGACATAACCGTGTACAAGGCGACCTACTCTTTCTACAGTAGCTTTATTGGTAGAAATAAATCCTATTGGCATAGAAACTGGCAACGTTTCAGGCTGCGAGAAGTGATACACAACTACCACTAATTCGCCTTCGAGATGAATTATTTCAACACTGCCACCAAGCATGCCCTCAGATAGTCCGTTGATAGATTTTTCAAAGCTTCTGAACTCATGACACCAACTTTTAGCGGCACGGGTGTCATCAGGCCCGAATACGGGTACATATAGAGTTTGTTTGTACAGTTGCTTATCCTTGGTAGACGCCCTGTTGATGAATTCGCTAATCGCTTCTCTTACTCTGTCATTTTTGGCCCAAAAGGGATCGGACGGAGCAATCCATGTAAAGCGGGCATCACTGTGATCTGATTTCGTCTTGATACGCCTCGCCAGTAATGGTGCAAGAATACTTTGGAACTGTTCCCAGTTTGATTGAGTATATATCTGACCTACGAACGTTTTTCGATCCGCCTCATTGTATTCTTCCAGCTTTTGTAAATCATCTATGAAACGCGGGTTGGCGGAGTTCGTTTTAGGATCAAAGACCTTCAACGTGTCCTCATCCCCAATCTCATTCATCGCCTGCATAAGAGCCATCGTATTTGAGGGTCGCACTAGCTTTGATAAACTTACCGCGATAAGCCCATGCACGATTTCAGAGTCATTTAGTTGCTCAAAATTGTCTCTTTCTACCGATTTCCCATCTTTCCCAACTTTAAATTTTGTCGTGAGGCGAAGAGGTAAATCTCGTAATTTGTTTACTGCATTTACCGTATAGACATATGGCCTCTCCTTGGAATCTTGGCTTACAGCCTTGGGCAAAAAATCTTTCTCAAGTATCTGGGAAAATTGATGTTGGAAGTGCTTCTCAACCAGCTTTTCACTTTGGGAGATATGGTTCCGGTCGACCTCCAGTGAAATACCAGCTCTCCAGCCATCGTTCACATTTTGATTGCTAAAACAGCTAAAGCTGGCCAAATCAAAGGAGAGTGTCGCACCGCTGTCCAAAACAGCCGAAAGTTGAGGAGTTTCCCCTAAGTCTGTGAAGTAACCTTGTGAGAGTCCTGTCAGCATGAGTCGACCGGTATCTGAAAGTGCCAATTCTCCTCGCTGAACTAAATCTGATACAGCCTCTTCGGTCTCAAGCCGGCTAAGACCGAAGTAAGTGGCTATTTGGGATTTACTCATTGGAGCGATGTGAACCAGACGGAGAACGAACTCTCTAATAAATGGTAACCCTTTTTGAGTTACATAAGAAAACTGGATATTGAATCTTTGTGCCGGAAGAAGGAAATCGACTTCCTGATAAGTCATTTTGTTTTCTGAATCCATTAGTATTTACCACCCTGACGAGCAGACAAAAAGGTGTAACCAGCCGCGCTACCGCGCTCGTTCATAAAGCGCAAAACCTTACCAAGAGGCATATCTTTATTACTGCCTTTCCACATGTCTGCGTTACCAACAATTACTAATCGATCCATGGCGCGTGACATGGCCACGTTTATTCTGTTCGGCGCTCTCAGAAAACCTGGAGTTAGTCGTTTGTCAGAACGAGTAAGAGATAAAATAATTATCCGGTTCTCTTTCCCTTGATAGCTGTCCACTGTGTCTATCTTCACTAGGTCTTTAAAACCTTCATTCCACGCTTCCTGGTTGAATTTCATGCGCAGGATGTGCTTTTGCTCGGCATACATACAAATAACCCCAATCCCGGCTTCATTTTCACCGATGACGTCATCAAGCCCTTTCATAAATTCTACGTTTTCAGATAATTCTTTTAGGAGAGCGATGATTTCATCGGCCTCGCTTCTATTGTAAATACTGGTGCCGATACCTTGGGAATGGTGGGCTTTTTGGCCTAAATTTGCTGTATCAATCCAAGTAACGACGTTGCTTAATACAGCGGGCGCACTATCGTAGATATCAGGAATACTTCTATCGCCATTCTGCAATGTTCCTTTGTAGAATGTCTCTGAAACAAGATTACCTATGGGCGCGGCCATCCTATATTGAGTCAATAGTGCAGCGCTGGTCTGTTTGCCATACTTGGAATTAAATGCCCTCGCAAAATCGCTGCGCAGGGCTTCATCGAACTCGGTGTGTTTACTGCTTATCCCTAGCTTTCGTCCCAATGCTTGCTTATGAGCATCAGAGTAGAGCGGGGGTAGTTGTAGGTGATCACCAACCAACAGCACTCGCTTGGCGGATTGCATGGCGATAGCAAGTTCACTAGAGATCGAGCGCGCTGCTTCATCAATAATTACCCAATCGTAAATATTGTCATGAATGCCTATGTGCCCTTGACCAATACCAACACAGGTACCTGCCACTAATTGGCGGGAACGAGCAAAAAACTCGTCATAATTGACTCGCTCAGCAGACAAGGCGTTGTGCATATCTCGCGATACCTTGGACAAGGCTCGTACGCGGCGAGCTTCGTCAGGCCTTACTCCGTAATCGAAGCATAACTTAGACAACACTTTATCTTTGACATCAGAAATTCGTGCACCTTCTTGCAACTCAATACCAAACTTAGTGTTTAGCTCTTCACGAATTGAACTATCTAGTTCGACGGCAATTTTCTTTAGTTGTTTGATATCTTCATCATCAGTCACAACATCCACTCGATCTAAAAGCGTCTCCAGGTGGTCGACCTTACTGAACAGTTTCAGCTCCGCCATAACAACACTGGAAATGAATTCAGGCTGGAGCCCCAGAGCATCACTTAGTGCTTCAACCCTGTATTTCATCTCTGCATCAAATAGCTCTCTTTTTTCTGCAGTGATGGCGTGAGAATAGACATCTTTTAGACCTGTCGACACAGCGCCCTCGCGGTTACTGAATCGAACAACCTCTAAGTCCGTATTCAGTCGAGCGCAGTGTCGTCTGATTCGCTCCGCAGCAGTGTTAACCGCTTCGTGTGATTGACTTACCAGCAAAATCCGTTTGGTTTTCTGTTTTTCGACTAAGTAGTGAACAAAGGCTGCAATGAACTCCGTTTTTCCTGTTCCGGGAGGGCCCTGTAGCAATGATAAAGGACCGTTGTTGACCAATTTCGCAAACGCTTCTCGTTGCTGAGGATTGAGGCTAATTCTATTCCCGTGTTGATCTTCTCTATCATAGTGAGAAAATTCTTCATCTGTTGGCTCAACACCATACTGCGTAGCAGGCCTGTCGCATGAAGGATCGAACAAATCCACCAGTTCTGGCATAGCGCCTTCTCGGTCTAGTAGACGTTCCAGCGCTGCTTTCCTCTTGCGGTAAGAAGCCCTGTCCTGCCTTGTTCTGAAAAATACGATATCACTGTTCTTCAAGTGATACGCAGATCCCCGGGCTTTGAGGAGGCGCACTGAATTGAGCGTTGAGGATTTCAAGCAAACCTCTCCCAAGAACCTTTCACTGCCTTCTTCATCCACAAGTAACGCCTCTACTTCGTCAGAGGCAGTAAATGCACCCAAGGGATCAATTTCGGCAGAGTACGGAATAATGACCCCACCATCAGATTTCCCGATGGATGAAATTTCACCGTCGATTTCAACATTCGGAAGGGATTGTGTTTCTGTATCGAGAATCGCCTGCCAAAGCTTCGCAGTAGAAATAGCAATTTTAGGATTCTCAGGTTGCTCTCCAGCCTGCTTATGCAAGCGCTCGAAAGCTTCTTCCAGTTCAACCGTGAGCGCACCGCTCTCATTTTGCGGTTCGTCCTGTTCCTTATCATCCCCAGCCGTGGCCAACTCAACGGCTCGATGAAAAGCTTCGTTCTCGTCCAGTAGGGAGGACAGTGCCGATAAATTATGTGGCTTGCCCGGTATAACCTTGATAGCACACGACAATTCGAATTGGCTTTCTTCAGTATCCCACTTGCTAACCGATGATCGCTGTTTTGGTTTAAACCCAATTACAAGTGTGGTCTTGTCTTTGTTGTACATCGCAGAGAAGATCCCTCCAATCCCCGCGAAGGTGACTCTTACCTCGGATGAGTCTTTAGGATTTTTCTCAACTCGGCAGTAAAGACGACCATTATCAGGAAGTAACGTTACAGCTTCGTCTGCATTACCTGCGATGATCTCAATGGGCTCCTGTCCAGCTTCAGCTTCTGGGGTACTTAAGGCTTTATTAAAGCGCCCAAGGTCTTTGAATCCAAATTGGGGGTCTTCCAATTCTGCTCGAACTGCGTCAGCAATCGCAGAGAACTGGTCTGAATTTTCGCCCCAAGCTATTCCCAATAGCTCGCAGGACATTTTCATGACTGCGAAGTTATCGCGTTCAAATGACGTGCATCCATCGATATTGTCTGGACTGTATTGATGATTTTTAGGCTCATCATTAGAAGGCGTAAAATCAGGAATATCGATCAAGAAAAGCGACAAACTTTCCTTTTCAATAATAACGTTTTGGGGGTGTAGATCACCATGAGAGAGTCCGAGTCCATGCAGGTGCTCCAGTGCCGCGACTAACTTGGAGACCGTATCCAGGCGCAATTCCTCCTCAATTTGAGCTGCGCTCCATGTATCGCCATCAATCAGATCAGTTATTAAATACAGTGCCGAGGACTTAGAAGCGATGCCATAGTCTTGAATGGCAGGCAGATAAGTAGGTTTTACTGATTTGAGTTTATCCAACCGCTTCAGGAAGTTAAGCACCTGGAAATTAGAGATTGAGGAAGCACCTTGGCTACCGCAATCGAGCCATGCTTTAACCAATCGTCCATCAGATACGTAGACTTCCTTATCCGATGTTTCAACGATGAACTCACCATCTTCTCTGTACTGCCGCAAATGATTAATAGCGTGTCGGTATGATGCTAGTTCAGCATCATCAAACGTAGGTATCTCATCATCATTTGGCTCGGCTTTCATCAGAGCGTCAAAGAACTCTGATGCGCTTGAAAAATTCGCTGCAGTGGCGTCTAAAAGAACCTCAGAATACCATTCGTCACATGCGAGCATCTCATCCTGGATTGTTTTCATACTTTCTGGAGACATTCGACGCCCGTTGAGCAGATGCCAACACACCAAGCCCAAGGCATGCACATCCTGCTGATAAGGTGTTAAATCACTGTCATCCAGCATATCTTGTGCTTCAACTGCACCAACCGAAAGCGCCGTTCTATAGTCACCAACCGTCCCGGCTGGGCGATGATAGGCTGATATGAAATTAGATAGAGCAATCTCCTTAGACGGCGAGATCCAAAGGCTATGATCCGCAATATCTCTGTGTGCGACTTTCGCTTCATGCAAATCGGAAAATTTTGCAATTAAGAGTTTGGTGACGTTTAACCGGTCCTGATCAGAGAAGGTTGCCCCGTATTTACCAACAAACTCGTTAAATCGGATATGCCCAGGAGGTAACTCATAGACTTCGCAATACTCTGCCGTAATTTCGTCTTTTTGAAAACTGGTTAACGAACGCAAACAGTGATTGTACAAGTCACGGTTCTGATGATTGAGGTACTGGAGTATTGAACGTTCACGAGAAACAATATCGGCCCTACCACTAGGTGTGTACGCTTTTCCACCCTCAACTTTATTAAAATTCCATACTCGAAGTAGCGCTTCGGAATTTGAAGAAATTTCAGACTTTGCTAGGTATTCTCGATAGATATTTTTGGGGTGCGTGAAAATCTCATCTTTAGCTTCGTAACCGTCTATTCTCAACGCTTTCGGGGCTGTCTGTGGGCCTAGGAAAAGCTCGTCAAAAATACCAAAGTCCTTATTAAGGACTTTTTCATTTGGGTGGGGCCTGAAGTAGTTATTAAAGGTACCCTCATTGGCGAACTTCAAAAACTCTCGTAACGATATCGTGTGATGAAGCTGCTCCTCTGGCAATTGACTAAAATCAGCATCTCCTGTCATAACGACAAAGAAATAAACGCGAGGGACGTATCCTTTATTTGAAAACTTGTGAGCCAGACGCTTTAGCTTATTTTCTAGCGTGAATTTTTTGGAGCGCGTCACGCTCACCGGAGAGCGCTTCATGTTTTGGTCACCTTTGTACCAAATATCCCCTTTGGCTGTGACAGGCTGGTGATTCCAGTCTTTGAGCTCGACTATGATAACGTTACAATGCGTAACTATTACTAGGTCAAACTCACCTTCCTTCTTTGACTCTACAAATCGAAACCCCGCATAGCCTTTCCACGGGAACATTCCTTTTTTTCCCAAGCCAGCTCCCTGAAGTTGATCACGCAGAGAGCCTCCCTTAGATTGATTTCTGGCCACTTGAGTATTATCAGAAAAAGCAGCCTTTATTTTTTCAATAGCTGATACTTCTTGCTCTTGTAATCCGCCATCCCAAATTTCTACTTCCAATTTTTATACCCCATTATTCTTGGTAGGAAAATGTAACATGTACCTAATCTTCCATTTCATTCTGATCTGAGCAATGGCCATTAATGACCCTGCTACCGTTTTATATCTCAGGGGAACACCCGACTTGGCTGACAACTGCCAACATTTCGCGGTGCCCTTTGTGAAAAGAAGCAAAGTTCGTGCAGTGAGTTCCTGCTAAGGCAAGTCATCAGACATTAGCCTTCCCACACCCTACCTGCACAACAAGCTCATAAACCCTCTTCAGATTTTCCTCAATGCATAAATTGGGGCTTTTATTATTGAGGGATGGATGTGATGTTTTCATCCAGCGCCTTGCCTGCACTTCCCCCATTGCTTGAACCGCAGCTTCCCAAATATCTTCTCGACAAGGAGTATCGATAACTTCTCTCCCGACATCACTCGTGTGCTGCCATGCCTGAATATCGTCAGGTTCCGGGGCATTTGGGTCGCATTCATCTAGCAGTATATTGAGCCGAGCGGGTCTAATCGTTGAAGCGTCTAATGCGTCTTTCGAGTGTTGCAACAGTGCGTCTCGTAGCCAGGCATCCACTGCTTCACAGACCTGATCATTTTCTTGCGGAGGAACTACAGCGGAGATATTGCCACTTTGGCGGATGAAAAAATGCTCGGGGATGTGAAGCGCACGACCGCCACGGAGATAAACTACAATCTCACCGCTCATATCGGGCAGGTATGCATCACCGCTTTGTAAGCACTCTAGTGCTTGCCGAAACGTTTCTAATGGCTGAGGGAATCGATCACGTAGATCAAAAGCGCGGTAAGCAAATACGCTTTGTAAATGGTTGTCATTAGGCGGCTTGGCTGATGGCATCCTGAGCTCCAAATGCATTTCGCACTGCAATTTTCTAAACCACCTTAGCACCAGAATGCTAGATTTGCTCATCATTCTGAGCTTATTTCATTAGAATCTTTGTCGCTTATTACCTGACGTTAACGAGCTCGTCCCAACGAGTTGTATAACGCGGCGTGCGGTGCTCAGAGCGTAGCGACCAGGCGTTCCCTGCACGGGATTGGCCAAGCTGTATTGTGCCTCGGCCTAACTCTCTATTGAGTCGATCTACGGTGGCCATAAGCTGTTCGCTTCGTTTCGCCTGAGCTTCTGTTTGCGGTGTTTCCGTCAGTGTTAGTTGGCGGTTAGCTTTTGGAGAGAGGTCTAACAGCATCACTCCTACTTTGTGATAGGCGTAGCCCTTACGCCATAGCTGCCGTAGCCCTTGAACGGCAGCGTGAATCAAGTCGCGGCTATCGTCCGTAGGTCGTTCGCGGGATACCATCGCCCAGCATGGAGTCACCTTCAGCGCGCATGAAAAATGTTGCCGCTGGGCGCTTTACCACATGGCGGTGAAGATCGATTTCCACATCTAAATGATCATCAGCAGGGCTTGGAAAACCGGCACGCACAGCACTGGCGAACATAGGCAGCGGCTGCGGCACTGGACATAGGGCGGCGTTGCCCATCAAAGAAGCGGTTGTCATCATAAGGCAAATCTCCATAGCTGTATGCATAATCAGTATAGAGAGGCGCAAAAACGGCACAAGCCCTAGGTCGTTCTTTACTGCTCGCTGTCTGAGTCTTCTCCCAATTCCTTCAAGGTAGGCGTCGCGAGCTCATCTGCGTGGGCGGTGTCGGGCGTGAGGCCTTTCACTAGTAGCGTTTCCCGCTCATCCCCGCCAACTGGTTCAAACGGCTGGACATACTTGCCTATGGAGCCTTTGAGCTTATTAAGCGGTTCATCAATGCCAGTTCCATAAAAGCTATTTGTCTGCCGATCTTTTTTCGCCATCATTTGCTCCTAAGTGAATATGACAATTTCAAGCCCTCAATTGGCACCAAGTCTGTCATAGTCAGTTAAAACCAGAGCATGAAACGCTTTAAAAACGAGAGTTACACGTTGATAGTGAGTGATCTCACTAACTCAAGCGTAATAACACGACAATCATGGCGGTGCTGCGAGACAGACCGCTGTGATAAGGTTTAGTGAATATTCTGATCTTATGTCATCTCACACCATGAATGGCTATAAACATCAGTAACTGCCCTAGATAGATGGAGTGAAACACCTTGGCTGAACGTATTGAAAAGACCCTGTTTGCCGCTGCCGATAAGATGCGCGGCGCGATGGATGCAGGCGAATATAAGCATGTGGCTCTTGGCCTATTGTTTTTGCGTTACGTTTCGGCTGCCTTTGAGGCTAAGCGTTTGGAGTTCGCCAAGGACGAATACATCGACCTAGAAGATCCTGAAGAATACGCTGCAGAGAATATCTTCTGGGTACCTGAAAAAGCCCGTTGGGACATGCTCGCTGCTAATGCCAAGTCTAACGATATCGGCGTGCAGGTTGATGACGCCATGCGAGAAATCGAAAAAGCTAACTCTTCGTTACAAGACGCGCTACCAAAGGTCTTTGGTCGCGCCAATTTAGACCGAGCGATTGTCACCGGCCTAATTGAGATGTTCACCAATCTGGAACTGCATGGTACCAAGTCTGACTTCGATCTGATCGGGCGTATTTATGAATACTTCATCAGCGAATTTGCCAGCTCAGAGGGCAAGCGTGGCGGTGAGTTCTACACCCCTAAAACCATTGTTTCGATCATGGTCGAGATGATGGAGCCAACATCAGGCCGCGTTTATGACCCTTGTTGCGGGACTGGCGGTTTCTTTGTGCAATCCGAAAAGTTCATCACGGCCCATCAAGGCGAAGTTGATGACATCGCCATTTACGGGCAGGAACGTAACCACACCACCTTTCGCCTAGCCCGTATGAACCTAGCCATACGTGGGATTTTCGGTGACCTTCGTTGGAACCAGGAAGGCACGCTCACCCGCGACGCGTTTGCCGATGAACGTTTTGACTTCATCCTGGCGAATCCTCCCTTCAACATTTCTGATTGGAACGGCGAGGCCCTACGTGAAGATCACCGCTGGCGTTTTGGCACGCCTCCGGCTGGCAACGCGAACTTTGCCTGGATGGCCCATATACATCACCACCTAAGCGCCAATGGTATTGGAGGCGTAGTGATGGCCAATGGCTCTATGTCATCGATGCAGTCAGGGGAAGGCGATATCCGCAAAGCCATGGTTGAACAGGACGCGGTAGATTGCATGGTAGCTCTACCGGGGCAATTGTTCTTCGGTACGCAGATACCTGCCTGCTTGTGGTTTCTGGCTAAAGATAAATCCAACGGCAAAGCGGCTGGCGGTAAATTGCGCGACCGGCGAGGCGAGGTGCTATTCATCGACGCCCGAAAGATGGGCTCATTGATCTCAGGAAGTCGCAAGCAGAAGGAATTATCGGACGAAGAGATCGCTAAAATCGCCAACACCTACCACGCATGGAGAGGTGAAGAAGCCGCAGGTGAATATGCAGACGAAGCTGGGTTCTGCGCTTCAGTAGAGGTCGAGGAGATTGCCAAGCATAACTTCATATTGACGCCAGGCCGCTATGTGGGCGCGGGTGCGATCGAGGAAGATGAAGAGCCTTTCGAGAAGAAATTCGCTCGCTTGCGACGGGAGTTGCAAGAACAGTTCGAAGAGAGCCGACGACTGGAGATCGAAATTGAGACGCGGTTGGGGGGCTTGGTTTGAAAACACTGGATGAGGTGTGCGTTGCGATTGTCGATTGTGAGCACAAAACCGCTCCGAAGGTGGAGAGTGGCTATCCATCTATTCGAACAACTGACATAAAGAACGGGCGAATTGACTTCGAAAACGCCAATCGTGTCTCTGAAGAAACTTATAACAAGTGGACTAAACGCAGATGCCCTATGCCAGGTGACCTCATCTTGGCACGTGAAGCACCTGTTGGTGAAGTAGGTTTGATTCCTGATGGCGCTTTTCCAGTTCTGGGTCAGCGAACAGTTTTGTTATCACCGAATTGTGCGCTGGTGGTGCCGCGTTATTTGCATTACCTCTTGCTTGCACCTCATCTTCAACACGAAATTAAAGTTCGTTCTTCGGGTTCGACAGTTCACCACCTTAATATGAAAGATATTCGGGCCCTTAAACTCCCTGCTTTGCCCACCCTGCCCGAGCAACGCGAGATCGCAGCAGTGCTGGGAGCGCTCGACGACAAGATTGAGCTGAACCGCAAGATGGCTACAACTTTGGAGGCGATGGTACGAGCAATTTACCGATCGTGGTTCGTGGATTTTGACCCTGTCCATGCCCGCACCCACGGTCTAAAGCCCGCTCATATGGACGATCTTACCCGTGCTCTCTTCCCCACCCGTTTCGGAGATGATGGGCTTCCTGAGGGATGGAAGATGGGTGTGCTTTCGGATATAGCGCTAAATCCACGAACAGGTGTCAAACCTGATCAGATTGATCCGAATACACCATACATAGGCCTTGAGCATATGCCCCGAAAATCCATCGCAATTTCCAATTGGGGGACTGCAGAGCAAATCGGAAGTCAAAAATCTGCAATAAGCACGGGTGATTTCCTTTTCGGAAAGCTGCGCCCTTATTTTCACAAAGTCGGTGTCTCGCCCGTCGACGGTATCTGTTCGACTGATATTATAGTTGTCCGCCCAAAATCACAGGCTTGGGGTGCAATGGTCCTATCAATTATTTCGTCAGGAGATTTTGTCGAATATACAAATTTAAGCTCATCTGGAACGCGAATGCCGCGTACAAACTGGAAAGATATGGGGAGTTATGAGGTCGTCTTGCCGTCGGAACCTATTGTGCAAGTGTTTGAAGATGTAACCAGCATTATGCGTGAAAAAATCATACGAACAATATATGAAAACCAAACTCTAGCGACACTTCGCGACACTCTACTGCCTCGTCTTATGTCCGGTGAACTACGCGTTGGCGAAGCCCGTGAGATGGCAGAGGATGTCGTGTAATGTCGTTAGATCCTTACCAAGTATCTACCCCTTATCTTTTCACAGAGCCATGTGAGGATGTCGATTACTTTGAATCAATCACAGCATTTGCCGAAAAGCGGTTAGAGGCTTTGGCTAAGCGAGTTATCTACGGCATGCAAAGAATGCCTGCTTCAGGCATCTTTGAGGACACCGCGAAACCTTTGAAATCGGTCTGGGATGAGTGGTGTTGGTATCAAGCGAAGTATGACAACGATTGTGGCAGCCTGTCTTCAGCCTTTGAGTTAACCCTAGAAGGTATAATTAGCGGTACTGTAAGTGAGCTACCCAACGAAGAAGCTGTGCTCATCAGCTGCGCCGTGTGTGAGGATCAGCAAAATATGCCTGCAAGAAGCGATGATGAAATCTGCAACGCAGTTCGGGATGTGGTGATTGAAGCCGCAGGTAGACGTTCTCTTGCACGCTTTGAGGGCTGGTAATGTTTCGTGTTGATCGTACTCAAAACCGTTTATCTCGCCTTGCCAAGAAGCGATTTGCTGATTTGAACCTGCGCGAGCGCGACCATCTGCAGGAATGGCTGGCTAACCAACCGGATGCCTTAGGTGAAGAGTTACTTATCATCCAGAAGGAGTTCGATGGCTTTGACGAAACTCGCGAGCGGCTCGATCTCTTGGCACTCGATAAGGACGGCAACCTTGTTGTAATCGAGAACAAGCTCGATGATTCGGGTCGTGATGTCACTTGGCAAGCGCTGAAATATACAGCCTATGTGTCGGGCCTGACCAATATGCAGATTGTTGATATCTACCAGCAATACCTTGACCGCTATTGCGGTGGTGGAAATGCGGCAGTACGTATCTGTGAGTTTATGGAAGTCGAAGAGTTGGAAGAGACCGTTCTCAACCCCGGCAATGACCAGAGGATGATTTTTATCGCTGCTAATTTTCGGCGAGAAGTCACCGCAACGGTGCTTTGGCTGCTTGGGCGAGGCATTCGTACGCAATGCTTCAAAGTGACGCCCTTTACATTCGGTGAAGAGCTGATGGTCGACATCCAGCAAATTATCCCGACGCCTGAAGCGGCGGATTTTATGATTGGAATGTCGAGTAAAGAAAACGAGGAAAAGGCAGTTCAGAACACTCAGAAAAAGCGCCATGGGTTGCGGCTTGCTTTCTGGGAGCAGGCTCTGGAAAAGCTTCGCGAAGATGGTGTCGACCTTTACCGCAACATCAGCCCGACCAAGGATCATTGGTTAAGTGCTGGGTCAGGCATGCGCTCTTGCCCATATCAATTGATCTTCTCCCGTGATGAAGCCCGTGTCGAGATTAGCCTCCAGCGTTCTGATGCAGATGAAAACAAGTGGGTCTTTGACCAACTGATCGCTCAGAAAGAGCAGATTGAGTCAGCCTTCGGAGCTGAACTTGATTGGCGACGCATGGATGATAAAAAGGCCAGCCGCGTGGTTTTCGCCCAACCCTTTGATGGTTTCAATCGCGATGTCTGGCCCGATATGATCACGTGGTTATCTACCCATATTCAACAATTGGAGGCGGCATTCAGCGAACCACTCGCACGTTTTAACCGCCAGATCCGGACATAAGATGAGGAGGCGCTGATGGCTTTTGCATCGGAAGATGACCTGGAGCAGTGGACACTTGTAGCATTGCAAGCGTTAGGCTTTACCTATATGCATGGCTCGGAATTATCACCTGAGGCAGATAACCCCGCACGTGAGAGTTTCCGCGAAGTGTTTCTGCTGGAACGCATGCGTGCTGCTATTTCGCGCTTGAACCCAGAGCTTCCGAGTGTGGCTATCGAGACGGTTACCAATCGCGTGCGCGACCGAGAATTTTCCGATGATTTGATACAGGAAAACCGACGGCTGCATGAGCTGTTAGTTTACGGAGTACCCGTTTCATGGAACGAAAACGGTGATGAGCGGGATGCAATTGCGCGATTGATCGATTGGGAAAACGGCGATAACGACTGGCTAGTAACCAACCAGTTTGAGGTGGTGGGACAGACGGCACGGCGACCAGATGTAATTATCTTCCTGAATGGAATGCCCCTAGTCGTGGTTGAGCTGAAGGGTACAGAAACCGGCACCCTAAAAGGGGCTTATAATCAAATCCAGACCTACAAATCACAGCTGCCAGAGTTATTTCGAACCAACGCTTTTAACGTGATTTCCGAAGGTGTCACCGCCCGTTATGGCACATTGAGTGCCAACCTTGATCGATTTATGCGGTGGCGAACAGTTGATGGCGAGACATTGGTACCTGATGGCAGCGACTTAGCATTGGAAACGATGATTCATGGATTACTAAACCCGCAAACCATTCTCGACCTGATGCGTTATTGCACCGTCTTTGAAGATGAGGGGGCAGGTCCAATCAAGAAAGCTGCCGGCTATCACCAGTTCCATGCAGTCCGTAAAGGTGTTGATGCAGTTCTATCGGCCCGGGGGCGAGATGGGCGCGGCGGGGTGATGTGGCACACGCAAGGTTCAGGCAAGTCATTGCTGATGGCTTTTTTGGCTGGGCGCTTAATGCGGCATCCAGATATGCAAAACCCCACGCTTCTGGTTTTGACTGACCGTAATGACCTAGATAATCAGTTGTTCGCTACCTTCTCGCGCTGTGCGGCGCTATTCGGTGAAGCTCCTGAGCAGGCTGAGGATATTCCTGACCTGCGATCCAAGCTGAACGGTCGTAAGGTGGGCGGCGTTATCTTCGCCACCATTCAGAAATTTCGCCCCGGTAAAGGTGAAGTGGAACTGCCCCAGTTGACTGACCGCTCCAATGTTGTGGTCTTCGCCGATGAGGCCCACCGCTCGCAATATGGGCTTGAGGCCAAGCTGAATGCTAACACTGGTGAAACAAAATACGGCCATGCACATCACTTACGCAGTGCTTTACCAAGTGCCGTGCATGTAGGCTTTACCGGCACCCCTATCTCGCTAGTAGGCGCTGATACGCAAGGGGTCTTTGGCGAATATATCGACGTCTACGATATCGCACAGGCGGTCGAGGACGGCGCTACCGTACCGATCTATTATGAGGGTCGCGTCGCCAAGATCGATTTGGACGACGACGCGGGTGAGCTACTCGACGCCGAATACGAAGAGATACTCGACGAGGCTGAAGATGCCGGAGCTGAGATTGACGAAGATGCACGTAATGCCATGTCGAAGAAGTGGAGCCGTGTAGAGGTACTAGTAGGAGCGGCACCCAGGCTAGACAAGGTGGTTGAGGATATTCTGAAGCATTTTGAAGCTCGGCTGGAGGCCATGGATGGCGGAAAGGCGATGATTGTCTGTATGTCGCGCCGAATTTGTGTGGAGGTTTACAACCGGATCGTTGCTGCTCAACCAGAGTGGCATGCCGAGGAGGACGCTGAGGGCGCTGTCAAAGTAGTTATGACCGGTGCGGCGCAAGATCCTGAAGAGTTTCAACCGCATGTTCGTTCCAAAGCTCGATTGGAGGCCTTGCGTACCCGTTATCGTAATGCGGCCGACCCATTCAAGCTGGTGATAGTGCGCGATATGTGGCTAACAGGGTTTGATGCTCCATGTATGCACACTCTCTACGTAGATAAACCCATGAAGGGGCATGGATTGATGCAGGCTATCACTCGTATCAACCGTGTTTTCGGTGCAAAGCCTTCGGGACTGGTCGTGGACTACATAGGTCTCGCGGCTGATTTGAAAGCTGCGCTGAACCACTACTCCAATGCTGACCGGCAACAAACAGGAGTGGATCAAAGCGAGGCTGTACATGCACTGATGACGCAGCTCGACATTATGCGTTCGATGTTCCATGACGTGGATTATATGTCGGCAGTGAATGGATCACCCAAAGATAGAATACGCGTGCTACCAGTGGCTATCGAACATGCACTGACCTTGCCAGTAGACGGAAAACCACCTGCAGACCGGCAAGACTCGAAAAAACGATTTATGACAGCGGTTGCTGGCTTGGTGAAGGCGTTCCGCATTGCATCAGGCACACCAGAGGCTGCCGAGGTAAAAGACGAGGTAGGGTTCTTTACAGCGGTGCAATCAGCTATCCGTAAGATGGATGCCGGCTCCCGCTCAGCACGTAACTTAGATGAGGCAGAGTTGGCGATTTCGCAGCTCCTTAATCGTGCTGTTGCCTCGACTGAGGTCGTCGACATACTTGAAGCTGCGGGAATTGATCGTCCGGATATCGGTGTATTGAGCGAAGAGTTCCTGCTGGGACTACAGAACAATAAGCACAAGAACCTAGCAGTTGAAGCACTGAAAAAGCTTTTGAACGGCGAGATAAAGACTCGCACACGAACCAATACCACCCAAAAAGAGGCATTCTCTAAGCGCCTTGAGCAGGCCATGACTCGCTACCATAACCGCAGTGTGGATGCGCTTCATGTAATCCAGGAGATGATCGACATGGCCCGAGAGCTGCAGCAGCAGCCCGAAGATGGCTTGTCAGGGGAAGAGGTCGCCTTCTACGACGCGTTGGCCACCAACGAAAGCGCACGCGAACTCATGGGGAACGAAGAGCTGCGCGTCATCGCGACCGAATTGGTCAACACCGTTCGTCGGAATGCCTCCGTAGATTGGTGGCGTAAGGAGAACGTGCGCAAGAAGATGCGAGTCAATATTCGCCGTATCCTGCGCAAATACGGCTTCCCACCTGATCTACAGGCAGATGCGATTAAAAAGGTGGTTCAGCAGGCTGAAGTGCTGGCACGTGAGGTTGGGTGATGTTCAGGCTTGCTTAGTTTGGCAAATAAGATAGAGGAGGCCTAAAGGCGTTTTTTTTCTTACGGTTTAAAACAAAAATCTGCTGATAATCTTCATTGCTCAGCGAATGATACCATTCACGCTGCCTACGCAGGTAATCAGCATATTTTTCTGGATCTGAACGGATACGCTCTAAGCGAGTGTATTCATACTCGCGTTTTTGTTGAAGATATCGCTCCCTAAGTTCGGGATCTGCCTTCTGTTTTGATCGCCAAGTTTGAAGTGCTAGTCGATGATGTGCACGCAATAATTCAGAATTTTCTTCATTAATGTTCGAGAGTTTAGCTAAAGAAGGTCTGATTGATTGCCGATATCAACAGGTTGCTGAATGCTACCCTATCATTGCTGAAGCAAAGAGTTTAAAGCGGGCCATGTTGACCCGCCTTTCTTAGTAACTCGTTATCGTTAATTAATCTCGGTCAATTTCAGTAATCTGTGACGAACCCTGCTGCACCTTTATATCCAGCTCATGACCATTCTGGTCTCGCCCATCAATGTCGATCATGCCGGTTTTGCTGATTTCAATTTCTTCAAATTCGATCATGCCTTCTTGGCTGGCGTTATTGATTGCCTGACGAATATCGTCTTCGCTCATGCCCCAGGGACCAGTAATCAGGCGTTTCCGTTCTTCTTTTAAGGGGTCGCCATTATCTAATGAGAACTCAACATCGGCAAACCACTCACCATCCAGCCAGCCTTCAACTTCTGCACGGTTACTGCTTTTAATTTCAATCTCTTCATAATGTGTGAACCCGTACTCTCTGGTGTAGGCTAGAATCTCATCAATACTATCTAGCGGTTGGTAATCTGCGTGTACGTTGCCTGTCGCAGCGGTAAGCAGTAGGGCAGAAGCAGGGATCAACAGCATTTTTTTCATGGTGTTCATATCAAATTCCTTCTTTAAGGTCCGTCAGACATTGCGACAGGGTATTTGTACCATGATGCTTCTTACCTAAAGCTGACAAAGCTGTTCATCTACCGTTCATGTTGCCTTTAGCATGCTAGCATCATGAAAAAGACGACTAGAAGTTTAACCCTCTGAGCGCGATTGGCAGCGCCCTTAGCCTGGATCGCTTCATCGAGTTTGAGAAAACTTTGCCAACTTCCTTTCAATATCCACTTGTCTCCAGCTGGCCGAGTTGCCTGCTTTAACGGCCTCCTGCAGGCAGTCGAGGTCAGCTACCATTACAAGGCGATCGGTTGGGCGCGTAGAGGCCGTGTATATCAACGACGCATCAAGCATCTGCTGAGCTTCTCGTGTGAACACTGAGAACACGGTGTGCCACTGAGTGCCTTGTGCTTTATGAACGGTTATGGCGTAACCTAGATCCAATACTTCCAGCAGTGTTTGATTGATACCTTTCATTTCGCCATTAATTTCGGCGACGCCGTACCAGCCCTCAGAGCTTATAGAGGGGTACACTTCGGTAATAACGCCAAGATCACCATTGCGAACATCTAGATCGTCGTCGTAAATGTTTGCTTTCACAAGTATTGGGTCACCCTGCTTCAAGCTTTGACTATAGAGCGTGAACCAGGGTATCCAACCTTTCGCGGGGTCTAGGTAATGCAGTTCACCACGTGTCTCCCCCTGTACGCGCTGGAAGTGATCGTTAAGTGCAGTCACTCCCCAATTACCTGAGTGGCGAGGGGACAAGATGATGCGATCACTCAGTTTGCCTGCATCACACCAGAACCGCGTCAGCCGATCCAAGGAAGGCGGTGACAAGATGCAGCAGTCCGACGAAGTAGAGAAAGTTTCTGCTCCCATCTTCGATACTATGGTTTCACCTTTTCTCACCGCAGTCGCAAAACGATGTATCTGACTCTGCTCTGACTGTCGCTTCACCTGAGTCAATTCAAAGAATGGGATCACCGAGTTATAGAGCGAGTGGAAAACTAAGCCACCCCCAACCGGGGGCAGCTGGGCACTATCCCCAATTAGAATGATGCGACTTGCTTCAGGTAATAGGCCAACTAGGCGATACATAGACAGCAGATCAACCATCGACGCCTCATCAATGATGATCACCACATGATCAGGCAATGATGGTTTGCTTTTCCCCTGGTGATCAGAGATCAATTTGGCAATCGTTTGAGCAGGCCTACCAATGCTTTGCGCCATGTGCCGGGCAGCCCGGCCAGATAAGGCTAATGGCAGGCAGAGCTCTCTATCAGCAAGAACTTCATACAGACCAATGATAGCCTTCAAAATCGTCGTTTTACCGGTTCCTGCTCCACCAGAGATACCCACAACGGGAGCTGAGAATGCTCCTATTACGGCTTGGCGCTGTTCTTCTGAAAGAGTGAAGGGCAATTGATGCTCAAGGCAGGCTAGAGCGTTATGCAGTGTCAATTTATCAACCTGCCTTTCCCAGGCCGCGTGCAAGGAACCCTGTCCCGCAGGGCGGCTCAAAGCTGCTACCAATTTTCGGGCTACTTCAGCTTCCATGAATGCTGTGCCCCACGTTTGATAACCATCCGGAGCACGCACGAGCAGGCCTTGGTTAACCGCTGCTACTCCCGGATCAATGTCACTCGGTGAGCGTATGAGTTTATTTACAGATTGACGCAATACTTGCTCGGAGACCACCGTCGAACCGCTACTGCTTGTTCGCTTGACCACAACATGCATCGCCGCACCTGCAGCAAGCATTTCATCGGACAGGTTCAGCTTGAGTTGGTCGATGACAGTTAATACTTGGCTATATGAAACATTTAGACCGATCAATAGAAAAGGATTATCAGTCAATCGTTTAATGGCATCATCGCCAAATAAATTAGTCAGCTTAAAGCCTAGAGAAGGGCTCAGATTCAAAGCATCCAGCCAGTCCATGGTCTGATACAAACATTCCGATGGCCATTGCTCAATGAGTCGGTGGACTAGCGTGGCATTCATGCCAGGCACCTCACACAGTTTGTCGACTTCAGCATTCCTAACCCATTTCTCCAGGTTGCGTTGGCGCACTAATCGGTTAGCAATAACCTCCCCTATGCCCTCAACTCGAATCCTGATCCAACGGCTCAATGTGTGCTTGGAAGGCCTAACCAATGAGGCATGAGTTGCTTCCAGCACATCTTCATAAATGAGGAAGCCACTCACCATAAATTGATTAATTACCTGCGGGCCTGTGACCTTCCACAACGACCCAGTAGGAATTTCACCATAATGATGGGGAAAACGAACAATCAACGACCGATGACGTTTTTTGATTGAGCCATCAGAGTTGATGACGTGGACGTAGCAATATCCACCTTTGCGTTGTTTGGCGACCTGAACGAGGCTATAAAGCCTTGCACTGGTCATGGTTTTACCTCAAACCCGACCATGCCTTCGTGAATTGCTTCCTCCAATGCACGGTAGCGAGATAATTGTTTTCTAAGCGCTTTATTTTCTGACTCTAGCTCGGTAACGCGAGCAATTAGCTTGTCACTGTCTGAGAAAACTACTTGCGCTTGGATTTCCGCATTAGATCTAGTCTTATCAGCGGGCTCTGTGCCAAACCATTCCCGATCACAGCATTCTAGGAGCGCTTTAACTCCTTTATTTTGTACACATACGCTTCGCGAGAAGCCACATTCACGTGCCACTTCAGTTCGCTTAACACGACCGGCATAAGAGTACTCATGAGCTTTCCCCGTTGCTTCAATACAAGCCTTCCAGGCTTGTGCTCGTTGCAAATACTCATCCCCCATCTGTTTGCCGTTTTTGCCTAAAGTCACGCAATACTCGCTAGTTGATGTTGTCTGGCAGTGGGTTAGTCAATAACTCCTGTAATTTCTTGGTATCCATGCCAGGGAATAGATAGGCATTGCGCTGCAAGCGCAGAATAGCATGTTGGAGGTTGTTCACTTTCTGAGTTTGGTGTTCCAATTCAGACTGCAGTTTTTCATTTTTCCTTCGAAGTATTTCAATCGTTGAGTCGGTGCTCTTTTCGGCAGGGGGTTGCTCTCTGAGTCGAGCTTTCACCTTGTGGTAAACCTCCACAATTTCATCGTGTTTGTAGAGCGAGCGCTTGGCTATCCGGTCTACTTTTAAGCGCTTTGCGAGCTTGCTGGCATATAGATCCCAAGTTAATTTTCCTTGCCAACTGTGCAGTAAACCAAGAGCCAGGGGCAACGTCTGCTCGGTAATGATTTTTTTAGGCACCTTCCACCATCCCCAGCAGTTTATTGATCTCTTGTGTGACACTGTCTTGTGATTTTTCTGGCACCTCAAACCCTTTGGCCATGAGGTTTACCTTCAGAGGGCTGGGATCGAAGTGTTCATCGACCCCAAGCACCGTGCCATCAGCGATTGTTGGATCTTCCATTTGCCGCACCAAGGATTCAGCAATGGCATAACGGATCACGTTGTACGTCATCCACTGATCTACTCCCAATTGGTCTCGCTCCTTCTGCCAAGCTTCAAGAGCATCAAACTCTGCTTTGTGGTGAGAGGCAGCTTCTCTAAGTCTTTCAAGGCAGCCTGGTGCCCCCTTGATATATTTTTTTTCAGAACAGGTTAGGCAATCCCCACCTTTCATACATGGGGGTTCGGAAATGGAGTGTGTGCAGCCTCCAAACTCACCGATTTGGATAGGCTGAGGCACCCCATGCACTCCGAGCGCTCGACCTAGTAATTCATGGCGATAGATAGGAGTACCGACAACTAGCCGCTTATGGAGCGGAAGGTTATCGCTTGATATTCCAATGAGCTGTCGATATTGAGCTGCTTTTTGTTCCGGCGTGTTAAAGTCATAAGCATCGTTTTGAAGGATATCTTGTCGGCCGGCCAGCATTCGCAGTCTGTGCTCTGACAATCCTTTAAATGCTAATGCTCGCCCACGGGTGCCGTGCCAGCGGCGGAAGTCATGGGAGACCAGTTGGATCGGAGACCCATCATCCATCGTCAGCCCCAATCGATCAAAAAGACTGAACATCGTTTTCTCGCCCTTTTCCCACTTTCCACTTAGTTGATTACATAGTTGCGTTGTCGTTATCAAGCAGTAACTGTTGGGATAAACGCTCTTGAAAGAATTATCGTGAAACTGGTTCCATTGATGAAGAATGAGCGACTCCCAAACCTTAACGCGTCCGCTGTTGGAGGTATGTGGCCAGTGAGGCAGTTTATTTTTAAATTTTTGGTAGTCAGCCTGTGCGATGTCCTGATAAGTAGGGTTTCCGTCTTTAAAACATGGAAGATGCCAGCCAGAGTATGTTCGCGATGCGCGAATATTTGGCCAAAATTGCCTCCCCGTACGGTCTAAATTTGCCGTTCGACACATAGCGTGAGCCGTTTCCATGTCGTTAAGCACTCTATCCTGCGGGTAATTCTTTGAAGTAATGCAAAGCTCGTGAATTGGGTAAACTGTGCCATGCGTGTCGTAAGCCAGCTTGGCAGCTTTTCGAGCCGGTTCTGACAACCGCAACAAGCGCTTGAATGCTTGCACCACCATATCCATCAGCCGGGATTCCTGTGTTTCATTGCCGTTGGAGCTGGGCAGTCGAGGAACCCACTTAACGTTTGCACCGAACCCCTTTTCGGAGAACCAGCGTAGACCGACTCGCCTCTTTGTGCGGCCATATCTATCGGTGTAGTGCTCATCAATTAGCGAGTCCTCTCTTAAGTCTACAAGTTCACCCCCTCGACTAGAGGCAAAAGCAAGCAACAGCGCCAAGCTCGACCAATATTGATCCTTATCTGTTTTAGCTAATTCAAAAGCAACAAGCACCGTTGCCAGCTTGCGGTCATCAGGAGTTTTGTCTTTACGCCAGGCAATCGCGGAGGGGGTCATGGATGAGCTTCTGTTATCACTCTTCCATGGCGATTGCCAATGGGGTAATGCAGGGTGAATTCCTTGCTTCCGCAATTCTGTGTATAGACTCATCAGTTCGAGCCCTATGTAATGGGTACTTCTTCTTCTTTTGGAGCCATACCAAGCAACGAGCTTCTCAAAAACTAGTTCCTGCACACTTCCGTCTACTTTGAGAATATCGGGTACACTGTGAAGCTCTTTCAATGCCGCATACACAAATCGCAACGCTAACAGCAAACTTTTTATTGGTACTCTTTCTTTATTGTATTGGTTATGGCGCACATAGGCTTTAGCGAACTCAAGAAACGGTTCCTGCATAGGCACAAAAGGTTTTCTGCCATGAGTCCTCAATTCGCAGAACGCTATGGTTATAGGGGATCTCAGGGTTGTAGTGACCCAGGTATTAGCATCCCAGCCATCTTCGCCGCCATAAATGCTTAGCTTGCGCGCACTTTCGATGTAGGTTTTAAGAATACCTCTCGATGACATATCTAGGTTACTTATGACTTGTCCCTCGCTCTTTTTGCTCTTCACAGAGGCGTATAGTGGCTTTAATCGCCGCGATGGGCAGATCCAGGGAGTCGACTTGTTGGCCACTCAATCCCTGAGAGATGCGCTTTTGACGCTCCGCTACTACTTGGGCCAGCGCTTCATTATGAGGTGCGTCAATAAAGGGGTGGAATTTAGGGCAGGCATAGCAGTTTAAGATGCCACTGCCGCATAGTTGGGCGCAATTGCCCACTTGATCATCACGATTTAAGTAGATTTTTGCTTGCCCTGCTATCGGTTCACCAAGCAATCGCTTTTCCTTAATATCGAGAACAGGCTCCCAAGCCTCCACCATGATGCCATCACAGGCTGCCTGATCTTCGTAGGTATGGGCGGTGTAAACCTTGACTGTATCCGTTGTCACGTGTCCCAGAACTGTGGCAATTAATTCATCACTAGCCCCTGCCTCAGCAAGACGCGTCGCAACGGTGCGCCGAAATCGGTACAAGGAGATTGGTAATAAGTCTCCATCAAGCCTCGACGTGGTAACAGGGCATTTCTGAAGGCTGCCGATTATATGGCTATGAATATGAACATCGAAGGTTCTTGGCGTCTTAGCGAGGCGGTGCTCAAAATCTTCGCTGCTTCCAGCAGCGAGCAAGCGACGCCCTACAAACAGTGGCAACTTTTTGGAAAGTTGAGGGGGGATCGTTTGGCCCCAAGCTTGGGCTACTTTGTTTTGGCCTTCGACAATCACTTGCTTAAGAAGGGCATACAGGTCGGGGGGAAGCTCTAGCTTGCGATTCGCAGCTCGATAGTTGCGGCTACCTTTGGCAGTGGGTATGGCTAATTCGTAAATATGTTCGGCTTGATCTTCAATGACATCGCAGGCTCTCATTGCCCCGATCTCCACTGGACGACAACCAAACTCGACCTGGATGAGAAGAATTGCATAGGCCTGCAAAGGTAGTATCTCATCAGCATAGGCAGCGTGAATCCAGCGAAGTAAAGCAACTTCCTCTATCTGAGAAAATGGCCCTCGCACGGGGCATTGTTCACGAACAATTTGACCAGTGTTATTTCTGGAGCCTACTTTGATCTGATGTACGTGGTTCCCCAACCCTCTCTCCAGGCCTGGATAACAACCATCGGACCAAGCAATCAAGGCAGCCCGGCATTGATGTATGTAATTCAGCCGGGTAGGTGTCGAAATCTGTCGAGTCGAAAGTTGAGCGCGCCACAGCTCAAAGGACTTGATCGTTATTTCATCGGTGCAGTAGTGAAGCAATGACAAGATACGATCAAACAGATCTCTCGCATAACGTTCGGAGACTTCTTCAACCAATTCAGACATGGTTTTGCGAAATGAGTCTAGAACCTTAGGTGAAACTCGGTCGGTCAGCCCATTCATATCCAAAGCAGACCAAGGCAATTTTAATGTTCGTCCAATACGCCACTCGTCACTTTCGTACACATAAGTTTCACCTGAACGCGCTGTCTTCAGCGTTTGCTTAAGCGTGGCTACTGGGGAGTCAGCCTGATTATGTGTTATTGCCGCTGTCTGCTTTATTGGCATTGTCGTGGCGCTTCTGATTGATTTCACGTAAAGTTTTCTTGGCGAGTTTTTGATTATGTACTCGGGTATAATCGTCTTGTGATTTCGGATTGTTGTGACCCAGCAGGTATTGAACAATCGCTGTTTGATCTGCGTTGGCAATGCCTTGCTCTGCCAAGTCGCTTTTGACTTTCAACGTGAAGCCATGACGAAATTGATGCCGTGTTAATCCCGAAAAAGTGTCAGGGCGTGTGCTGACCACCAGCCCCATCTCCTGCATCACTGCTTTAGATGAAATCGGCTTGCCCCTGCCATTGCTTGCATGGGTCACAAAAAGCAAAGGATGACTTTGCGCTTCATAAATCTGGTTTCGCACTTCAATCACGTATTGGTGGATGAGGCGGGCGAGTTCGTCCGCGATAGGTATGACTCTTGGCTCGGTCTTGGCTACCGACTGTTTCGAACGTGGATCTCGTGGGTCATGATGCCTTCGAACCACATGAACGTTATTATCGGCGCCATATTCGATATCTTTCTCCCAGAGCCCCAAAACTTCACCGGATCGTAAACCTGCTTCGTACTGCAGGCGCATCATAATGTAATGCCTAAGTTGTCGAGCCGGATTTCTGAAGGGGTTATCAATTGCGCCTGGTGTAGCGACTTTCAGATAAGTTTCGAAGACTAATTTATTTGGGGTTCGGTAAGCTCCGCTGTTTTGCGAATAGCTTCGGGTGCGAGGGGTCATTTGCCGTAAGCCATCAATCATACGATCAATGTAAGGCTTCATGGTTACAAAATCGGGGCGCTTCCGCATAACAGTTTCGGCTAGAAATTTTAGGTATTGAGCGACATAGCCCATCCGAATAGCGCGATGGTTAGAATTGACCGTCAATACTTGCGGCGTTTTATAACGACTTAGGCTTGCTAAATTGATGAGGCTGGCTGCTTTTATACTCTCAGCTTGAGCAACCCAACTTTCGAACGCTTCGCTGTCGAGCTTACAGTGATCACGGATTGAGTATAAATCTTCCTGCTCCAACAGATGTTTGTCGTAAAATTCATCTGCGAGCACTCTCCCATTGAAATTTTCCCAACGCCGCAAATGCTTTAACGCTGACAATACCTTTTCCAATGTACTCGCCTGACTCTTAGGCCTCATAACAACAGTTATGAACAAGGAAATGTAGAAATCAGGCATGCCTCTACTATCGACTAGCAATGGATATCTTTCACCCGACTCAAAGACTAGAACCTTCGTCAGCAAATCAACCATGCAGAGACTCCTTATTTGTACTTTTAGAGTATCTTGCCATTCTAAATAAAGATACTAAGTAAAAGGCACTTTAAGGATTTTATTTTTTGCTCAATAATTAGATTTTATTTGTATTATATCAATGGTTTATATTTTTTTAAGGCATCTTTCTTATAGATATTCTAAGAAGTCTAGCCAGCCTTCTACTTCCACCCGGCCACGGCTTTTAATGCTAATTTCTTCGTAGTGGGTGAAACCGTAGTCGCTCGCGTGGGTCAATACGTCATCAATACGATCCATTGGCAGCGAACCAGCCTGAGCACTGCCTGCCGCAGCGGCAAGTAGTAGGGCAGAGGTCGGGATCAGCAGCATTTTTTTCATGGTGTTCATAGCAAATTCCTTCTTTACGTGACGAATCATTTACGTGAATCAATGGCACTCAGCGAATGCGACAGGTAATTTATACCACTGCGATACTTTCCTTAAGCTGACAAAACTGTTCATCTAACGTTCATGTTGCCTTAGGCATCCTGACACTATGAATAATGTCGTACGTCACCTTATAACGCCACTAGGCCGCTTCCAAAAAAGCGCTTGCCGCAGTGTTGCCGGTTTAGCCTTAGCGCTATTACTGGTTAGTAGCGCGGTGGGCGATCAGCCCTGGGAGTCTCTGCACGGCGAGGTTCGTCGCGGCGAAGTGGTGCCGCTGGAGACTATTTTAGATTGGCTGGAAGCTCATTATATTGGTGAGGTGCTCGAAGTTGAAGTTGAGCGTGAACGCGGGTCTGTAGAGTATGAAATTAAGCTGCTGGGCCCCCAGGGCCAGGTTGTTGAATTTGAATTTGACGGCCAAAGCGGCGAGCTAATGTCCATTGAAGGTGTGCGCATTAATGATATGCGCCGTTAGCCTTTTATATAAGAAAAGGGTAGTCAGTCGATGAAGTGTTTGCTGGTAGAAGACGACCATGCGCTCGCCCGCGAACTAAGCCAGGCACTGCGCGACGGCGACTGGCTGGTCGAGCATGCGGCTACGGGCCAAGACGCCGATTTTCTGGTGCGCACGGAAGCTTATGACACGCTCATTTTAGATGTAGGCCTACCCGACGGTGACGGTACGCGCTGGCTTTCGGCTTGGCGTGAAGATGGCATTGACCTACCCGTGCTCATTCTCACCGCCCGCGAGCGCTGGGCCGATAAAGCGGCAGGATTTACCGCGGGTGCCGATGACTACGTCACGAAGCCTTTTGAACCGGCGGAGGTGCTGTTTCGCCTGCGCGCCCTGGTTCGCCGCAGCCACGGCCATGCCCACCCGATATTGAAAGCCGGCGAGCTCAGCTTAGATACGCACACGCAGCACGTCGCGCTGGCGGGGCGTCCTGTGGGGTTAACCGCCCAAGAAACGCGCCTGCTCGGCTACTTAATGCATGCCGCCCCGCGCGTGGTGAGTCGTACCGAGCTTTCAGAGCACGTGTACGACCGCGACCATGAGCCGGATTCTAACGTGATCGACGTGCAGGTTAGCCGTCTGCGCCGTAAGTTGGGCAGTTGGCGCATTGCCACGCTGCGGGGTCAAGGGTATCGGCTCTTGGAAGAAGAGCCCGCCGCCGAATGAGTCAACCCCGTTCGACGTGGCGTACTCAATGGAAAAAACGTTGGGCCGGGCGTTCCATCGGCGTGCGACTGCTATTGGCCGCGCTGTTGATGGTAGGGCTGGCACTTCCTGTTGCCGGTACGCTGCTTGCTCACCATTATCATGTATCGGCGACCCAGGCCTTTGACGAACGCCTGGAGGCCACGCTTAATGTGATTATTGCCGGTGCCACCTATGATCGTGCCACCCAGCAGCTTGCCTACGATCGGGCGCTGGGTGACCCACGTTTTGATAACGTTTATTCCGGCTGGTACTGGCAAATAACCGATGCTGGCCAAAACACGCTGGCCTCACGCTCACTATGGGATCAACGCCTGCCGGTCATTGCAAATGACGCTCTCAGCGCGCGCTCATTGCCAGGCCCACGCGGGCAATCGCTGCGCGTCGTGGAGCGCGATATCTATTTAGCGCCCTTGGAAGCGCCGCTGCATATTAGCGTTGCCGCGCGGGACGATTTATTAGCCGCGGATATTCGCGAATTCCAACGTCTTCTCTGGGGTGGTTTGGCGGGTCTAGGGATATTGCTCTTAGCCGTGCTGGCGCTGCAGGTGCGCTGGGGATTAGCGCCGCTGCGGCGTATGAGGGCCAACCTGCATGACGTTGAGCAGGGGCATGCAGAACAGTTGGATACCGGTTTGCCCGACGAGCTGGCGACCCTGGCCGCCTCAATGAATGCGGTGCTGGCGCGGGACCAGCGTTTAATTGAACGCGGCCGCCACACCGCCGGCAATCTTGCCCACGCGTTGAAAACACCGCTGAGCGTGATGCGCCTGCAGCTTCGTCAGTTGCCGGAAGCCAGCCGCGCTACCTGGGACGTGGAGTTAACGCGCCTAGACAGCGCGGTACGCCATCATCTAGCGCGTGCATCGGCGGCTGGCGAGGGAGCGCGCGTTGCCCCCATTGATCTGCACGCCACGTTAGCACCGCTGCTAACCGGGCTAGCCAAGCTTGGCCAGCGACGCGGCATTACGCTGCGCCAAACATGGCAACGTGACGTGAACGTGCATATGGATGGGCAAGATATTCAGGAGCTGGTAGGTAACTTAATGGATAATGCGCTGCGCTGGGCGCACAGCGATGTTCAGCTGCGGGTTCAGGTTGACGCACAGCAGCTCACTATCAGCGTTAGCGATAATGGCCCCGGCATGTCTGATGCGCAGTGCCAGCAGGCGGTGCAGCGAGGGAAACGCCTGGATGAGCAGCGCTCGGGCAGTGGGTTGGGGCTGGCGATAGTCACCGACCTTGTCGCTTTGTACAGCGGCCATATGCAGCTTTCCCGCGCCAGCGAAGGAGGCTTAAACGTAGTGGTTGGGCTGCCCGTAGTGGCGAACGGATAACGGAGATTTCATTGAATGCATGGCACGGATACGCTGCCCGATATTTTAGTTGGCCCTTTATTGCGGCGCATCAGCACGACCCGGCTGGTGATGTGGCTTGTGGCCACTCGGCCACTGACCATGACGCTGGTGCTACGACCCGGCCAGCATGACGCCGAGTCCATCGGTTTAGCACATCATCATCAGTGCGTTGCCATCGGTAAGCGCGCCTTTATCCACCTGATTGATATTGAGCTTGAAACGCCGCTGCCCTGCGACGAGCGTATCGAATACGACCTGCAGATCGAAACATTGCAGGGTGGCCGGCAATCGCTGCCCGAGTGGGCGCCCTGGCTGTGCTACGAAGGCGCCGATTACCCTGCCTTTGTGATTGCCTCACGCCATCATCGCCTGATGCATGGCTCTTGCCGTAAGCCACATCACGATAGCCCTGATGGTTTGGTGCGTGCCGACAGCTGGCTTGCCGATCAGCAGGCGGCGCCCACCGAGTGGCCCGCCTGGCTACTGATGACCGGTGACCAAGTCTACGCCGATGACGTTGCCGGCCCGATGCTGCGCGCCGTGCATGCGCTGATTGAACGCCTTGGATTAGTCGACGAACAGTTAGAAGGCGCCACGGTAGACGACAGCCAGGCGCTGTATCACTCGCCTGACAGCTATTATTGCCGCGCAGCGCTGCTGCCGGATTTCACCAGCAACGCGGCGCTGCGTGAGCGCTTTTTTGGCGGTGTCAAAAAGCCGGTGTTTACCTCAGCCAATGCCCACAACCATTTAATGACGCTGGCGGAAATGCTCGCCATGTACTGTTTGGTGTGGTCGCCGGTGGCCTGGCAAGTGATTGCCCCCGCGCCGCCCACATTAAATGACAAAGACGCTGAGCTTTATCGCCAAGAGCAGGAGGTGATCGATACCTTTGTTGAGGGCTTGCCCCAGTGTGCGCGGCTGATGGCGCACTTGCCGAGCCTGATGATCTTTGATGATCACGACGTAACCGATGACTGGAACCTCACCGCTGACTGGGAGAAAGCTGCCTACGGCCATCCGTTTTCTAAGCGCATTATCGGCAATGCCCTGGTCGCGTATTCGCTCTGCCAAGCATGGGGTAACGATCCGGATAAACTCAACCCATTAATTCACCATGCCGCTACGCTGCTGGGCGATGGCCGCGAGATGCTCGCGCGTGCTGAACAAGATGGATTAATTGAGCGACTGCTGCGTTTTCAGGGCTGGGAATTTCAAATCCCCGGCACGCCTGCGCTTATTGTGCTCGACACCCGCACCCGCCGTTGGCGCAGTGAGCGTAGCCCCAAGCGGCCTTCTGGCCTCATGGATTGGGAAGCGCTGATGGAAATGCAGCAGGCGCTCATGGGCGCTAAGAGCGCAGTGATCATCTCGCCTGCGCCCATGTTTGGCGTCAAATTAATTGAAAGTATTCAAAAGCTATTTACCGCCGTGGGTAAACCTTTAGTGGTGGATGCTGAGAACTGGATGGCGCACCGAGGCGCCGCTAACGCGCTGCTGCAAATTTGGCAGCACTCTAAAACGCCGGGCAATTACGTGATTCTTTCTGGCGATGTGCACTACTCGTTTGTCTACGACATTGTCGTGCGCCATCAGCGGCGCGCTCCTCATCTGTGGCAGATTACCTCAAGCGGGATTAAAAATACTTTTCCCAAGAATCTTCTCAATACCTTTGATCGTCTGAACCGCTGGATGTACGCCCCGTGGTCGCCGCTTAACTGGTTTACGAAGCGCCGCAAACTCAGCGTTCACCCCCGTGACCCCGACCGAGCGAGTGCCGGGGAGCGGCTTTGGAACGCCAGCGGCATTGGTTTAGTCACACTCGACGAGAAAGGCTACCCAACGGATATTCGCCAGCTTGATGTGAACGGTAGCGATGTGGTGTTTCCGCCGCCCGAGCGTCTCAAGCAAAAAGGCGGGCGTTAATCGTTGGTGATTGGGTCTTGCCGTGATGGCGCCACCCGTTTGCTAAAGCGTCATTAAGTCGTCACAGAAGTGCCTCGCGGCTGTCATCTGAAGGGGGCAGGATATCGCTATCTTCTGACTATGTTTAAGCGCGCTGATGCGTTAAAAAAACCAGGAGCCCCGAATGCGTTTTTCTGATGCAAGTGCCACCACGATTGATTTATTACGCCATGGTGAACCGGTGGGTGGGCGCATGTTGCGTGGTTCAACCGACCATCCGCTGAGTGAGGCTGGGTGGCAGCAAGTGACGGATGCGGTCATGCGCCATACGGTTGAGGGCCATTTACCTTACGATGCGATTGTTACATCACCGCTAATGCGCTGCCGTGAGTTTGCCCTGTGGCTAGGCGAAGAATTTGATCTACCCGTCCAGGTGGAAGACGATCTTGCCGAGCTACACCTGGGGCAGTGGGAAGGTAAAACCTACGCAGAGGTAACCGCCGTAGAAGGCACCGCACGAATGAGTGCGTTTTGGCACAACCCTGCCGAGATCTCGCCCCCTGATGGCGAGACGCTACAAGCATTTGATGCCAGGCTTGCTGAGGTATGGCGGCGGCTACTTCTCCAGCCGCCGGGTCAGCATGTGCTGGTCGTAGCGCATCTGTTTGTCTGCAACGGCCTGCTGCGGCAGGTTCTTGAGCAGCCGCTTTCGCGAGTGCTGGCAATGGATTTGCCCTATGCGGCGATGAGCCGAATGCGTCATGAACGCCATGCGCTTGGTGAAACCAGCTTTATTGAGTGGATAGGGCGTTAACCATTGTTGGCGGCTAGGCATGCTTTGCGCCATCATGAAGGCAGTTAGCTTACCGGAGCGCCTGTCTATGTCATTGGTTCGCCTGTCGTCTTTACCTTATACGGTCGTATCGCGCAGCGGGTGGCTGCTGCCTTGCCTGTTGATGCTTGTGCTGGCGGGCTGTGCCAGCCGCGAGCTGACGCCGATAGATGCGCCACCCGACCGCGCCGGTATTTCTATGGAGCGTGCGCTCATTCTCTCCCATGCCCAGCAGGCCATTGGCACGCCGTACCGCTTCGGAGGCAATACGCCGGAAGGGCTAGACTGCTCGGGCCTGGTGGAAATGACCTATCGAGCGGCGGGTATTCGTGTACCGCGCACTGCCAATGAGCAATTTCAAGCCTTGCCAAAGGCCGAGGCCCCGCGCCCCGGCGACCTGCTGTTCTTTGGTGAGCGCCGCAAAGCGACCCATGTCGGTATCTATCGTGGCAACGGCCAAATGATTCACGCGCCCGGCAATGGCCGTCGCGTGGTAAGCGTGCCGTTAGAAATCGATTACTGGCAGGCGCGCTTTTTAGGCGCAGCCAGCCCCGCCCCTTAAGTAATCATGCTCTCTGCCGATATAGTATGTTGCAGCGTATACAAACGAGTATGAAACACGATGCGAATATATCGATCGGCCACCGTATAAAGATGCATCCGAAAGAGTGCTCTCTTGCTAATTTGACTCCTTATCCATAGTCATAAACGAGGAGTTCAGGGACATAGGTATCCGTCCTTGGATCAACCAAAGGATCTGACTTTGCCAGCTAAGCTCTCCTCAGTCGAACCTCCACTAACGCGCTCGGCGAGCTCTACAGCTTTTACGGGTGCTACCAAGCTACCTGTTGAATCAGTGTTTTTTTACGCCAATGAAGCCATCATTATTACCGATGCGGAAAACCGTGTACTGGAAGTGAACCCGGCTTTTTGTGAGTTAACGGGGATTTCGCAGCGAGCGGTGCTGGGCAAAAAACCTGAAACATTCAGCATTTTACCGCTAGATGATAGCTGTACCACGCGACTGATGCGTGAAGAGCTGCAGCTGCGTGATCGTAGCAAGAGCCAAGTGAGCTATCGCAGTCATGATGGCCAATTTTATCCTGGAATGATGTCTACTCATCGCGTGCGCGATAAGCGGGGTGAAATAGATCATCATGTTATTGTGCTCGCTGATCTCTCGGCCATTCCTGCCCATGCTCGTCATCTCAACCGGGAGGTTTATTTTGACGCGCTAACAGGGCTGCCTAACTTACAGCTGCTGACGCAGCTGATCCAAGAATCCATGCAGCACGTAGACGCTAAGCAGCTAACGTTGGCGGTATGCTCGCTAGACATCGACTTCTTTAAAAATGTTAATGACCGCTTGGGTTCCTTCGTCGGCGATGCGCTGCTATCCGCATTTTCGCAGCGGATCAGCCATCTATTGTTTGGCGATGATGTGCTGGCACGAGTGGGGGGCGATGAGTTCGTTCTACTGCTGCACCATAGAGTAGACGATACTTTTTTTGCCAAACTGCTGGCATCCATCCGACAGCCGCTAATGATTGAGGGACAGAGCGTTCATCTAACCGCAAGTTTAGGGGTTACGCTCTATCCTGATGACTGCGTCCAAGGCGACATGTTGTTACGTCACGCCAATCAGGCGATGTATCGCGCCAAGCAGCGTGGTCGCGACACTTTTCACTTATTTGATCCTGACCATGACCGCTTATTGCAGGTCCGGCATGAGCAGCGTCAGCGCTTTACTGATGCGCTTAATCACCATGAACTGTGTCTTTATTATCAGCCTCAGATCGATATGCGCGGTGGCAATGTGGTGGGTCTAGAGGCGCTGGTTCGTTGGCAGCATCCTGAAGATGGCTTGCTGGTTCCCGGACAGTTTTTATTTACGATCGATACCACGGCGTTAGAAGTAGGCCTGGGTGAGTGGGTAATTGAGGAGGCGTTGCGTCAATGGACTGAGTGGAATAAGCAAGGTATCTCGCTGCCGATCAGTGTGAATATCAGCCCCACGCACCTGTTGGTGAGTAATTTTAGCCATCGGCTAGGCGAACTGTTAGCACGCCATCCCAATGTGCCCCCCACGATGTTGAAGCTTGAGGTGCTGGAAAGTGCTGCGATGCATGATATTCAGCCTGCTCTGCAAAATATGTCGCGCTGTCGGGCATTGGGAGTGAGCTTTGCGATCGATGATTTTGGCACCGGCTTCTCGTCGTTAACTCATCTGCGTCAGCTGCCGGTTAGCCTAATTAAAATTGATCAGAGTTTTGTGCGCGATATGCTGAGTGACCAAGACGATATGGCGATTGTGGAGAGTGTCATTTACATGGCGAATCGCTTTAAACGGCCCATGCTGGCCGAAGGCGTGGAAACCCTTGAACATGCTAAAGCATTAATGGCTCTTGGGTGCGAGCTAGCGCAAGGCTATGGTATTGCAAGGCCAATGTCCGCTGAAGCCTTGCCAGCATGGGTAGCCCATTGGCCATCGCGCGCGGAGTGGCATTCACTAGCGTAGACACTCCATCATGCACCGTAATGTTGCAGAATTCATACATTAACCACAGCGCTGCACTATGCCAACCATTGATGTGGTCATCAATCTCAATTATGACGAGTGTCTAGCCCACTACGAGGGGCGCATTGCCAATGTGCGTACCCGAAGTGTAGATGGCCGCTGGGTAATATTTCCCGCTGAGGCGATTCGCAGAGTGATCAATCGTGACGGTATACGTGGCATCTATCGCTTAAGTTTTTCTGAGCAGGGCCGCTTTATAAGTATTTCCCCCTTAAACAGACGTTAAACGTTTTCCATCAAACATCTATAGATAGCTATCGCGCATCTATCGTTAGGTGTCGCGCATTGCGCGATCAGGCTAATCGTTCTACTCGCAGATTCTCAATGGTAATACTCAAACAGGCATAACATGGCATTAACATTGCTTGTATAATGTGTTTCTTGGACTTTCAGGCTTACCCGCTTGAAAGCAAACAGTCTGCCTACCCGGCCTGCGCTGTCAGCACATTAGGAGATATACCATGTCTGCCTCACCTGTCACATTAATGGTGGCTCGGCGCGTCGAGCGCGGCCGCTATTTCGATTTTAATCATTGGCTTAACGAAGGGCGGGAGCTAGCGGCTGATTTTGCAGGCTATCTTGGCTCTGGCGTATTGGCGCCACCGGTTGACGATGATGAATATCAGATCATATTTCGCTTTAGCAGCAGCGAGACCTTAGCAGCCTGGGAGCACTCCGCTTCACGCTATGCGTGGCTAGAACGCGGGGCAGGGCTCTATGAGGCGCCCCATGAACATCGCGCTACAGGGCTGGATACTTGGTTTCAAACTAGCGTTAGCAGCATACCGCCACGCTGGAAACAGGCGGTGGCTGTCTGGCTGGCGTTTTTCCCTATCTCGCTGCTGTTTCAATTTTTATTTGGCGGCGTATTAGCCGAGTGGGCGCTAGTGCCGCGGGTAGTGGTGAGCACCTTAATGCTGACGCCTGTCATGGTGTTTGTATTTATTCCGCTGTCTATGCGCTTATTAGCGCCCTGGCTGCAGGGCAAATGGTCACCGCTGGATATGCTGGCGCGCTGGCGTCAAACGTCTCGATCATAATAATGCTGGGTATCGCTGAGATGGTGCTAGTCTTGGTCAACAGGTTCTATGTAGGCTGACCTTGATAGTCGTGGTTTCAAGCAATAAGCGCGATGTACTAGCAGAAATATACTGGCAGAAAAGGATCGCTGTCGCTGGTGCAATGCGTGCGGTTAACTCAGTCCCAAGGAGTATTTATGATTCACGTTCACCATCTGGAAAAATCGCGCTCTCATCGTATTCTGTGGCTACTCGAAGCCCTGGAATTGGACTACGAGCTGGTGGTTTACCAGCGCGATGAGAAGACACAGCAGGCGCCAGCATCACTGAAAAAAATTCACCCGCTGGGTAAGTCGCCGGTGATTACCGATGGTGATCTGACCGTGGCCGAGTCGGGAGCTATCATTGATTATCTATTGCAGCGCTATGGGCAAGGACGGCTGCAGCCTGACCAGGACGATATGCATGCGTGGGTAGACTATCGCTACTGGCTGCATTATGCCGAAGGCTCGTTGATGCCGCTGCTGGTGATGCAGCTTGTGTTTGGTCAGATTCCCAAGCAGTCGCCGTGGCTGATAAAACCGCTGGCAAAAGGCATTAGCGATACGGTGAGCAAGCGCTTCCTGGCGCCTCAGATTAAGCAGCATCTCAGCGTTATTAACCAACACTTATCGACGCACGGTAATTTTGGCGGGCCATGGCCGAGCGGTGCCGATATTCAAATGAGCTTCCCGCTGCAGGCCGTTGCTGCCACTCAGTCGCTGGAGAAATATCCGGCTATTGACGCCTTTGTGTCGCGCATTGAGCAAGATGCGGCGTGGCAGCGGGTGGTGGCGCGAGCCGGCCCGCTCACTATGCCGGGCCAGTGATTCGCCGCCATGGGCTTAACGCTGCTTGGGCCGCTAACGTGGATTAATTGAAAAGCACGAAGCTATCAGCATTGATCCACATGTGAACCAAGATACTAACGATATAGCCGAGCAGGATCACCGGCGACCAGCGTAAATGCCCCATAAACGTATATGACCCTCGTGCCTGCCCCATTACTGCCACGCCGGCCGCTGAGCCAATCGATAGCAGGCTGCCGCCAACCCCCGCGGTTAAGGTGATAAGCAGCCATTGGCCGTGGGACATGTCGGGATCCATGGTGAGCACGGCAAACATTACCGGAATGTTGTCGATCACCGCGGAGACAACGCCTAGCGTAATGTTGGCTGCGGTAGGATTCCAGCCGGTATATAGCGCTTCTGACAGCAGGCCGAGATAGCCCATAAAGCCTAGCCCGCCCACGCACATGACAACTCCATAGAAGAACAGGAGCGTGTCCCACTCGGCGCGCGCCACGCGATTAAAAACATCGAATGGCACCACGCTACCCAACTGTGCCAACTTACGGTTGTCGCCTTCCCGGCTGTAAATCTCACGCTTGCGCTGTAGTGAGCGAGGCAAGCTACGGCGCAGGTAATAGCCAAAGAATTGCAAATAGCCCAGGCCGGTCATCATGCCCAGCACTGGCGGCAGGTGAAGCACTACATGGCAGAGTACCGCGGTGATAATGGTCAATAAAAACAGCGCCACGATGCGCCGTGCACCGCGCTTCATCCATATGTCTTCATGAACGCTGGCGGGTTTTTCATCCTTAATAAATAGACTCATGATGGTGGCGGGAATCAAGAAGTTGACTAGAGCCGGAATAAATAGAATGAAGAAGTCTTGAAACGCGACCATGCCTGCTTGCCACACCATTAGCGTGGTTATATCGCCGAAGGGACTAAAGGCGCCGCCTGCATTGGCGGCAACCACAATATTGATACAGGCCATGTTAATAAAACGCTGATCACCTTCGGCGACTTTTGTCACGACGGCGCACATGAGCAATGCGGTAGTAAGGTTATCGGCAATGGGTGAAAGCACGAAAGCAAGGCCACCCGTCAGCCAAAAAAGAGTGCGGTAGTTGAAGCCTTTACGCAGCATCCATGACCGCAGCGCATCAAACACGTGGCGCTCTTCCATCGCATTGATATACGTCATCGCCACCAGTAAGAACAGCATCAGCTCGGTGAACTCTAACAGCGTCATTCTAAACGCGTATTCTGATGCCTCAGACATGCCATTTTGCACATACACCCAGCCGATAAGCCCCCAAATAATGCCGGCAGCGACTAATACGGGTTTTGATTTGCGCATATGAATCTTTTCTTCTGCCATGACTAACGCATATGCCAAGACAAAAATAGCGACGGCTAAAAAGCCCACGAGCGACGTGGTTAAATCTAATTCACCGGTGACTGCAAAAGCGCTAGGACTGATGCATAACAGTAAGGCTGCTAACGAAAAAAGCCAGCAACGATGTAATCGTGGCTGGCAAAAGGGTTTGCTCAACGTAGGCATGTGAGGTTTTTCCCATGGTTAAGTTATTAGAATTTGTTTAAAAGGGACTCCATGTTATCAGCCTGTGTTGCGGCGCAATACGTTATAAAAGCGAACGAAAGTCGACGTTATTAAAAGAATCGGGTCTTTTTTTAGTAAATTAATCTTTTAGGTAATGGTAACTTCAGAAGTAATGGTTCAGTAAAGTAATTCATTATTTTATAAGCATTATACTAAGTGTTAATAGTTAAATTAAATAAATTTTATTTTTCAGCTGGTTTTGCTAATGGCATTTTTAAAACGCGGCGCGCAGCAACGGATGAGGTGGTTTGATAGCCGATGGCGTTGGAGGACATTCGCCAGGGGGAGTGCCCGATTAAGCGCAGTCGTGCTATTTTGAGGCGCGCCACGCTCACGGCTTGGTAAGATAAAAATGAGGCCGGCTAGAAAGCGGCTACTGGACACGTTGAGGAATAAAATAATGCGCAACCCATTTCGCTCCCTGCACCGCACGCTTGGCATGTCAGTAGCGACATTAGCCCTAGCCAGTGCCGCGTTTTCCGCCCATGCCGAAACGCGTGTTACCTATAAGTCGGCTTCTGCAGGGACCGCCTATTACCAGATGGGCGTAGAGCTTTCTGAGGCGATTCGCCAGGGCACGGATGACGACATTATTCTTACGCTGGAAGAAAGCCAAGGCTCCGTACAAAATGTAATGGAAGTCATGGCCCGTCAGGGTAACTACGTTTTCACGACTCCTCCCGCGCTAGTCGAACAGGCGATGACGGGCGAAGGCCCCTTTGCTGAGCGGCAGAACCCTCGCTTCCAAGAGATACGCGGCTTATTCCCGATCCCGTCTATTACCATGCACTTTGTACTTGCGGGTGATGAAGGCGTCACCGATATTTCCGCCCTGGAAGGTAAGCATCTGTTGATTGGCAAAGGCACGTTTGGTGCCCGTGAGGCGGCGCGTTATCTTGAGCTGTTCGGCCTGGCAGACGACGTTCAAATTGCCGATGCTGCTATTGGTAGTGGCCCTGATGCGCTTAAAAATGGCCAGATTGACGGTTTTGTGACCGCTAGTTCCTTCCCGTCCCCCAACGTGATTGAGACGGCTGCCAGCATGCCGGTGTCTATGGTAAGCCTGACCGACGAGCAAATCGAACAGACCGGTGCGCCGCGTCAAACCATTCCGGGCGGCACTTACCCCGGCGTGGAGCAAGATGTTGAAACGACGTCACTGCCGGTCATTGCCTATACCACCACGCAGATGGATGACGACACCGCGTACCTGCTGACGAAGACGTTCTGGGAGCGTCGCGATGCCATGGCCGAAGAGGCCGCCTGGTGGAGCAGCATTACCCCGGGCATGCTCGAAAATATGCTAGGTAAGCTTCACCCCGGTGCATTGCGTTATTACGATGAAGCGGGTATCGATATACCGGATGCCCTGCGCTAACGCTGTTTGATAGCCCTTTTCGATAGACCCTTTCGTTCCTCTTTCCACTGCCACGGCGCTTGTGCCGTGGCAGTGCTGTATTAATAGGCAACTTGGCATGCGTTTTTCCTTTTCGTCGCAAGCAGCGACGCCCTCCGCAGCGGACAACGCTATAGCATCTGGCTGGATAGCGCTTGGTGCGGTCAGCGTTGTGTTCCACCTAGGGCTGATTTTTTACGGCTTAACGCCTGCGCTGGTGAGCCGGCCGCTGCACATGGCGCTGCTGTTGCCGTGGGTGTTGATCTTTATGGCGAAAACGCCGGCTCAGCGCACCAGCGGTTGGCTTTTAACACTGCTGGGCATTGCGGCGTGCAGCTATATCGCCTTTAACGAAGCGGCGTTGGCCAACCAGTATGGCTTTATCGATACGCATCTACAGATGGCGATAGGTGTGTTTTTAATCGCGCTGGCGCTTGAGGCTGCCCGCCGGGCGATTGGCTGGCCGCTGCCGCTAGTGGCCTTGCTGGCACTGATGTACGGAGCCTTTGGCCAGTATGTGCCCGGTGCCTTTGGGCACCCAGGTATGCCGCTGCAGAGCATGGTCGGCACGCTGACCATTGCCGAAGGCGGGCTGTGGGGGTCATTAACCGGCGTGAGCGTCAGCGTTGTCGCCATTTTTGTGATTTTTGGCGCTGTGCTCAATGCGGGTGAAGCTGGGCAGGGCTTTATGAATTTAGCCAGCGCCGTGGCGGGCCGCCTAACGGGCGGAGCTGCCAAAGTGGCGGTGATTTCATCGGCATTGATGGGGTCCATCTCTGGTTCAGCCTCGGCCAACGTGGCCTCGACCGGTGCGATCACCATTCCTTCGATGGTGCGTTTACGTTATCCACGTTCGCTGGCCGGTGCGGTGGAAGCGGTTGCCTCTTCCGGCGGGCAGATTATGCCACCGCTGATGGGCGCGGGTGCATTTGTGATGGTGGAACTTACGGGTACGCCCTACACGCAGATTATGGCCGCAGCCATGCTGCCGGCGGTGCTGTATTTTCTGACCGTTTGGGTGGGCATTAATGCGTATGCGACTCGGCATGATTTACAGCCAGTCGCTGAGAGTGAACGGCCCCATGCCAAAGAGGTGCTGATTACCTCACTGTTTTTCGCGATACCGTTTGTACTGCTGTTAGAGCGCATTTTTCACGGTGGCTATACCCCGCAGTACGCGGCCAGTATCGCGATTTTTGCAGGTGTTGCGCTGCTGTTGTTCAATGTCAAACTACGCTTTTCGCTGCCTGATTTTGCGCATCGCTTAGCGGAAGCGGCGGTTACCGCCGGACGTCAGATCGCGGTGATAGGCGCCATTATTCTGTGTGCGTCGCTGGTAGTTGGAGTACTGTCGCTGACGGGGTTAGGCGTTAAAATTACCTCGGGTATTTTGTCGCTCTCCAACGACGCCCTGTGGCCGGCGCTGCTTTTGACGGCGTTGGCGTGTTTGATTCTGGGCATGGAAGTGCCGACCACGGCGGCCTACGTAATTTGTGTTTCGGTTGCCGGGCCTGCGCTCACCTCTTTGGGTTTAGAGCCGCTCTTGGCGCATCTTTTCGTGTTTTGGTATGCGCTGCTCTCAACCATTACGCCGCCGGTGTGCGGGGGCGTGTTTATTGCCGCAGGCATGGTGGGCGAGAACTGGCTCAAAGTGGCGTTTAAGGCGATGGCGCTGGGTATTGGGCTGTATATCATTCCGTTGGCGATGGTCGCCAATCCAGAGATCATCCAGCTAGCCTTTAACCCTTCGGGCGCCCTGCTTTACGCGCTGAAAGTGGCGATTGGGTTAACGGCCATTTCGTTTGGCGTTATCGCACGCAAAGCGGTGTGGCATCGCGTGGCGTTAGTCGCAGCGGGAATCATCACCATCTTTGTGATCTAGCCGCAGCGGTGAAGAGGCGGGCAGGGGGCTATTCGCAAACATCACCCAGGTATCTAGCGCAGGGCCAAGTAACTGCACAATACGCAGTTGCTCAGGTGCCAGCGCTAGTACTTCTTCGGCACAGATGCCTGCTTCAAAGCGGCCGTCCAACAAACCTTCTGCTACCGCGACGGTAGTAGGCGTCTCAATGATGGCTGGATAGCTACTTAAATCTGCGTAATAGCGCGTTGCTGGCTGCAGCGCGACGTGGGCGGGCTGAGCAATAGCGCGCTGTGCTAGCAGCGCCAGGGGTTTACTGCCGGCAATAAAGGTGTCCACGGGATAGGCTCGGTGCATGTAGCGGCCGACGCAATCGCTGTGCGCCGCATGGGCGGTGCATTGCAGTACGTGGCTTGCTTGCCCCGTCATAAGCGCTTGGAATGCGTCTTCAAACTGCGTAAAAAGAACCACGCTACCCGCGTCTGAGCAGCGCATCTTAAGATAGCGTTTGGCAATCAGTTCGTGATTGTTACCACTCGGCCCTAGCGTCGCGATTCGCACGTTAATAGTTCTCTGTGAAAAGTTGCTTAAATGAATAAGCCAAAAGCACAGGGTGCTTTTGGCTCAGTGCAATCAGCGAGCAGATGCCCTTAGAAGATAGTAAAGCTTAGCGCTAAATAAGCGGCATAGCCTGCCAGTAGGGCAGCGCCTTCCCAGCGGGATAGGCGCATGCCGGTATACAAAAACAGTACCAACAGGCCTGCAGCGCCCAGCATGACCCACTGATCGAACATCGCCACGCGCGGCGCCAGTGTAAGCGGCTGTAAGAACGCTGAGATACCTAAGATACCAAGCAGGTTGAAAATGTTGCTGCCAAGAATATTCCCAACGGCAACGTCGGCATGACGCCGTAGCGCTGCAATCACGGATACCGCCATTTCCGGTAGCGAAGTACCCACGGCGACGATGGTTAGGCCGATCACCGCCTCAGAAATCCCCATGGCCTGGGCCAAACCAATGGCGCCATAAAGGAGTAACTGCGAGCCACCAATCAGCATGCCTAAGCCGACAATCAGCGCTAGGGCCATCATCCAGCCGGTGGTGGGCAGCTTCGTCATTTCCTCCGCTTCGGAGGTATGCATCTCGGTCGCCGGAACATGCTGGCGGCTTTCGCTTACGTAGGCCCAAACGAGATAGCAGACGAGGCCGGCAAGAAAAATCCCGGCATCAACGCGCCCTAATGCCCCGCTAAACGAAAGCGCTATAAACAGCAGGCTGGCCAAAACAACGACCAGCCCATCACGGCGCAGCGCCAAAGGCTGCACGACCATCGGGCAGATCACCGCGCACAACCCTAAAATCAATAAAATATTGCCAATGTTACTGCCTACTATGTTGCCAATAGCAATGTCCGGCTGCTGGTTCATAGCGGCATGGATAGAAACGACCAGCTCAGGCGCCGAGGTGCCAAAGCCCACCACGACAAGCCCTGTCAGTAAGGGCGAGACACCCACTCTTCTAGCGCCTGCCACCGCGCCGCGAATAAGCGATTCCCCTCCTAGGGTAAGTAGCACAATGCCTGCTAACAAACTAAGTCCATATAGCATGTTCAAGACCTCTTCCTGAGTACCTCCCCGACCGCGAATGACGCGGGGTTCGTCGGGTCAGTAAAACGCGCTAGGCGATCGGATTAATAGTGCCCGGCTCACTGGCAAGATTACTGCTATTTTTATGTCTTTGCTCTTTTTTGCTGCTGTCGTCAGAAAGAAAAAGCTGAAAGGCTTTGACCTAGCTGGATATCCGTGGCAAGGTATGCGCAGTAAGTTAGCAAGCAGCATGGTTCCAGAAACATTCGAATTCTTTCGGTAGTCTGTAATTGTATTCCTTGTTCTACTCACTATTTATCTGGGTAATACCAGGATTTTTACAATTCGCAAATTGCGAAAAGGATTTATAACATGGCAACTGGCACAGTTAAGTGGTTCAACGATTCTAAAGGTTTTGGTTTCATTGCTCCGTCTGACGGCAGTGACGACGTTTTTGCTCATTTTTCTGAAATTCAGTCTGATGGCTTCAAAACCCTTCCAGAAGGTGCTAACGTTTCTTTTGACGTTACCCAGGGTCAGAAAGGCCTTCAAGCTTCAAACATCAAGCTGCTTTCTTAATCCTAGCTAGCTAGTGATTATGTAAGTGTTCGAATCTTTTAGATTCGATAATCGGGCCCCACTTCGGTGGGGCCCGATGCGTTTGTGTGTATCTAAAAATAATTTCTTTTCCATTCTGCAATGCCGCTCCTCTAAGATTAGAATTGATAAAGTGCTGAGGTCGATGCCTTGACTTGGCTAGCATTCATTTTATTTATGATCAGACATAAGGGGTATCACTATGCGTTTATCGCCACTCTTTCTTGGTATGGGCTTATTGATCGCAAGCGGTTTCGCGACGGCCAGCGAAGGGTGCGAGAGCCCTACCACGCAGCTGGAAATGACCGAGTGCTCGGCGCAAGCCTATGGAGCAGCCGATACGGAGCTGAATGAGTCCTACCAGATGCTTGTTAGCCAGCTGAAAGATAATGCGCCCGCGTTAGAAAAGCTGAGGACTGCGCAGCGAGCATGGATTGGTTTCCGCGACGCTGAGTGCGCATTTGAAAGCAGCGCCGTTGAGGGTGGTAGCGCACAGCCGATGGTACGCAATGGATGCCTTGAAAAGGTGACTGCGGCACGCATAGAAAGGCTGCATGAGTACGCTAGTTGCGAGGAAGGGGATCTAAGCTGCTCGCACTGAGTGAGTGCTTCAGCGTGGTGGATGATGATTCTCAGAAGCGACAAAAGCACCCGAGGGTGCTTTGTTGAAGGAGTGTCTGGTGGAGGCGGCGTTCCGTGCAAAGTTATACGGTTTCAAAAGTGCCCCCAATTATGCCCCTTCTTTAGGGCGCTACTATGTTTAACCCGTGCTTTGAGCCCAAGTACGGCATTGAGAAGAGTTTTTCTCAATGAGTGGCCGCCTTTTATCCTGCTATTGGCTCTGGGTTATGGTGCGTCAGGTCGTGAAAGTGAATGCCTGTTGCTTTGATAACGGCGGTCATCGTTCGTAACGTTGGATTGCCCTTAGGGGATAGTGCCCGGTACAAGCTTTCGCGTGACACCTTGGCACGTTCCGCAATAGCGGCCACACCACCTTGGGCTTCAACAACATGGCGTAGCGCCATGAGAAAGGCCGATTCGCCTCCCTCTTCGTCCAGTTCATCAAAGGCGATGCGCAAATAGTCCAGCGCCATATTGGGATCGTCGCGCAGCATATCGACAACAGCAGTATCGTGGCTTTTCATGTCCGTGCTCTCCTTCGGTGGTCGATTAAAAACGCCTTGGCTTGCTCTATGTCGGCTTGCTGGCGTTTCTTGGTTCCCCCGGCTAATAACATCACCATACGGCGGCCTACCTTGGCGTAATAAACGCGGTAGCCCGGCCCGTAATCAATCCGTAGCTCTAGCACACCATCGCCCACCGCTTTGGCATCGCCTGCATTGCCTGCGGCTAGTCGGTTAAGGCGTGTCAACACTCGCATTGCGGCCATTCTGTCTTTAGCTTTTACGGCGCTCAACCATGCCTGGAATGGGTCATGACCGTCAGCGGTCAGGTAGTGCGTAAGCTCTATCATCGGCTCATTGTAGCTTAAAAGCTACAATGGTGGCATCAAGCTCCCAAGACAATTTTATAAAGCCCTTGTTTGGCAATAAAAGGGCTGTGGCGCTTCGTGCTGGCTGGCCAACAAGCCGCAGATTTTGTGCCCTGTCTGTTGCCGCATCGCTGCATGCCCCTGGTAGTGCAGTGCCCAAGCTGCTCAATTATCTGCATTAAACCGTGACAAAATTACAGTAACGCCAGCAGCTTGCCGGGCATGGCCAGGTTGCGCCGTTGGTTATGTTGGGTTGGGTTGTTGTATTGCGTACCCCCGGTGTCAGCCAGCGGGCGGCGCTTAATCTGGGAGCGTTGCATGCTTGTAATGCCTCTGGCTCACAATATCGCAAAGCATGCATACAGGCATACAAGCTGCGCAATGCTGTATGGGGGGGCAGTTCACGGGGCGGGCTTTTCAGTGTCATTCAGACCAATGTGGAAGCATCTGAATTAAGGTAGGAGGTGGAGGGAATTGAAACCTAACTTTTTCCTTATATATTAATGTCTTAACCTATTTTTTGCCTAACTGTTGACTGGCGATAACTTATTTCTACTTTTTAAGGGGGCTTTTTGCCATCTTAAACTAAGCCATTCGAATTCTTGATAGGCCGTAGGTGAAGTCTTGCGTACACCTCTAATAAACTGCTGTGAACGTTCGTAAGTCTTTACAAACGTTGAATATTGAGATTTTTTGACCATTCTCTCATCATAGATCTTTTCCTGGATGCCAACGCTAAGCCTTTCAAAATGGTTAAGGAGGTAGCGTAAATCCTGAGCGTCCTGATCATCAGCTTTGTTTTCAAGGCCTAGAGTGAGCATATTAGTATTTTCACAGCTATCCAATTGGCGCAATCGCTGTATGCATTTTTCTAGGCGCGCGTCAGTGCGTAGCTCCATTAAGTATTCAGCGGTTTGCTTTTTTTTTGCGGTGGCTTTGACGCTTATAACTGAAGCAGTAGCTATGGCTATCCCAACAGCAGTAAGGATTGCTTGTAGCCTTGCTGCGGTGAACCAATCAATGAAATTGCTAAACCATTCTGGCACTTTAAATATCCAAGCAAGGTTCTGTGAAACGAAAAGGAGGTGCCGAGGCACCTCCTTGTTAGCTTAGCTAATTGATTAGACGCATGATGGCATGTTACAGCCCATCATTTTCGTCGAGAATTTTTGCGATAGACGCTGTGCAATTGGGTAGGGTTTTCATGATTACGACTCCTTAGTGATATAGGTAACTTCTAAAGTTACGCTGATCTACGTCAGCTACGACACCTATTTGCGTAACGAGTTTCTACCATTTCGGGTACTCAAGCTACACAGACCGTGTAAAAAGACTTTACATCAAAAATGAACGTTATGCGAAATAAGTTACGTTAATTCTTAGGTGCTGTCTGTATATGTTACGTCTGCACAATGTAATTGGTTCCCTTATGTTGTGTATTTATACAGCTTGTATCATCTATATTACCTTTCATTTTACTCCGTAATAGGCTGCCGTAGCTAGCATTCCAGCTTGGCTGGTAGCGGTGGGTATCCACCCTGCATAGATCCTTGCAGTAGTCACCACACTAGCATGCCCCATCTGCTTAGATGCCCATGCTAGCGCCCCGCCTGCACTGACCATCATGCTTGAGTAGGTGTGGTGGGTTTGGTAGGGGCGCCGGTGCCGGACGCCGGCGCTTTAGTACGTGGGTCCATAGCGTTTTGCGTATCGTCTTGTAGCCGCCTGTCTGCGGCTCGCCGGTGCGTGGGTTAATTAACACGAGGCCGCTGGTGTGAGGGTCTTTTTTCAAGGCCTCAGGCGCGCGGGAATAGGTCGATCTTGTGCGGGTGCTGGCGGTGGTCTTGGTAGTTGCTGCCTCTCATCTGGGTGTCTGGGTGAAGGAGGCTTGTAGCCGTTTTTGTCGCCAGTCGATATCCCCACCCAAGGGCCATTAGTTCTGAGGTGCGCAGGCCTGTCCAGAATGCGCGCTAACTCAGTGGCACACTGTCGCTTGACAGGATTGTCAGGGTCGCGGCTTGTCTACATTTTATTCTGTATGCCCAAACTACAGGCACAAAAAAAGCACCCGAGGGTGCTTTTGTCGAAGGAGTGTCTGGTGGAGGCGGCGGGAATTGAACCCGCGTCCGCCAGCACGCGCCTATTGGCTCTACATGCTTAGATTCCGTCATTTAGTTTAGCGCGACTGACTCCGACGGTCAGGATTCAGCAACGCGAGCCTTCTAAAGTTTAACGGTTGGCGAGAAGACACCACCAGCCGCGGTCCTATCAGCTTTGGCTCATATCCCCGCAGAGATGAATAGGCACATCACCTTGGGGCCAGACAAGAAGCTAACAGTTTAAGCTGCTAGCGCGCCTTGAGCGTAGTTTTCGTCATTTGCGACTATTTTTTCGTGATGTGGGATTTACGAGATACATCACGCTCTCGGCATGCACCGCAAGGGTTGTCACCGGCGTCGAAACCATGTCGCCCCCTTATTACAGGTGAGCATTCTAACGTGCTCACTTCCAATTGACCAGTTATGCCTTGGTATGTTCCCGCATGATTCGCCCTTTTTGACGATTCCAGTCGCGATCTTTTTCAGTGGCGCGCTTGTCGTGCAGCTGTTTACCAGTCACGAGCGCCAGTTCGCACTTCACCTTGTTACGTGTCCAGTAAAGCTTTAAGGGCACGCAGGTGTGGCCTTTGTCCTGGGTGATCGAAAAGATTTTGGCAATCTCTTTGCGATGCAGCAGCAGTTTGCGGGTACGCGTTGGGTCAGCAATTTCGTGAGTGCTGGTGGTATTGAGCGGCATGAAATGGCTACCCAATAGGAACGCTTCGCCGTTACGCACCAAGATGTAGGTGTCGGTGAGCTGGGCTTTTCCTGCGCGCAGGCTTTTGACTTCCCAACCAGCCAGCACTAATCCTGCCTCGAAGGTCTCGTCGATATGGTATTCAAACCGCGCCTTCTTGTTCTGGGCGATAACGCCGCTGCCAGATACTTTGCTTTTACCTTTCTTAGTGGCCATGGAACCTCATATTTAATCTGTCAGTGGCATCCCCTTCGTTATTGGGGGAGGCGTGATACCATTTAAGATCTGAAAAATATTTCCCATGATACGCTTTGGGCACTGTGAAGTCAGCGGAGAGGTCAATGCCAACCGTCAATCGTTCCGCCTTAGTGCGGCACACCCCCCAGAAAATGTTCGATCTAGTCAACGACTTTGAGCGCTACCCTGAGTTTTTACCAGGGTGCCGTCAAGCGCGTCTGGTAGAGCATGATGATGTGCATCTCATCGGCGAAATGACCCTTGGTCGCGCCGGTGTTGAACAAACGATTACCACCCGTAATGATCTTTTCGAGCCTGAGCGGATAGAAATGTCGCTAGTAAAAGGACCGTTTAAGCAGCTCAAAGGTCGCTGGATGTTTACTCCTATGGGGGAGGGCGCCTGTAAAGTCAGCCTGGAAATGGAATTCGAATTTGCCAACCGGTTTTTAGGCATGGCCTTTGGAAAGATCTTTCAACAAATAGCGGGGCAGCTCGTTGATGCCTTCACCAAGCGCGCTAACGAGCTATATGGCCGCTGAAACGCTCACGGTTGAAGTAGCCTATGCCTTGCCGCACAAGCAGCGCCTGGTGGCTCTACGGGTGCCTGAGGGAACCACTGCGCGCCAAGCCGTTGAGCGTGCCGATTTGCCCGCGCTGTTTCCCGAGCTGCCCAGCGACACGTTCGCACAAGCGCCGCTGGGTATTTTCGGTAAAGCGCTGCGCAGCCCCGAAAGCCAAGCCCTGCGTGAGGGCGATCGGGTCGAGGTATATCGGCCACTGGCGATCGACCCTAAGGCGGCTCGCCTAGAGCGCGCAAAGCGCCAAGCGAGCGACCAGGGCGCTATCCCCGCATCAAAGCGGTGAGGCGGGCTGCGTGCTTATGGGGGCTACGTTTGGCGTGCTTTCATCAGGCTGCATAAGCATGGGGTTAGACCCTTCGGTTGCGGGCCCCATGTTGCTTTCCACGTCTATTGGCAGCTTTTTGGACAAATCACCTTCTTGCTCAATGTTTGCTAGACGGCCCTGTGGATCGAAAGCAAGGGTGACGCGGCGCTGCTCGACATCGCCATAGGCTTTGTCTACGCGGTATACATAGTCCCATTGGTTAGCGTCGAAGGGCGCTTCCAGCAAGGGTCTGCCCATCACATAAACTACCTGTTCTTGGGTCATGCCCGGCTGAAGCTGGCTGACCATCTCTTGGGTGACCAGGTTGCCTTGGGGGATGTCGCGCTTGTAAACGCCGACGTAGCTGCAGCCACTAACAACGGTAAGGGCGACGGAAAGTGTGATGATTCGAGTCAATTTTTGCATTTGGGCCTGTTCTTCACTATCGTGGTTTCGGTTGATCATACCCGACCTAACCTGTTACTGCGAAGAGCGACCATGGCCGATCAGAACCATGAATTACGCAAAGCCGGTCTGAAAGTGACCCTGCCGCGCGTCAAGATACTTCAAATTCTCGAAAATGTTTCGGGCCAACACCACCTCAGCGCTGAAGAAGTGTACAAAACACTGATTGATGCGGGCGAAGACGTTGGCTTGGCAACCGTGTACCGCGTATTGACTCAATTTGAGTCGGCGGGCTTGGTTATTCGTCATAATTTTGACGGAGGCCACGCGGTATTTGAGATGACTCAAGAGGACCATCATGATCATATGGTGTGCCTTGAAAGCGGCGAAATCATTGAATTTGTAGATGAAATCATTGAGCGTCGTCAGCAAGAGATTGCCGAAGAGCATGGCTACGAGTTAGTAGATCATGCGCTGGTGCTTTATGTTCGCCCGCGCGGGTCTGACGTAACGCGCCAGGACAGTGGCCCGACGAATAGAAAATAATATTCGTAGGTCGGATCTGTTTGTGAAGAGAAAGCACAAGCGCCCTGCCTATTTGGTCGAATTCCCTAAGCATGGAATTCGCCAAGTAGGCAGGGCGCTTTCTTGTTTGTGTAGATTGTTTGTGCAGATTGTTTGTGTAAAGCGTCGCGCTAATGTTGAAAAATGCGTCCGGTTTAAAAAATTAGTGCGGCGGACGCTGGCTGGCGTGAAGCATCTCGCGGGCGTGTGCGAGCGTTTGATCAGAGAGCGTGACACCGCCAAGCATGCGCGCTAGCTCGCTGATACGGCCGCGTTCATCGAGCAGTGCCATTTGAGTGAGAGTGGTGTCGCGTTTTGCCTGCTTTTCGATATGCAAGTGTTGATGCGCCTGTGCCGCCACCTGGGGCAGGTGAGTAACAGTCATTACCTGGCCGTTTTGGCCTAGCTTGCGCAGCAGTTGACCCACAATTTCTGCGGTGGCGCCCGAAATTCCTACGTCTACTTCATCAAACACTAGGCTAGGCACGGTTGAGTGCGTTGCGGCAACCACTTGGATCGCCAAGCTAATCCGCGATAGCTCACCACCGGAGGCCACTTTGGTAAGCGGTCTCGCGGGCTGGCCTGGGTTGGCGCTGATCAAAAACTGCACGCGGTCCAGGCCTTCTGGGCTGGGCGCGTCTTTCGCAATGACGTCTACTTCAAAGCGCGCTTTGCCCATGGCTAAGTAGCCCAGCTGCTGCTGGACCTCTTTGCCCAGGCGAAGCGCGGCTTTTTGACGGCTATCGCTAATTTTCTTGGCTTCTAGGCGATAGCGCTCACGATATTCGACGACTTGAGCGCTTAGGGCTTCAAGATCATTGCCACCTTCATTGAGCTGTGCAACGTCTCGCTGTAAATCAGCATGCAGGGCGCAGAGCTCTTCAGGGGCAACATGGTGTTTGCGGGCAATCCGATGGACGTCGGTCATTCTTTCCTCGACCCAGACGAGCCGTTCAGGGTCTAGCTCGGTGGTGCTGGCGAGGCGATTTAGCTCGCTAGACGCTTCTTCTACCTGAATACGCGCGTCGCTGAGCATGGCGAGCGTATTGGCCAAGGTGCCTTTGTCGCTGCCTGGCAGCGCGCTTAAATGTGCGAAGGCTTGATTTAACAATGACAGCGCGCCGCTTTCATCACCGGCGCAGCAGTCGGCGGCAAATTGCGTTTCGCGCAGGGTTTCTTCGGCATGGGCGAGCGTGTGCTGCTCTTCTTCTAAGGTTGCCAGCTCACCTTCCGCTAACGCCAGCTGGTCGAGCTCTTCAACTTGATAGCGCAGTAGCTGGCGTTTGGCCTCTACTTCACTGCCTTTTTCGCTGAGTTTTTTAAGCTGGCGGCGCGCGTTGCGCCACTCACGAAACGTCTCCGCTAATTGAGAGGTTGCGCTATTTAATCCGGCATAATCATCCAGCAAAGCCAGATGCGTCTCTTCGCGCATTAGCGCATGGTGAGCGTGCTGTCCGTGTATTTGGATAAGCTGCTCGCCGAGCGATTTTAGATCCGAGATAGTGGCGGGATGACCATTGATCCATGCTTTGGAGCGACCGCTGGCGGTCACAACGCGACGCAGCAAGCACTCGTCAGAAGGGAGGTCGCGTGTGGTTAGCCACTCAATGGCGGCGGGCAGGTGCTGAATGTCAAAGCGTGCAGAGAGGTCGGTGCGTTCGCGTCCGTGGCGCACGCTGCCAGCATCGGCACGTTCGCCCAGGCACAGCCCGAGGGCGCCTAAGAGAATCGATTTGCCCGCCCCGGTTTCCCCGGTAATGGCAGTCATGCCACCGGTTAAGTCGAGCTCTAAGTGATCGACAATGGCGAAATCTTGAATAGCTAGCTGAGTGAGCATGACGCCTCCTGAGGCGGTATGGCGCAGAAGCTGGATACTTATCCAATAGTTGTTGATTTATACAGTAGTTAATAACTCACTTCAATGCACCTCTTGAGATGGCGTTTATGGCCCCCATATAGCGTGCATAGCTAATTATGAACTTGTCTCTTTGCGCGCAACTCGGTGTAGAAGCGCCTTACTTTTTAGGAGCACAACATGGCGAAAGAACCGCAAACTCCATTGGATGACGAACTGAACCGCCACGAGCATGAAGCAGACGGCGCTGAACAGGCGGCTGAAAAAGCCGCCGAAGAGCGCTTGCTGGAAGGCGAGCTGGAAGGGCTGATTAACGACGAAGAGCCGTTAGACGGCAGTCTTGATAACCCTGAAGCTGAAATGCTAGCCGCTAAGGTCGATGAGCTAGAGCAAAGCTTAGCCGAGGCTAAAGACCAGGCGCTGCGCGCCGCTGCCGAAGCGCAAAACGTTCGTCGTCGTGCCGAGCAAGAAGCCGACAAAGCCCGCAAGTTCGCGCTCGAAAAATTTGTCAAAGAGCTGCTGCCAGTGGTGGATAGCCTTGAGAAAGCGCTGGAAAACATGGAAGAAGGTGCATCTGATGTGCACCGTGAAGGCGTGTCCATGACGTTAAGAATGCAGCTGGATGCGCTCAATAAGTTTGGCGTTGAGAGCATTGAGCCCCATGGCGAGCCTTTCGACCCTCAGATGCATGAGGCGATGGCCATGGTGCCCAATCCGGAGCTTGATCCTAATACCGTGATGGATGTCATGCAGAAGGGTTATTTGCTTAACGGACGCCTTGTGCGCCCGGCGATGGTCATCGTGAGCCAGAAAGCCAATTAAGCAATTGGCGACACAAGGTGTGAAAAAAACCCCTTGAAAAACTAGCGGCGGCCCCCAGATATAGGGCAACCCCGCGGGGAAACCCGCAGTTATGTTTTAATTTTTTGTTTATAACTACCAAATTCGAGGTTATTGCTATGGGACGTATTATTGGTATCGACCTGGGCACCACCAACTCTTGTGTGGCCGTGCTTGATGGTGACAGCGCTAAAGTTATTGAAAATGCTGAAGGCGGCCGTACTACGCCTTCTATCATCGCCTATACCGACGATGGTGAAACGCTGGTCGGTCAGGCCGCCAAGCGTCAAGCAGTTACCAACCCAGAAAATACGCTGTACGCCATTAAGCGTCTGATTGGCCGTCGTTTTAAAGACGACGTTGTCCAGAAAGACATCAAAATGGTGCCTTACAAAATCGCCGAAGCAGACAACGGTGATGCGTGGGTTGAAGTAAAAGGCAAAAAAATGGCACCCCCGCAGGTTAGTGCGGAAGTGCTGAAGAAAATGAAAAAGACCGCCGAAGACTACCTGGGCGAAGCAGTGACCGAAGCGGTTATTACCGTACCGGCCTACTTTAACGACAGCCAGCGCCAGGCGACTAAAGATGCCGGCCGCATCGCGGGTCTAGACGTTAAGCGCATTATCAACGAGCCGACCGCTGCCGCACTGGCCTACGGTATGGACAAATCGCGCGGCGACAAAACCATCGCGGTTTATGACCTGGGTGGCGGTACTTTCGATATTTCTATCATCGAAATTGCTGATGTTGACGGCGAAACTCAGTTTGAAGTGTTGGCCACCAACGGCGACACCTTCCTGGGCGGCGAAGATTTCGACTTGGCGCTGATTAACTACTTGGTTGACCAGTTCAAAGCGGATAGCGGTATTAATCTTTCCGGCGACAACCTCGCTATGCAGCGCCTGAAAGAAGCGGCTGAGAAAGCTAAAATTGAGCTGTCTAGCGCGCAACATACCGACGTCAACCTGCCGTACATCACGGCTGATAACACCGGCCCGAAACACCTTAACGTTAAAGTGACACGCGCTAAGCTTGAGTCGCTGGTAGAAGATCTGGTTCAGCGTTCGCTTGAGCCGTGCAAAATGGCGCTGAAAGACGCTGGTTTGTCCGCTTCTGAAATCGACGAGGTCATCTTGGTCGGTGGCCAGACGCGTATGCCGATGGTGCAGAAGAAAGCCGCTGACTTCTTTGGTAAAGAAGCCCGCAAAGACGTTAACCCTGACGAAGCGGTTGCCGTAGGTGCAGCGATTCAGGGCGGCGTATTGGGCGGCGACGTTAAAGATGTACTGCTGCTTGACGTGACGCCGCTGACCCTGGGTATCGAAACCCTGGGTGGCGTAATGACGCCGCTGATCGATAAGAACACCACTATCCCGACCAAGAAGACGCAAACCTTCTCGACCGCGGATGACAACCAAACGGCGGTGACTATTCACGCCGTGCAGGGTGAGCGTAAACAGGTCTCGCAGAACAAATCGCTGGGTCGTTTTGACCTTGCCGACATTCCGCCTGCACCGCGCGGCGTGCCGCAGATCGAAGTCGCTTTTGACTTGGATGCTAACGGTATCCTCAACGTGTCGGCGAAAGACAAGGCGACGGGTAAAGAGCAGTCCATCATTATCAAGGCCTCTAGCGGCTTGTCAGATGAAGAAGTCGAGCAAATGGTGCGCGACGCTGAAGCACACGCGGAAGAGGACAAAAAGTTCGAAACGCTAGTGCAGCTGCGCAACCAGGCTGATGGCATGATTCACGCCACGCGCAAAACGTTGGAAGAAGCTGGTGATAAAGCGACTGATGACGAGAAGCAGGCCATCGAGACCGCTATCACTGAGCTGGAAGAAGCCGTCAAAGGCGACGATGTCGATAACATTCAGAAGAAGCTGGATGCGCTGACCGAAGCCTCTGGCCAGCTAGCTCAGAAGATGTACGCCGAGCAGGCAGAAGCGGCGCAGCAAGAGGGCGGTGAAGGCGCTGAAAATGCCAGCACCAAGCCGGAAGATGATGTCGTTGATGCCGAGTATGAAGAAGTTAACGACGATCAGAAAAAGCCGTAAGTAACGTCTTTCTGACAAGCAGTGCGGTGACGCGGGAGCCTACTCCCGCGTTGCTGTTTCCGCAGCCAAGACGCGCGTCGTTAAATGTGTGTTAAAAGGCGCAGTGAAATGCGCAGCTAACCAGGAGGCGTAGGGCCTATGTCCAAACGCGATTATTACGAAGTCCTGGGTGTTGAAAAAGGGGCCGATCAGAAACAGATCAAGCAGGCCTATCGCCGTCTGGCGCAAAAATTCCACCCTGATAGAAATCCGGACGATAACACCTCAGCAGAGAAATTCCGCGAGGTGTCTGAAGCCTATGAAGTGCTCAGCGATGGCGAAAAGCGCGCTGCTTATGACCAGTTCGGCCATGCGGGCGTTGACGGTCAGGGCGGCGGTTTCGGCGGCGCGGGTGCGGGTGCCGGCGATTTCAGCGATATCTTTGGCGATGTGTTTGGCGATATCTTTGGTGGTGGCGGTGGTCGTCGCCGTGGCCCGAACGCACCTGCTCGCGGTTCAGACCTACGCTACAACCTAGAGCTGGACCTGGAAAGCGCGGTGGCTGGCACCACGGTCGATATTCGCGTGCCGCGTCATATTGAATGTGATCGCTGTGATGGCGGTGGCGCTGAGCCCGGTTCTTCTAAAGATACGTGCCCTACCTGTCATGGCCACGGCCAGGTGCGCATGCAGCAGGGCTTCTTTGCCGTGCAGCAAACGTGCCCGACGTGTCACGGCTCTGGTCAGCACATCAAGGTGCCCTGCCATAAATGTAATAGCGAAGGGCGCGTGCGTGAAACGCGGACACTCTCCGTTAAGATTCCGCCCGGCGTAGATACCGGCGACCGCATTCGTTTAAACAGCGAAGGCGAAAGCGGCGTCAACGGTGGGCCGCCAGGCGATCTTTACGTTCAGGTATCGATTAAGCCGCACCATATCTTCCAACGTGACGGTAAGCACCTACAGTGCGAAGTGCCGATCAACTTTGTTGATGCTGCGCTAGGCGGCGAGCTTGAAGTGCCGACGCTCAATGGTCGTGTGAAGCTGAAGATTCCGCCTGAGACTCAAACCGGAAAGCTTTTCCGCTTGCGCGGTAAAGGCGTTAAGCCGGTACGTGGCGGCGTCGCTGGCGACCTGCTGTGCAAAGTGGTCGTGGAAACACCGGTGAAACTCAACGATGAGCAGCGTGATTTACTGCGCCAGCTTCAAGAGAGTTTCGACGGCAGCAACCGACATAGCCATTCACCTAAGAAAAGCGGCTTCTTCGATAGCGTGAAAAGCTTCTTCGAAGATATGAAGCCCTAATCTGAGATGATGGGTCTACGCTAGGTATCTGGTTCAAAAACCCTCGGTTCGTCCGGGGGTTTTTGCTGTTTAGGAAATGCTACGCGTCATGGATAATCTTCAAGATAAAGTTTCTCTGGGCATCTGGCTGAGGATTCTCTCAGGCATGCTGTTCACGGGAATGCTGGTGTGCATTAAAGCCGTGAGTGATGACGTGCCGGTAGGGCAGTCGGTATTTTTCCGCTCGCTGTTTGCATTACTCCCCGTGGTGATTTTTCTCATGCTGCGGCGGGAATTTCCCCGGGGGCTGGCCACGCGCCGCCCACTCGGCCATGCACTGCGTTCAGGGTTGGGGGCGGCGGCAATGTTTGCCTCTTTCGCCGCCGTTGCGCTACTGCCCGTGGCTGAGGCGACGCTGCTGGCCCAGCTTACGCCGGTCTTTATGGCGTTAGGTGGCGTGCTGCTACTGGGTGAACGGTTCTCGCTCTATCGTATGGGGGGCGTGGCGTTAGCACTTGCCGGGGTGGCGGTGCTTATCCTGCCTGGGCTGAATGCAAGCGCCGGGGGTGGGCAGGCGACCGGATATGCGTTAGGCGCGCTCGGTGCGCTGTTAACGGCGGGAGCGCTATTAACCGTCCGGCGAATTTCGCGAACCGAAAGTGCGGCTTCGATTGCATTCTACTTTATTGTGGTCGCGACGCTGGCTGGGCTTGCCACGCTTCCGTTGGGGTGGGCCGCATTGACGCGGGTGGAATTTGTGCTGTTAGTGCTGTCGGGCCTGTTTGGCGGCGCTGCCCATATCGCGATGACATTAGCGCTGCGCTATGCCGAGGCGTCGCGGTTGGCGCCTTTTGAATATATTGCCCTGGTGTGGCCTGTGCTCGCCGACTGGGTGCTGTTCTCAACGCCGGTATCCAGCGGCTTTTTGATAGCGCTACCGCTGATGTTAAGCGGGGTAGCGCTAGCGGCGATGGAAGGGCGGCGGCTTAGGTTGACGGCTAAATGGCTGCTTCGACGATAAGCTGCGGCTGGCCTTTCGAGCACGGTTCAATTCGGGCCGTGACTTTATATACTTGCTGCAACAGCGCTGGCGTAATCACTTCAGCGGTGGGGCCGCAGGCAATCAGGCGACCATTTTCCAGCAGCATAGCCGCGTCGGCGAAGCGTAGCGCATGCCCCAGGTCGTGGAGTGCCACCAGAATCAGCATCTGGCGCTCGTCGGCCAGCCGGCGCAGCACCGTCAACAGACTAATTTGCCGGTTAAGGTCGAGTGCCGAAGTGGGCTCATCCAGCATCAGAATCTCCGGCTCTTGCACCAGCGCTTGGGCGGCGCTGACCAACTGGCGCTGGCCGCCGCTAAGGTCGCCAATATCGCGCTCGCCAAGGGCCGCAATCGCTAGCTCGTCCAGTGCGCGATCCACCTGGGCTAAATCCTCAGGCTGCACTTTTAATCCACGCCCCTGCATGCGCGCCAAAAGCACCGATTCGTATACCGTGAGTACCGCTTTAGCGCCCGTGTCTTGGGGCATATAGCCCACCGGCCGCTCGGCGCTGGTGCCGCTAATTGTCACCTCGCCTTCGCCTTTCAAGAGCCCTAAAATGCGCCTAAAAAGCGTCGATTTACCCGCCGCATTGGGGCCCAGCAGCGCCACAATTTGCCCGCCTTGAAAGCAGGGCGTGGTGATCTCTTGCAAAATAGGGCGTCGCCCATAGCGGGCGGATACGCGGCTCAGTTGTAGCGTTACCATGAGGCCTTCTTGTGGTTAAGCACTAGAAATAGAAAGAAGGGAATGCCCACTAGCGAAGTGATAATGCCAATGGGGATGATGGTGCCGGGGATAATGATCTTGGAGATAACCGAGCCCACCGAAAGGATGAGCGCGCCGCACAGCGCCGAACCGGGCAGGAAGAAGCGCTGATCTTCACCCAGCAAAATGCGCGCAATATGCGGGCCCACCAAGCCAATAAACCCGATGGTGCCGACAAACGCTACCGCGATAGCAGCGAGTAGCGACACCAGCACCAGCACTTCTAAGCGCAGCGCGCGCGGGTTGACGCCCATGCTCTCGGCTTTGGCATCGCCCAGGCGCATAGCGGTCAGTGCCCAGCCGTGCCGGGCAAGCAGCGGCATCGACAAAGCGAGAATGCTGAGGGCGATCCAGAACTTGGGCCAGGTGGCTTTGGTCAAGCTGCCCATGGTCCAGAATACCACCGCGGATACCGCCTCCTGGCTGGCAAAGAACTGAATCAGTGCCATCAAAGAGTTAAAGATAAACACCATGGCGATGCCGAGCAGCACAATCGTCTCTACCGTCACGCCGCGCTTTAGGCTTAAGGCATGAATTAAAAACGCGGTAAACATGGCCATCACGAAGGCGTTGATAGGCACCACAAACTCAATGGCGGCGGGCACAATAGCCACCCCAAAAGCGAGGCCCAGCGCGGCGCCAAAACTAGCCCCGGCGGAAATTCCCAGGGTAAACGGGCTAGCGAGCGGGTTGCTCAGAATGGTCTGCATCTGCGCCCCGGCAACTGACAGGCTGGCGCCTACCACCAGAGCCATCAGTGCTACCGGCATGCGGATTTCCCAGACAATCACCCGCGCCTGCTGGCTAACGCTGCCCGGCGTGAATAGTGCCGCGATGACTTCGCCCAGGCTGTAGCGGGCGGGGCCGAGGGCCAGGTCAACGCAGAGGCTAAAAAACAGCGCTAACACCAGTGCAGCCAAGATCAGTTGGCGGCGGAAAACCTGGCTATGGTAAAAGGCGCGCCCCTGTGAAAGGCGCTCTGTTACCTCCGTTTCCGTTATCCTCGTATCAGTCGTCATGGAGCGATATCCAGTAGCCGGGCTCATAGTCGATGGGCAGGAAGCGTTCGTGCAGTTCTTCCATAGTGGCTTCCGGGTCCAGGTCTTCAAATAGCTCGGGGTGTAGCCACTTGGCTAATTGCTGTATCGCCACGAAGTAGTAAGGGCTGTTGTAAAACTGGTGCCAAATAGCGTGGAAGTTGCCAGATTCAACGGCCTTAATGCCGGTCATTGCGGTGCGCTCGGTAAGCGCTTCCAGCTTGGCGTGAGCCTGTTGCATATCTGAGCCAGGCCCGACGCCCACCCAGTCGCCGCCAGGTACGTAGGCATCCCAGTTGCCGCCGGTAACAACGACATGGTCAGGATTGGCGGCAATGATTTGCTCCGGGTTAAGGTTGCCGAAGCTGGCGGGAATAATGCCCTCGGCAATATTGGTGCCGCCAGCGAGGGTGACATATTCGCCAAAGTTGGCAGGCCCAAAGCTCATGCAGCACTCATCGGAGTAGCCGCCGGCGCGGTCGATAAAGACGCTTGGGCGATCGGGATTTGCCTCGGCAATCACATCAGTGACGCGCGCCAGCTGGGTCTCGGCAAACTCGATGAAGGCGTTGGCCGCCGCTTCATCGTCCATGATCTGGCCGATGATACGCATGGACGCAATAGTGTTTGCCAGCGGATCTTCACGAAAGTCTACATAGATAATAGGAATGCCCAGCTGTGCCAGTTTTTCATCGTAAGCGGCGTCCTCTGTGGCCGCTTTCGCTTCGATATTCATCAGTACTACGTCGGGGTTAAGAGAGGCTGCCTGCTCCACATCGAAGGTGCCGTCTTTAAAGCCGCCAAAGGTGGGGATCGCTTCAATTTCCGGGAAGCGCTCGAGATAGCGGGCGTAGTTGTCTGGGTCTGCCTGAGAGAAATCCTCGCGCCAACCGACGACATGGGCAAAGGGGGCTTCTGGCTCGAGCAGTCCCAGCAGATAAATTTGCCGCCCCTCGCCTAAAATAACGCGCTCTGCAGGGGCGTCTAGGGTGACTTGGCGGCCGGCGATATCGGTAATGGTGATGTCATCAGCCATCGCCGTGGCGCAGAAGCCAGACGTAATGAGAGTGCCAAGCAGGAATTTTAAGCGCTGAAAGCTGAGCATTTTTTTCTCGGTGGTCGGTGTTGATAAAAATTGGGGTTAATTAACGAATCGATGTTGGTAAGTCACGCGACAGATAAACAGTGAAGAGGCTTTTCTGGCGCGTTATCGTGATCTGATCGCATTAGAGATGCAAATTATATTATAACTGATTCTCATTGTTTTTTGTGGGGTGTGATTTTTTGTCTATCTGTGATGGTTTCGCCGCATAAATTGCCGTGAAGGCACGGCGTTTTTCCATCCATAATGCTAATGTTAGAGCGGCTTGAAGCGTGTGAGTACTTACAAAATGGAGCAGTGCTATGCCTTTATCTCGTGCAAAGATTGAAACCGCGTCGGCCGAGCGTTTGATCAACCGCTTATGTAAACACTGGGCGCATAAGCTGGACGTTGAGCAAGATGACCAGCAAGGCAAGGTCACGTTTGCGACGGGCACCTGCTTAATGCGCGCGGAGTCCGGGACGTTATTGATCGCCATTGAAGCGTTGGAAGAGGAGCACCTGGATGAGCTTGAAGGCGTGGTTGAGCGTCATCTAATCCGTATGGCGGGCGATGAAGAGATAGTCGTTGTGTGGGAGAACTGAGCGAGTCAAAGAGCCTGCGTGCGTCTGCTATAATCGCGGCCAATAGTGAGCGCTTTTTTTAAACATTTACTCGTTAAGTCGTAGCACAGGAGTCCGCATGACCCGAATTGCCATTGTAGGCGTAGCTGGCCGAATGGGCCGCACGCTGGTAAATGCGATAGAGCTAGAGGCGGATGCGACGCTGGCAGGCGGCGTTGTAGCGCAAGGCAGTTCCTTGAAGGGTGCTGATATTGGTGAGCTTGCCGGTGTGGGTAAGCGCGGCGTCGTTGCGGTCGATTCACTTGAATCGATTGTCGATGACTTTGATGTGCTCATTGATTTCACGACGCCCCAGGTCACGCTAGCCAATTTGGCATTCTGCGCCGACCACGGCAAGCGCATTGTGATTGGCACTACGGGGATGAGCGATGATGAGCTGGCAACGCTGGATAGCTACCGCGATCGCGTGCCCATGGTGTTTGCGCCCAATATGAGCGTCGGCGTCAATCTTACCCTAAAGCTGCTCGAAACCGCTGCTAGGGCGCTGGGCGATGAAGGCTATGATATTGAAGTGATTGAGTCGCATCATCGCCATAAGGTCGATGCCCCATCAGGCACTGCGATCAAAATGGGCGAAGTCATCGCCGCGAGCCTTGGGCGTAATCTGAAAGAACACGGGGTGTTCGAGCGAGTTGGCCAGTGCGGCCCGCGCACCGACAAAGAAATCGGCTTTGCCACCGTGCGCGCAGGCGATATTGTCGGCGAGCACACGGTGATGTTCGCCACCGAAGGCGAGCGTATTGAAATTACCCACAAGGCCTCCAGCCGCATGACCTTTGCCAAAGGCGCGGTACGCGCTGCCCGCTGGATCGCGGATAAAGAGAACGGCCATTACGATATGCAGGATGTGTTGGGGCTGGCTTAAGGCATTGCCGCCGTTTTTAGCAAAGCCCCTTCGCTAGGCGTTCTATGATTAAGGGGTAGTCTTAGGCCCAAAATTCCTGTAACATTTCAAAAATTTTGGCCGGGTGGCTAAGAGAACTCAGACGGCGCGCTTGTTGCGTTGGCCAGCCCAAAGCCTGCCCGAGTCCGCTTTCATATTTACGTTAAGTAAGCGGCTCTGAAAGGGCATCGAACAACAAGCGGGATGAAACCGATTCTTTTTATCGGCTTCGTCCCGCTTTTTTACGGCCCTTATTTCAAAGAAGTTTTAATGCAGAAATTGCTGAGCCTGCGCCCAACAGGCTCCCACCAGCATGGGAGGATCTTGTTTTGAATAACACCGCATTGAGCAAACCCGCAATATTGGCTCTGGAAGATGGTAGCGTTTTCCATGGAATCGCCATTGGCGCGGATGGACTAACAAGCGGTGAGGTGGTGTTCAATACGGCCATGACCGGCTACCAAGAAATCCTCACTGACCCTTCCTACACCCGCCAAATCGTTACGCTCACCTATCCTCATATCGGCAATACCGGCATTAATGCCGAAGACATTGAGTCTGGGTCGATTGCGGCGGCGGGCTTGGTGATTCGCGATTTGCCGTTAATGGTCAGCAGCTTTCGCTCTGAGCAGTCGCTGTCGGACTATCTGAAAAGTCAGAATGTATTGGGCATTGCCGATATTGATACTCGCCGCCTAACGCGCATTCTGCGCGATAAAGGTGCCCAGAACGGGGCGATTTTGGCGGGTGCTGACGCCGAAGGCGATGGCGCCGTAGCGAGGGCACTAGACGCTGCCAAGGCATTTCCTGGCCTGAAGGGAATGGATCTAGCTAAAGAGGTGTCGTGCAAAGCCCCCTATGAGTGGACAGAAGGCGAGTGGACGCTGGGCCAAGGCTATGCCGATACCACGCAAGGCGAGCGCCCTTACCACGTGGTGGCGTTTGATTATGGCGTTAAATTCAACATCCTGCGCATGCTGGCTGCGCGTGGCTGTCGGCTTACCGTGGTGCCGGCGCAAACGAGCGCTGCTGACGTGCTGGCCATGAACCCTGATGGCGTCTTTTTGGCCAACGGCCCGGGCGACCCAGAGCCCTGCGATTACGCCATTAAAGCCATTCAAGAGGTGTTGGAAGCCGATATCCCACTGTTTGGGATCTGCCTGGGCCATCAGCTGCTGGCGCTCGCCTCCGGTGCGAAAACGCTCAAGATGAGCCATGGCCACCACGGCGCTAACCATCCGGTGCAAGACCTGGACACTGGCAAGGTGATGATTACCAGTCAAAATCACGGCTTTGCGGCAGATGAAACAACCCTGCCTGCCAATTTGCGGGCAACGCATCGTTCGTTGTTCGACGGCACCCTGCAAGGCATAGAGCGCACTGACCGAGCAGCGTTCAGCTTTCAGGGCCACCCAGAGGCGAGCCCCGGTCCGCGAGACGTCGCGCCGCTGTTTGATCGCTTTGTGGCCATGATGCAGGCGCGTCGCTAACGCAAAATGCTTTTGCCTCGCTGTCGCATCACTTTATCGCCGTCTTTTGTCGCTCATCGTCATCATTTTTTGTGGGAACCGTTATGCCTAAGCGTACCGACATCAACAGTATTTTAATCATTGGCGCTGGCCCGATTGTTATCGGCCAGGCCTGCGAATTTGACTACTCCGGCGCTCAGGCGTGTAAAGCGCTGCGCGAGGAGGGTTACCGCGTTATTTTGGTTAACTCCAATCCCGCGACCATCATGACCGACCCGGCGATGGCTGACGCCACCTACATTGAGCCGATTACCTGGCAGACGGTGGAAAAAATCATCGAAGCCGAGCGCCCGCAGGCTATCTTGCCCACCATGGGCGGTCAGACGGCGCTTAACTGTGCGCTGGAATTAGACCACCATGGCGTGCTCGCAAAATACGGCGTTGAAATGATCGGTGCTAACGCCGACGCGATCAATATGGCCGAAGATCGCGACCTGTTTGACCAGGCGATGAAGCGTATCGGCCTGGAATGCCCCAAGGCCAAAGTCGCGCACAGTATGAGTGAAGCCTGGGAGATTCAGGCTGAGCTGGGCTTTCCAAGTATTATTCGCCCTTCCTACACCATGGGCGGCTCCGGCGGCGGTGTGGCGTACAACAAAGAAGAGTTTGAAGAAATCTGTACGCGCGGTTTTGAGCTTTCGAACAACCACGAGCTGCTCATTGATGAGTCGCTGCTGGGTTGGAAAGAGTATGAAATGGAAGTTGTGCGCGATAAAAACGACAACTGCATCATCGTCTGCGCGATCGAAAACTTCGACCCGATGGGCGTGCACACCGGTGACTCCATTACCGTAGCGCCTGCGCAAACGCTGACCGATAAAGAATATCAGATCATGCGCGACGCCAGCCTGGCCGTACTGCGCGAGATTGGCGTAGAAACTGGTGGCTCCAACGTGCAGTTCGGCATGGACCCGAAGACTGGTCGCCTGGTTGTTATCGAGATGAACCCGCGGGTGTCTCGCTCCTCGGCGCTGGCCTCTAAGGCGACCGGCTTCCCGATCGCGAAAATCGCCGCTAAGTTGGCGATTGGCTACACGCTGGACGAGCTGCAAAACGATATTACCGGTGGCCGTACGCCGGCGTCCTTTGAGCCGTCGATCGACTACGTGGTTACTAAAATTCCGCGCTTCACCTTTGAAAAATTCCCGCAGGCCAATGATCGTTTAACCACGCAGATGAAGTCAGTGGGCGAGGTGATGGCAATTGGCCGCACCTTCCAGGAGTCGCTGCAAAAAGCATTGCGTGGCCTGGAAACCGGCAACGATGGCCTGGATCCGATCATTACTGACTTCACGCCTGACAACATGGCGATTATTCAGGGCGAGCTGCAGGCCGCCGGTGCCGAGCGTATTTTCTACGTGGCCGACGCCATGCGCTCAGGGATGAGCGTTGATGAGGTCTTTGCACTGACCAATATCGACCCTTGGTTCTTGGTGCAGCTTGAAGATTTAGTTCTCACTGAAAATGCCGTTGCTAAGCGCTCGCTGCCCGATCTTTCTGCCCGCGAGCTTTATCAGCTTAAGCGAAAAGGCTTTGGCGATGCGCGTCTGGCAAAACTGTTGAGCGTGAGCGAAAAAGACTTTCGTCAAACGCGTCAGGCTGCCGGTATTCGCCCTGTTTACAAGCGCGTTGATACCTGTGCCGCTGAGTTCGCATCGGACACCGCCTATATGTACTCCACCTATGAAGAGGAGTGCGAGGCGGATGTGACTGATCGTCAGAAAATTATGGTGCTGGGCGGTGGGCCCAACCGTATCGGTCAGGGTATTGAGTTTGACTACTGCTGTGTACACGCCGCTATCGCCATGCGTGACGACGGTTATGAAACCATCATGGTCAACTGCAACCCAGAAACGGTGTCTACCGATTACGACACCTCTGATCGTCTCTATTTTGAGCCGGTGACGCTGGAAGACGTGCTCGAAATTGCAGATAAAGAGAAGCCGGTCGGCGTTATCGTGCAGTTTGGCGGCCAGACGCCGCTGAAACTTGCCCGTGAGCTGGAAGCCGCTGGCGTACCGATCATCGGTACCACCCCGGACGCCATCGACCGTGCAGAAGACCGCGAACGCTTCCAGGTGATGATCGATAAGCTTGGTCTGAAGCAGCCGCCTAATGCGACAGCGCGTAGCTTTGCAGAAGCGTTTGATAAAGCCGAGGTGATTGGTTATCCGCTAGTGGTGCGCCCAAGCTACGTGCTTGGCGGCCGCGCCATGGAGATCGTTTACGACGCCTCTGAGCTTGAAAACTACATGACCCACGCGGTGAAGGTCTCTAACGACTCGCCGGTACTGCTGGATCACTTCCTGAGTGCGGCGATCGAGATCGATATCGATGCGGTGTCAGATGGCCAGCAGGTTGTGATTGGCGGCATTATGCAGCACGTCGAGCAGGCGGGCGTTCACTCTGGTGATTCGGCCTGTGCTCTGCCGCCTTACTCGCTGCCTGCCGATGTGCAGGACGAAATGCGCGACCAGGTGAAGCAAATGGCCGTTGAGCTGGGTGTTAAGGGTTTAATGAACGTTCAGCTGGCTTGGCAGGATGGCGAGATTTACGTGATCGAAGTGAATCCGCGTGCCTCGCGTACCGTACCTTTTGTGTCTAAATGCATCGGTATTTCGCTGGCACAGATTGCCGCTCGCTGTATGGCGGGTAAAACGCTGGCGGAGCAGGGCTTTGAGCGCGAAATAATCCCGCATTTTTATAGCGTGAAAGAAGCGGTCTTCCCGTTCAATAAGTTTCAGGGCGTGGATCCGATTTTATCGCCAGAAATGAAATCAACCGGCGAGGTTATGGGCTCTGGTGATACCTTCGCTGAGGCGTTCTTCAAAGCGCAGTTAGGCGCGGGTGAGGCGATTCCTGCGCTTGACGGTTCGCGTAAAGCCTTCCTTTCCGTGCGCGAGCCGGACAAGACGGGGATTATCGAAGTCGGGCGTTCTCTGTTAGCATTAGGTTTTACACTATGCGCAACACGCGGAACAGCGGCTGCTTTGGAAGCTGCTGGGCTTGCCGTGGAGCACGTCAACAAAGTCTACGAAGGTCGTCCCCATATCGTCGATCTGCTCAAGAACGACGAAATTGCCTACATCGTGAACACTACTGAAGGTCGTCAGGCGATTAACGACTCTTCGGTCATTCGCCGTACTGCTCTCTCGCGCAAGGTGCCCTATGCGACCACCTTGGCGGGCGCTAATGCTGTTTGCATGGCGCTTGAGTACGGTAGGGAAATTACGGTGCGGCGCCTTCAGGATCTGCATGCAGGAGCAAATAAATGAACAAGGTCCCGATGACAGTTGCGGGGGAAAGAAGCCTTCGTGAAGAGCTTGATCATCTGAAAACCGAAGCTCGCCCCCAGGTAATCGCGGCCATCGCTGAAGCGCGTGAGCACGGCGATTTGAAAGAAAACGCCGAGTACCATGCCGCTCGCGAGCAGCAAGGATTTATCGAAGGGCGTATTCAGGAGATTGAAGGCAAGCTCTCCGTCGCCCAAGTGATTGATGTCGCTAAGTTACCAAAAACTGGCAAGGTCATTTTTGGCGTTACCGTGTCGATGCAGAATCTAGACACCGATGCAGAAGTCACTTACCGGATCGTTGGTGAAGACGAGGCGGATATTAAATCCGGACGTATCTCGGTGACATCCCCTATTGCTCGTGCCCTGATCGGCAAAGAAGAAGGCGATATTGTGGTGGTTAGAACACCGGGTGGCGATGTCGAGTACGAAGTCGGTAGCGTCGAATATATTTAATAAAAAACGCCCCTCAGCGAACGAGTGCGCTGAGGGGCGTTTGATATGCCGTTACGTGCTATTTTTTGCGTGCTAAGTCGTTACGAACATAGCAGGCGGCGCGTCAATTTAATGCGCAGCCCGTTTAGCGATTAGTAGCGGCCGTGGTGATTCTCAAAGCGGGTAACATTAGACAGCTTCGGATTTACCTGTGGGTTCCTGCGATAAAGCAGAGCCATTTTACCAATGGTTTGCACAAGGTCAGCACGGCTGTTGGTGATTAATTCGGCTATCATAGCAGCACGTTCATCACGTTCAGGAAGAGCGAGCTTCACTTTGATCAGTTCGTGATCGGTGAGCGCGCGGTTAAGTTCTGCGAGCAAATTTTCGGAGACGCCGTTCTCAGAAACGGTGACCACAGGGTTAAGGTGGTGGCCAATGCTACGAAATGCTTTCTTTTGTGCCTGTGACAAGCTCATGGTATCTTGCGGTATCCCGGTTAGCGCTTAACGCACCATCTTACGGTGAAACGCCATCGAGTGAAAGCGATCGCGTAAACGCGCCCCTCTCTTATTCTAGTGTTAGATTTTCACATGCAGCAAAAGCCCCCAAGTCGTAAGCATTCGGTAAGCAAGACCAGTAATAACTGGAAGAAGGAGCATTTCGACGACCAGTACGTCAAGCAGAGCTGGCAAGACGGGTATCGTTCTCGCGCTAGCTACAAGCTGCTTGAGTTGGATGAAAAGGATAAGCTACTTCGCCCCGGCATGACGGTGATCGATCTGGGCGCTGCGCCCGGTGGGTGGAGCCAGATCGCTGCGGAGAAAGTAGGGCCTGAGGGTGTTGTTATCGCCTCCGATATTCTGGAGATGGATGCCCTGGCCGGTGTAGACTTTATCCAGGGCGATTTCACAGAAGAGGCGGTGCTTGAAGCGATACTAAAACGCCTTGATAATCGTCGTGTAGACCTTGTGATGTCTGACATGGCCCCCAATATGAGTGGAATGGCTGCGATTGATCAGCCCCAGGGGATATATTTAGTGGAGCTGGCGTTAGAGCTGGCGCGCGAAACACTGTCACCCGGTGGTCGGTTTTTAGCAAAGGTATTCCAAGGTGAGGGGTTTGACGCCTACTTGAAGGAGCTGCGCGGAAGCTTCAGCAAAGTGGTGACTAGAAAGCCAGATGCGTCGCGGGCACGCTCTCGTGAGGTGTATTTTCTGGCAGAAGGTTTTCGCCGTTAACTGGCCTTGTGACGATTCTTATAACAGGGGCAAGTGGCTGCGTGGTTCATAGCCAAGATTTATTAGCGCAATTGCCTGATAGGCAAATGCAACGCGTGTCACATTAGACGCAGCCAATGCGCGTGACACAGATGGCCCGAGGCAGAACACGCTTTGGCAATGGTTGAGTACTTGATGCTGATGTGCGGCCTTAGCGGCTGCGTTTATTTGGCATCAGGGTTTAACTGACGGATTCTTGTAATGAGGGTAGCCCCTTGAATGATATGGCGAAGAACCTGATTCTGTGGTTGGTCATCGCGGCCGTCTTACTGACAGTGTTCAATAATTTCAGTACGGAAAGCGCACCGCAAAGCACAAATTATTCCCAATTTGTGCAGCAGGTGCAAAACCAGCAGGTGCGTAGCGTGACGATTGATGGTTACACCATCAACGGTGAGCGTACGGACGGCTCTCAGTTTCAGACGATTCGCCCTTCGGCGGAAGATCCTAAGCTAATGGACGACCTGCTAAGCAATAACGTCACGGTCGTGGGTAAGGCGCCAGAGCAGCAAAGCATCTGGACGCGTCTGCTGATCGCGAGCTTCCCGATTCTGCTGATTTTGGGCATTTTCATGTTCTTTATGCGCCAAATGCAGGGTGGAGCCGGCGGTGGTAAAGGCGGCCCAATGAGCTTTGGTAAATCGAAAGCTAAGCTGCTCTCCCAGGATCAGATTAAAACGACCTTTGCCGACGTGGCGGGTTGTGATGAAGCTAAAGAAGAAGTAGAAGAGCTGGTCGACTTTCTGCGTGATCCAACTAAGTTTCAGCGCCTGGGCGGTATGATTCCGCGCGGCGTGCTGATGGTGGGGCCGCCGGGTACCGGTAAAACGCTGCTGGCAAAGTCGATTGCCGGCGAAGCCAAAGTGCCGTTCTTCTCTATCTCAGGCTCTGACTTTGTTGAAATGTTCGTCGGCGTGGGTGCGTCTCGTGTGCGCGACATGTTCGAGCAGGCTAAGAAGCAAGCACCATGCATTATCTTTATCGATGAAATCGATGCCGTGGGCCGTTCGCGCGGTACCGGTATGGGCGGTGGTAACGACGAGCGTGAGCAGACGTTGAACCAGCTGCTGGTCGAGATGGATGGCTTTGAGGCTAACGAAGGCATCATCGTGATTGCGGCCACCAACCGTCCGGACGTGCTTGATCCTGCGCTGATGCGTCCAGGCCGTTTTGACCGTCAGGTAACCGTGGGCTTGCCAGATATTCGTGGTCGTGAGCACATTTTGGGCGTTCACCTGCGCAAAGTGCCGCTTGCCGAAGACGTTAAGCCGCAGCTGATTGCTCGCGGTACGCCGGGCTTCTCCGGGGCCGACTTGGCTAACCTAGTCAACGAGTCTGCGCTGTTTGCCGCGCGCCGTAACAAGCGTGTTGTCAGCATGGAAGAGCTGGAGCTGGCCAAGGACAAGATCATGATGGGCGCTGAGCGCAAATCGATGGTCATGACCGATAAAGAGAAGCTTAATACGGCTTACCACGAGTCTGGTCACGCCATTATTGGTTTGGTTGTGCCGTCTCATGATCCGGTTTACAAGGTGACGATTATTCCTCGTGGCCGAGCGCTGGGCGTGACGATGTTCCTGCCTGAGGAGGATCGCTACAGCCTTTCACGCCAACAGATTTTGGGGCAAATCTGCTCGCTATTCGGTGGCCGTATTGCCGAAGAGATGACGCTGGGCCCGAACGGCGTGACGACCGGCGCTTCTAACGACATCAAGCGCGCGACCGAGCTGGCCCATAATATGGTCGCTAAGTGGGGTCTGTCGGACGCTATGGGGCCGATCATGTATGACGAGGACGAGTCGCATCAGTTCCTCGGCGGCCCGGGTCAGGGTGGCAGTAAGATGAAGTCTGGCGATACCACCACACGCCTTGATAAAGAAGTTCGCAAGATTATTGATGACTGTTACGAGCAGGCACGTCAAATTTTGGCCGATAATCGCGATAAGCTTGATGCGATGGCTGAAGCGCTGATGAAGTACGAGACCATCGATGCTTCTCAGTTGAAGGACATCATGGAAGGCCGCGATCCGCGTCCGCCGGAAGGCTGGAATGACGGCGACTCACCTGGTGGCGGCACGCCTGTCAGCGGTGAAAAGCCTAACGTTCCGACGGGTGACGACGTTGCTTCTGGCCCGCCTGATAGCGACGCTGAAGAGGATGACGACGATACGCCGCGCCGTCGCCCCTCAGACCCGTTGGGCGGTCCGGCAGGGCCATAGTGGTAGCGTAGAATGAGCCAAAAGGCGCCCCGTCAAGGGGCGCCTTTTTTGTTATGCTATGCACATACGACTGCCACGTTTCTTTTATTGACTAGGCTGTAGCATGAAATCAACTTTGGACACATATCCTCAGCGCGTCGCTGGCGGTGATTTACAGCTGCGTTGCGGGCGTCATCGGCTGGATTTATCCTTCCCGCGTGTGATGGGTATATTAAACGTGACGCCGGACTCTTTTTCCGATGGTGGGCAGCACGTAGCGCTAGATGATGCGTTACGGCATGCCGAGCAGATGCTGGCAGAAGGAGCGGCGATCATTGATGTCGGTGGCGAGTCGACGCGCCCCGGCGCTCTAGCGATTAGCTCCCAGGAGGAGCTGGATAGAGTGGCGCCGGTGGTAGAGCGCTTGGTTCGCGAGTTGGATGCGCTGGTCTCAGTGGATACTAGCTGCCCGGCCGTGATGCGCGAGGCGAGTGGGCTGGGCGCTGGGATGATTAATGACGTACGTGCGTTAGAGCGCGAGGGCGCGCTGCTGGCGGCGATGGGTAGTGGCTTGCCGGTGTGTTTGATGCATCGCCAGGGCGAGCCTCAGGATATGCAGCAGGCGCCGAATTATCAGCAGCCTGTGGAGGTCGAGGTGGCCGAGTATTTGGCGCGGCGGGTGGCCGAATGTGAGGCGGCCGGCCTGCGTCGGAATAGGCTGTTAATCGACCCTGGTTTTGGTTTTGGAAAGACCGTTGAGCACAATCTGCGCTTGTTAAAGCATATGGATACTCTTCGTGCTCTGGAGCTTCCGCTGCTGGTGGGTATGTCGCGCAAAAGCATGATTGGCAAGGTATTGGGTCGCCCGGTAGAAGAGCGTCTGTTTGGTGGCGTGGCGCTGGCGGCGATGGCGGTGGAGCGGGGCGCGAATATTCTTCGCGTGCATGATGTCGCTGCAACGGTTGATGCAGTCAATATGACCTGGGCGGTGCTGCAAGAAGGCTGCGAGCCGCCGTTTGAGCAGACTATAAGTAAGGAGTTTGGGGCATGACAAGGCGCTATTTTGGTACGGATGGTATTCGCGGCACCGTGGGCAAAGCGCCCATTACCGCTGATTTTATGCTAAAGCTCGGATGGGCCGCCGGACAGGTGCTGCGTCGTGATAAGGGCCGAACGCGCGTACTCATCGGCAAAGATACGCGGATCTCTGGCTATATGTTTGAATCCGCGCTTGAGGCGGGGCTTTCTGCCGCTGGAGTTGATGTATCGCTGTTGGGGCCTATGCCGACGCCGGGTATTGCCTATCTAACCCGCACGTTCCGTGCCGATGCCGGGATTGTTATTTCAGCATCGCATAATCCTTTTGACGACAATGGCATCAAGTTCTTCTCGGCAGAGGGCAAAAAGCTGCCTGATGAAATGGAAGATCGTATTGAGGCGATGCTAGAGGCGCCATTAACCACGGCTGAGGCCGCTCAGCTGGGTAAGGCAACGCGTATTGATGACGCCGCGGGTCGCTATATTGAATTTTGTAAGTCGACGCTGCCTGACCGGCTCAGCCTGCACGGCCTTAAAGTAGTGTTGGACTGTGCTCACGGCGCTACTTACCATATCGCACCCAATGTTTTCCGTGAGCTGGGGGCCGACGTCTCGACGATTGGCGCCTCGCCGAACGGGCTCAACATCAACCAGCAGGTGGGTTCAACGCATCCTGCTGCGCTGCGTGCTGCGGTCATTCAACAGAGTGCTGATTTAGGCATTGCGTTTGATGGCGATGGAGACCGCTTGCTGCTGGTAGACGCAGACGGCCGTGAAATTGATGGCGATGATATTCTTTATCTTATTGCTCGAGATCGCCACGAGCGCGGTTTGCTCGAAGGGGGCGTTGTTGGCACCCTGATGTCCAATTTCGGATTAGCCATGGCGCTAGATAAACTGGGCATACCCTTTGAGCGTGCCAACGTCGGCGATCGCTTTGTGATGGAGCGCATGGCCACGAACGGCTGGGAGTTAGGCGGCGAATCTTCGGGGCATATTGTCTGCGGCCACGTGCAAACGACCGGCGACGGTATCGTATCGGCGCTGCAAGTGTTGGCGCTAATGATGCGAGAGCAAAAGAGTCTGCCGACGCTGCTAAAAGAGCTTGAAAAAGTCCCGCAAGCGCTCGTCAACGTGCGCTTGCCCGCCGGTACCAACGCAAAAGAAGTGATGGCGTCGGCCCCGCTTCAGCAGGCGGTTGCTGCATTGGAACAAGCGTTGGGCGATGAGGGTCGCGTATTGCTTCGGCCTTCCGGTACAGAACCTTTGATTCGTGTGATGGTCGAGGGGCGTGCCCATCTGGACGTGGATCAATTGGCGAACGACCTGGCCGCTCAGGTGAAGGCTTTGCTGGATTAATGACGCCGTAAACTGAGTCTGTGCTTGTAACAGCGGTTGTCTTGACAAGGCCGCTCCTATACCATTTCGCTCCACCTTGAGTGAGGACAATCGATGCGTACGCCTTTAATTGCCGGTAACTGGAAAATGAACGGTTCCGTGGCGTTGATCAATGAGTTCGGCCAGGCCTTCTCCGCCGCCGTATCGCCAGCGAAAGTAGATGCCGTTATTATTCCGCCGTTTCCTTATTTGGATGCGGCGCGTCATGCGTTTGAAGGAACAATGCTGGCACTGGGCGCGCAAACATTGAACCCTCTTCACTCGGGGGCACATACCGGCGAAGTCAGCGGTCGTATGCTCAAAGAGTTTGCGGTGTCCTATGTACTGGTAGGGCATTCGGAGCGCCGTCAGCTCTATAAAGAAAGCGATGAGCAGATTTTTGCCCGCCTGTTGGCAGCCTTAAGCGTCGAACTTACGCCGATTCTCTGCGTGGGCGAGTCTCTTGAGGAGCGCGATGCAGGGCGCACGATGGATGTCGTGCTTCGTCAGGTCGGGCATGTGATGTCGCGCTTAGAGCCCGATCAGCGCAAGCAGGTCGTCATTGCCTACGAACCCGTTTGGGCCATTGGCACGGGGCGCACGGCGACACCCGAGCAGGCGCAAGACGTAATGGCGGGCATTCGCGCCTACCAGGCCGGTTTTGATAAAGCGCTCGCCGAGCAGCTGCGGTTGCTGTACGGCGGCAGTATGAATGCAAGTAATGCGGCGGAGCTGCTTGCTCAGCCGGATATAGACGGCGGTCTAGTGGGCGGAGCCTCACTTAAGATCGATGATTTTTATGCCATTTGTCAGTCAGCAGGATAACGCCATGCAAGTTGCAATACTTATGATCCATGTGGTGATTGCGATCGCCCTAGTGGTACTCATTCTGCTTCAGCAGGGTAAAGGTGCCGAAGCCGGTGCCGCCTTCGGAGGCGGTGCGTCACAAACGGTCTTCGGCTCGCGCGGTAGCGGTAACTTTTTGTCGCGCACGACAGGGCTTCTTGCTGCCGGGTTTTTCGTTACCTCAATGGCGCTAGCTTACTTTGCTACCCAGGCTGGCCAGGCACCGGAAGCAGGCATCCCAGACTCACGTTTGATCGAGCAGCAGCAGAGCGTACCAACGCTTGACGATAGGCCTGCAGGTGTGGATAATACCGCGCCAGTGCTAGAGGAAAGCAGCGACTAAGTAGTTGATGACTTAGCAGTAGCTGCTTCTTTAGACTCCCCTGATGCCGAAGTGGTGGAATTGGTAGACACGCTATCTTGAGGGGGTAGTGACCGTATGGTCGTGCGGGTTCAAGTCCCGCCTTCGGCACCATCTGTTTGGCTGACTCGTCAGCTTTTCAGAATGTCTATTTTTGTCTTAGAGTGCTTAGATTGGCTCCCAAGTCGAAAAAGACAGTTTCAAGTAAGTGGTTCTTGGAACAAGTAGTTCTTGACGTAAGTAGATTAAGTGTCTATTATCGTCGACCTAGATTGATGCGGGGTGGAGCAGTCTGGTAGCTCGTCGGGCTCATAACCCGAAGGTCATCGGTTCAAATCCGGTCCCCGCTACCATTTCCTAGTAGCATGTAAGTAGAATAGATTGTCTTCTCATGTTGTTATTTGAATACAGTCAGGCCTGGCAAGTTTGGCCGTCACATGTTGTTAAGATGGTACCCAAGGTTTCTTTTAAAAAGCCCCTTCCAGTGAAGGGGCTTTTTGTTAGTAGCTTTTGGTTAGCCGGCGCTTTTGTGAACAAGAGTGCTTTAAAGCGGATGTCGTCCGGATAGCCGGAGGCACATTTCCGAGTAACGCCAATCAGTCGCCTCGCTTTTCTTATAACTCCTGGCCAGGTGTCTGATTCAACGGCTATAGGAGCTTTGTCTGTGGCCACTAAACACGCTGCGCTTCATGCGCTGATCGAACCTGTCGTTGCCGCCATGGGCTTTGAACTATGGGGCATTGACCATCTTTCCCAGGGCAAAAACTCGCGGCTGGTAATTTATATCGAAAGCGAGAATGGCGTCAGCGTGGAAAATTGCGCAGATATTAGCCGCCAAGTCAGTGCCGTTATGGATGTGGAAGACCCCATTGCCGGTGAGTACCGGTTGGAAGTTTCCTCGCCAGGCATGGCACGCCCCCTGTATTCCCTGGATCAGTTTACCCGCTTTCAAGGTCACCACGTCGCGCTGAAACTGCGCACTGCCTTTGACGGGCGGCGCAAGTATCAAGGGCTGCTGGTGGGTGTTGAGGGAGATGAAGTGCTGTTACAGCTGGACGGCGAAGAGTACTGCTTTCCAATTGAAAGTATTGATTCTGCTCACATTGTACCGCAGTTCGACAATTGACCGAGTGGCGGCGCTGCCGGCAGGCTGCCGGGGTGATGCACATAAGGATAGGTTTTCTGGCGAGGCATACGCATGAGTAAAGAAATTTTAATGGTCGTTGACGCGATCTCCAATGAGAAGGGCGTCCCGCGTGATGTCATCTTCGAAGCGGTAGAAGCCGCTCTTGCGAGCGCGTCACGCAAGCGTTTTGATAAAGAAGAAGCCAATGTGCGCGTGCATATTGATCGCCGCACCGGTGAGTACGAAACCTTCCGCTTCTGGACAGTCGTGGAAGATGATGAATTCGAAACGCCTGATTACGAAATTAAAGAGACCATCGCCGAGCAGCGCGATCCGCCGCTTAAGTTAGGCGACGTGGTTGAAAAAACCATCGAAAGTGCGTCTTTTGGCCGTATTGCCGCGCAGACCGCTAAGCAAGTGATCGTGCAAAAAGTGCGCGAGGCTGAGCGTGCAGAAGTGGTGCGTCAGTACGCTGATCGTGAAGGCGAGCTGGTTGCCGGTATTGTTAAAAAGACCACTCGTGATGGCCTAATCATCGATTTGGGCGAAAATGCGGAAGCATTTTTGCCACGCAATGAAATGATTCACGGCGAGCGCTACCGCATGAACGAGCGGGTGCGTGCGCTGTTAGTTAAAGTAGATGCTGAGGCTCGCGGTGCACAGCTCCAGCTGTCGCGCACATGCCCTGAGTTCATTATTGAACTGTTTAAAATCGAAGTGCCTGAGATCGCTGAGCAGCTGATTGAGATCAAAGGCGCTGCGCGCGACCCCGGCTCACGCGCTAAAATTGCAGTAAAGACCAATGATCGTCGTATTGATCCCGTGGGTGCCTGTGTCGGCATGCGCGGTTCACGCGTTCAAGCCGTTTCATCTGAGCTGCAAAATGAGCGTGTCGATATCGTGCTTTGGGACGACAACCCCGCTCAATTGGTGATCAACGCCATGGCGCCGGCCGACGTTGGGTCGATCCTGGTAGATGAAGACGCTCACGCGATGGATGTGGCAGTGGCGCAAGATAATCTTGCCCAGGCCATTGGCCGTAGCGGTCAGAACGTGCGTTTGGCCTCTGAACTGACCGGCTGGCGTATCAACGTCATGACCGAAGAGGAAGCTGAGTCCAAGCGCGATCAAGAAATTGATAGCCTGGTCAACTCTTTTGTCCAGCACCTTGAAGTGGATGAAGACGTTGCCCGCCTGTTGGTGGAAGAAGGGTTCACAACCCTAGAAGAAGTCGCCTACGTGCCGCTGGAAGAAATGCTCGAAATCGAAGAGTTCGATGAAGATTTGGTCGAAGAGCTACGTGCACGTGCGAAAGACGAGCTGCTGACGATGGCGATTGCCTCGGAAGAAGCGCTAGACGGTGCCCAGCCAGCGGCCGATCTGCTGGAAATGGAAGGCATGGAGCGCCATCTGGCCTTCATTCTGGCCAGCCGCGGCATTGTTACCATGGAAGATCTCGCCGAGCAGTCTGTCGACGATCTGGTCGATATCGAGGAGTTGGACGAAGCGCGCGCAGCGGCATTGATCATGACTGCCCGTGCGCCCTGGTTTGAAGTCGATGACGCATCGGATTCGAACACACAGTAAACAGGTCTCGGGCTGAGGAGGGTCACTATGTCAGATATGACAGTTAAAGATTTCGCAGTAAAGGTGGGCCGTGATGCGCCCCGCCTATTAGAACAAATGAAAGAAGCGGGTTTGAAGCACGCTTCTGAAAGCGATGCTGTGTCTGAAGAAGATAAGCAAAAGCTGCTGAGTTTTTTGCAGAAAAGCCACGGCGGTAGTGATACGGCTGAAGCAGGTAAAAATCGCATCACGCTGACGCGTAAAACACGCAGTCGCATCAATACCGGCGAGCGCGGCAAAACCATCGAAGTGCAGGTACGTAAAAAGAAAACTTACGTTAAAAGCGCTGAAAATGAAAAGCCGAAAGCGGCCGAGCCAAGCTACACCGGCCCGCGCCAGCTGGTAGGCGATATGGCTGAGGCCGAAGCTGAGCGTAAAGTGTTGAATGCTCGCCAGGCTGAAGAGAAAGCCGCCGCGCAGAAAGCCCAGGCAGCTAAAACCGCTGAAGAAGCCGCTAGTAAGAAAGCCGCTGACGCTAAGCCGAAAGCACCTGCTGCCGCGAAAGCGCCGGCGACGCCTGATATCGAAGTGCCGAATCTTGAAATCGACGACGCGCCGTCGGGTGAAGATATGCCGCCAGCGCCGCCGAAAGAAGGCCGCACTGACCGTCGTACTGCTCCGCCTAAGAAAGCGGCAGCGAAGAAAGGCCGTCGTGACGATGAAGATCGTGGCGATCGCGAAGAGCGTAAACGCGGTGGCGCCGGCAAGAAAGTAAAACGTGCCGAGCAGCGTCGCGGTGGTCGCCGTGGTGGCAATCAGACTGGCAATGGCAAGCATGCTTTCCAAAAGCCGACCCAGCCGATCGTGCGTGAAGTGTCGATCCCTGAGTCTATCAGCGTGGCGGAATTGGCCGACAAAATGTCGATCAAGGCCAACGAAGTTATCAAAGCCATGTTCAACATGGGCGCAGCGGTCACCATCAACCAAACCATTGATCAAGATACAGCAGCGATCGTGGTAGAAGAGATGGGCCATACGCCGAAGCTCGTGAAAGATGACGCGCTGGAAACGGAAATGCTGGAAGGCATCTCCTACGAAGGCGAAGAAATTACGCGTTCGCCCGTCGTTACCGTCATGGGTCACGTTGACCACGGTAAAACCTCGCTGCTGGATTATATCCGTAAAGCGAAGGTCGCCACCGGTGAAGCGGGTGGTATTACCCAGCACATCGGTGCCTACCACGTGGAAGATAACCACGGCGGTGTGACCTTCCTGGATACTCCTGGCCACGCGGCGTTTACCGCTATGCGTGCCCGCGGTGCCAAGGCGACTGACGTCGTTATCCTGGTCGTAGCTGCGGACGATGGCGTGATGCCTCAGACGATTGAGGCTATCGAGCACTCTAAAGCCGCTGAAGTACCGATGGTGGTGGCGGTGAACAAGATCGATAAGCAGGGTATTGATCTGGACCGCATCAAAAACGAGCTTTCCCAGCACGGCGTGATCTCTGAAGAGTGGGGCGGTGATACCCAGTTTGTTCACGTGTCTGCTAAGACAGGTGAAGGCATGGAAGAGCTGCTGGAAGCGATCCAGCTGGCCTCCGAAGTGCTTGAGCTAAAAGCCGTGCCTTCTGCGCCCGGTAAAGGTGTGGTAGTTGAGTCACGCCTTGATAAAGGTCGTGGTCCGGTCGCTACCGTGCTGGTTCAAAACGGTACGCTCAAGAAGGGTGATATCGTTCTAGCAGGCCTGCACTATGGTCGTGTCCGTGCGTTGACCAACGAACTTGCCCAGCAAGTTGATTCGGTTGGCCCGGCTATGCCGGTAGAAATTCAGGGCTTGGGCGGCACGCCGGATGCCGGTGATGATTTCATGGTAGTGGCCGACGAGAAGAAAGCGCGTGAAGTCGCTAACTTCCGCCAGGGCAAATACCGCGAAGTGCGCCTAGCGCGTCAGCAGAAGGCCAAGCTGGAGAACATGTTCAGCCAGATGGGCCAAGACGTAGTGGCCAAGGTCAATATCGTCCTCAAAGCCGACGTTCAAGGTTCACTGGAAGCAATCAAAGGTGCCTTGGAAGAGCTCTCAACGGAAGAAGTTGAAGTGGCCGTGGTGTCCTCGGGTGTTGGTGGTATCACCGGTACCGATGCCAACCTGGCGCTAGCGTCTGAAGCCATCGTTGTCGGCTTTAACGTCCGTGCTGACGCCGCTGCCCGTGAGATTATCGAGCGTGAAGGCTTGGATCTACGCTACTACAGCGTCATCTACCACTTGATCGATGAGGTCAAACAGGCGATGAGCGGTATGCTCGCACCTGAGTGGAAAGAAGAAATCGTGGGTATTGCTGAAGTGCGCGATGTGTTCCGTGCACCGAAGATTGGCGCGATTGCCGGCTGTATGGTTATTGAAGGCAGCGTGCATCGTAATAAGAAGATTCGCGTACTGCGTGATGACGTCGTTATTTACGAAGGTGAGCTCGAATCGCTGCGTCGCTTCAAAGATGATGTACAAGAAGTGCGCAACGGTATGGAGTGTGGCATCGGCGTGAAGAACTACAACGATGTTCAAGTCGGCGACAAGATTGAAGTCTTCGACCAAGTGAAGGTCGAGCGTAGCCTGTAAGGTTACGAGGAGCTAATCATGCGCGAATTTAAGCGTACCGACCGGGTAGCCGACCAGCTCCAAAAGGAGCTGGCGGTACTTATTCAACGCGAAGTGAAAGACCCGCGCTTAGGCATGGTCACGGTCAGCGGTGTCACCGTTAGCCGCGACCTTGGCTACTCCGATGTATATGTCACCCTACTGGGTGAGCAGGAGCCTGAGCGTATTAAAGAGAATCTGCAGGTACTTAAACGTGCCGCTGGTTTTCTAAGAAGCCAAATTGCTAAGCGCATCAAGCTGCGTCATGTTCCGGAGCTGCGCTTTCATTTCGATGAAAGCGTGGTTCGTGGTCAGCATCTCTCCTCATTAATTGATGAGGCGGTGACGACTGACCGCGCGCGCTATCAGGACGATGGCGATGACGATTATCAAGACAGTGACCAAGACAGCGGCACCGAGCAAAGTGAGGAAACTCGCTAGTGGCACGTCAACGTCGCGGCTTGCCGGTTAACGGCGTACTGCTGCTGGATAAGCCCAAAGGGCTTTCCAGCAATCATGCGCTGCAGCGTGTTCGTCGTTTGTTTCAGGCCCAAAAAGCCGGTCATACGGGCACCTTAGATCCGATGGCAACCGGCTTATTGCCGATTTGCTTAGGAGAAGCTACCAAGTTTTCATCGCATTTGCTGGAAGCCGATAAGGTATATCGCACGCGTGTAGAGCTTGGCGTGATGACCGATACCGGCGATGCAGAAGGCAGGATTATTGCGCAGCATGACGTACCCAGTTTAACCACCGATGACGTGGAAGCAGTGCTGACACGCTTTCGTGGTGAGATTGACCAAGTGCCGCCCATGTATTCTGCCCTCAAGCATCAGGGCAAAAAGCTTTATGAGCTGGCCCGCGAAGGCAAGCACGTAGAGCGTGCAGCGCGGCGTGTAAGCGTGTATGATGCGCGCCTATTATCGTTTGACGGCACTGCTTTTGAGCTGGAAGTAAGCTGCAGTAAAGGCACTTACATCCGCACGTTAGCTGAAGATATTGGCCAAGCGTTGGGCTGTGGTGCGCACATCAGCCAGTTAAGAAGGCTTAAAACAGGGCCTTTTTTAGCCGACGCGATGTGGACACTAGAGGCGCTAGAAGCATTGGCCGATCAGGCCGCTTTGGAAGCTGAGCTAATGCCGGTGGATGTGTTGGTCAATCACTTACCGTCATTAACGGTAGATGACATCGCGCATTCGCGTTTGGCCTATGGCCAGCCCGTTACGCTCGAAACCGGCGCCTTAGCCCCGGACGACGTAGCCAGACTTTATTATGCCGAGACGTTTATCGGCCTTGGTGTAGTGAAAGGTGCCCAGGAAGTAGCGCCTAAGCGACTGTTAAGTACCGTCGCTATCTCGTAAACAGCGTTGCAAGGATGCCGCCGTCTACGTAAAAAATGGTAAGACGAAGATAGTACGATGAAAATAGAACGAGCAAGAACGTAAGGCGAGTATTGCAATTCGCAAATTGTAAGTCGCAAACAGTAGATTGAGACTGCAAATATGCGTGGTCTCACCCATTCATTTTTAGGCATATTGCTTACTGGAGATACAGATGGCTTTAACCGCTGAGAAGAAGGCCGAGATCGTCACCGAATACGGCCGCGGCGATAACGATACCGGTTCCCCTGAAGTGCAGGTTGCACTGCTGAGCGCCAACATCAATGGCCTGCAGGATCACTTCAAGACCAACAAGCAGGATCACCACTCACGTCGTGGTCTGATCCGCATGGTTAACCAGCGTCGTAAGCTGCTGGATTACCTAAAGCGTAAAGATTTCGAACGCTATCAGTCTCTGATTCAGCGTTTAGGTCTTCGCCGCTAAGCTTTACTGGCAAAGATTGAGAAACGGGCAGCTCCTTGTGAGCTGCCCGTTTTGCGTTGGGAGGTAGGTCATTGAGTGTCAGTGTCAGTGTGCGGAAACCTGCACAAACGTCGATTTTAATCGTGCGGATTCCCAGCCATTGGCGGGTGTGGGCCTTTCGACGTTTGTCGCGTGCAAAATTTTTAACTGTTTGAAATAAAGAAGTAAAGAAGTGGACGGAATGTAGTTTGCAAAAGTGTTTGTGAGGTACTGAGGTGTCTGGACGTAATACACCCTAGATTTTACAAACGACTCCGTGGATGGAAATAACACCAATGAAAACACCCCTCGCCAGCATTGGCATTCTTGCGATAACCGCGCTAATCCCAGCTTCAGCTATGGCCGACACCGAAAACCAGTCCAATGCCCTCGGCTCACCAAACCCGCAGCAAATCCTTTACGTAGGCAATAGTTACCAGTACTACAACAACAGCCTGCACAACTACGTCAAGCGTATGGCGGAAGCCGCCTACCCGGATACTGCTGATCAGCTCAAGAGCAAGTCTGTGACCATTTCAGGCGCTTATCTATCGCAGCACGAAGTAAAAAGCTATCTGTTCCCCGGGGTCTTGGGGTTTCCTAACCCGTTTGATGTTGTTGTCCTACAGGGGCACAGCGCGGCTGCATTGAGCGACGAGAAGCAGCAGGAATTTCGTGATGCTGTTCTGCGGCATCATAATGCCATTGAGGCGACGGGGGCAGAAACCGTGCTCTACATGACGCCTGCCTACAGTGAAGATCATGATAGTTACGATGCCGGCATGACCGACAAGATCGAAGAGCTGTATACCTCTATGGGTAATCAGATCGGCGCTCCGGTGATTCCCGTCGGACTTGCTTTTCAAAATGCCTACGAGCAACGCCCAGAGTTGGCCTTGCATGTTGATTACGACGGCAGCCATCCCTCGGCAGAAGGCAGCTATCTAGCCGCTGCCACCGTGTTTGCCACGTTTTATGACAAATCGGTAGTCGGTAATCCTTACACTTACTATGGCCGTATCGACGAAGATACGGCGGCCTTTTTGCAGCAGGTCGCCGAAGACACGGTAGCCGAGTACAACCGCCGCTAACGCGATAATACCCAAGCCTTGTTTAGTGAATGCCTACTGCCTGGGTGCATCGACTGCTGGCCTGCACTTCTATCTGAGTGCGTTGATTACAAGCTGGGCTACGATCTGCTAAACAACTCTGTCAGCACGCGTGATGCCTATATATCTAGCCTATTTAGTCGGGCGCGGGTGATGCTTAATTACACGCTCTGGGACACCCATAATCGTTCTGTCTCCTTCAGGGGGCCAGATGATGGCGATACGCTCTCCGCTCTATTGCAGTTAGTGTTCTAATAAGGTCGCTTACAATGTTCCAAAGGGTGGCGTACGCCACAAAGTTTTATCCGTATGACAAACGGGCAGCTCCTTGTGAGCTGCCCGTTTTTTATGTATTGGCTTGCCTAAAGAGGGAACTGGTAGCCCTATCGCGTTCCAGCGCCTAGAATGGTATCGAGTCAAAACGACCTAAACGAATAGACAAGTAGATATTGATAATGCTGAAGGAAGTCGCTGTGAATCCGGTAAAGAAAACATTCCAGTACGGTCGTAGCACCGTCACGCTCGAAACCGGGCGTATCGCTCGCCAGGCTAGCGGCGCTGTCATGGTTACTATGGACGACACTGTCGTGCTATGTACCGTGGTCGCCAGAAAAGAAGCTAACCCGAGCCAGCCCTTTTTCCCCCTCTCGGTACATTACCAAGAGAAAACCTACGCGGTGGGTAAAATTCCTGGCGGCTTCTTCAAGCGTGAAGGGCGACCCACTGAAAAAGAGACGCTGACCTCGCGTCTGATTGATCGCCCCATTCGCCCGCTGTTCCCTAAAGGCTTTATGAACGAAGTGCAGGTCGTCTGTACCGTTCTTTCTACCGATCGCAACCACGATCCGGATATTGCTGCACTGCTGGGTACTTCAGCAGCGCTGAGTATCTCTGGCGTGCCTTTTAAAGGCCCGATTGGCGCTGCGCGCGTTGGCTTTAACGAAGAGCAGGGCTATTTCCTCAACCCGACGGTTGAAGAGCTGGCGACCTCTGAGCTCGACATGGTCGTTGCCGGTACTGAAAAAGCCGTATTGATGGTTGAGTCTGAAGCCAAAGAACTGCTTGAAGATGAAATGCTCGGCGCCGTGCTGTTTGGCCACCAGGAAATGCAGGTCGCGATTACGGCGATCAATGAACTGGTCGCCGAAGCAGGCAAGCCACGCTGGGAGTGGAAGGCCGCTCAAGAAAATGCGGAATTAAAAGCTGCCATGAGCGATGCGTTTGAAGGCAAGGTAGGCGATGCTTATCGCATTACCGATAAAATGCAGCGTCAGGATGCGCTAGCGGCGCTGAAAGATCAGGCGGTTGAGCAGCTGGTCGCCGTTGAAGGCGAGCCTGTTAACGATAAGTTTACTAAAGATGAAGTGAAAGGTGCTTTCGCGGGTCTTGAAAAACGCGTCGTGCGCTCACGTGTGGTCAAGGGCGAGCCGCGTATTGACGGTCGTGATAACCAAACGGTGCGCCCGCTGGCCATCGAAGTGGGTGTGCTGCCGAAGACTCACGGTTCGGCCGTATTTACTCGCGGTGAAACGCAGGCCATTGCCATTGCCACGCTGGGCACGCTGCGTGACTCTCAGCTGATTGAGTCGTTGGAAGGCGAGCGTAAAGACCGCTTTATGCTGCACTACAACTTCCCTCCTTATTCGGTTGGTGAAGCTGGCTTCATGGGTGGTCCGAAGCGTCGCGAAATCGGTCACGGCCGCTTAGCGCGCCGCGGCGTTCAGGCAATGCTGCCTTCTGCTGACGTTTTCCCGTATACCATCCGCGTGGTATCTGAAATCACCGAGTCTAACGGCTCAAGCTCAATGGCTTCAGTCTGTGGCTCTTCATTGGCCCTGATGGATGCAGGCGTACCGCTGAAAGCGCCGGTAGCCGGTATTGCCATGGGCTTGGTGAAAGATGCTGACGGCTTTGCAGTATTGACCGATATCCTGGGTGACGAAGACCACCTCGGCGATATGGACTTTAAAGTCGCCGGTTCTGAAGAGGGCATTACTGCCCTGCAGATGGACATCAAGATCGAAGGCATCAACGAAGAGATTATGGAGCTGGCACTGCAGCAAGCACTGGCTGCGCGGCTGAGTATTCTTGAGCAAATGAATGTCGTGATCAGCCAGAGCCGCACCGATGTCTCTGACAACGCACCGTCCATGGCGACGATCAAAATCGATCCTGACAAAATCCGTGATGTCATTGGTAAAGGCGGTGCGACGATTCGCAAAATTTGCGAAGACACCGGCGCCTCGATCGATCTTGATGATGATGGCACCGTGCGTATTTACGCGGAAGACAAAGCCGCCGCGAAGCGTGCCATTGATACCGTGCTGGCAATTACCGCTGAAGCGGAAATTGGCAAGCTCTACAACGGTAAGGTCGTACGTATTGCTGACTTCGGTGCCTTTGTGAACATCATGCCGGGTACCGATGGTCTGGTGCACATCTCGCAGATCGTTGCTGAGCGTGTTAACAACGTGCGCGACTTCTTGAACGAAGGCGATGACGTGATCGTGAAAGTGCTCGATATCGACAACCGCAATCGCGTGAAGCTGTCGATGAAAGAGATCACCGAAGAAGAGAAGACTGCTTTCGCAGCGCAAGAAGCGGAAACTGATACTACGATTTAACATGCAGGTCGCTAAATCGTAGTTCGGTTTCTGATGCCGCCCTCGTAGCCTCTGGTTACGAGGGCGGTGTTGTTTGATGGGCACGCCTATATTGTCAGCAGCAGTAAGAGAGAGTCGCTATGGAGCAGGAACAAGCGCCGCGCTGGAGGGCGGTGGTGGCCGTGATGATCGGTATTTTTTTATTGGTGACCGCTGAGCAACTGCCTATTGGGCTATTGTCTCAAGTGGCCTCGGCGATGGGCGTGACGCCCGGCATGGCGGGGTTAATGGTGACCGTGCCCGGCGTTATTGCGGCTTTTTCAGCGCCGCTACTACCGGTTGCCGTAGGGCGCTTGGATCGGCGCGTCATGCTCACGCTGCTAATGATGGTGATGGTGCTGGGCAGTGTGCTGACGGCGCTGGCGAGCAGTTTTGCGCTGCTGCTTGCCGCGCGCGTGCTGGTTGGGCTGAGTATTGGAGGATTTTGGGCGATCGCCGGAAGCATTGCGCCACGCCTAGTGCCTGAAGCTAAGGTGCCGAAAGCCATGACGCTGATTTTTGGTGGCGTAGCGGCGGCGTCAGTACTCGGTGTGCCGCTTGGCACGCTGTTGGGAGATCTTAGCAACTGGCGGGTTGCCTTTGGCGCGCTAGGTGGCTTCAGCCTGTTAACGGCCATCGCGCTCTGGTGCTGGCTACCGCCACTACCGCCAAGAGAGCCTGTGCGTTTGCGCGTACTGGCGCAGCAGCTGAGTAATCGCGGCGTGCGGGTGGCTGTGCTCACAACGGGGTTTGTGGTGGTGGGGCACTTCGCTGCCTATACCTTTATTAGCCCTATCCTGCAGGAAATTAGCGGTATTTCTCAGCGCCATGTGGGCAGCCTGCTACTGCTTTACGGCGCAGCGGGTATTTTGGGCAATATAGCGGCAGGCGTATTTGCCGGGCGCCACCCGTATCGTGCCGTGCTGGCCATCCCCAGTCTGCTACTACTGGTTGTCGCGGCCTTCCCATTGCTGGGCATTCAACCGCAAAGCGGCGTTATCCTGCTGATGATGTGGGGGGCGGTATTCGGCAGTGTATCGGTGAGTATTCAGACCTGGATTCTACGCACCGCGCCGAATACGGAAGCCGCCACGGCGTTGATGGCCTTTGCGTTTAATATGTCGATCGGCCTGGGAGCGATGCTGGGCGGGCGAATCGTCGATGGCACTAGCTTGCCCATTGCCATGTGGGTCGCATCGATATTCTTTCTGATGGGCGCACTGCTGGTGTTGAGTACGCCACCTAAGGTGGTGGGTGTAAAAACCCGCTGACGGCAAGGCTAAAAAAGCCCTCATCGATTGATGAGGGCTTGAGGCTAGCTAAACGCTTGCTTATGCTCAGGCGTTAAGGGCGCTCAATGGCAAGCGCCACGCCCTGACCGCCGCCGATACACAGCGTTGCCAGGCCTTTCTTGGCGTCGCGGGCGATCATTTCGTGCAGCAGTGTGACTAACACGCGACAGCCGGAGGCGCCGATGGGGTGGCCGATAGCAATGGCGCCACCGTTAACATTTACCTTGCTGACATCCCAGCCTAGCTCTTTATTAACGGAAAGAGCCTGGGCGGCGAAGGCTTCGTTGGCCTCGATAAGATCAAGATCATCCAGGCTCCAGCCAGCTTTTTCTAAACAGCGGCGGGTGGCCGGTGCCGGGCCGATGCCCATAATCGCAGGGTCTACCCCGGCGTTGGCATAGGCGGCAATGCGCGCCAGCGGCTCAAGGCCTAACTGCTTGGCTTTTTCAGCGGAGCAGAGCATAACCACCGCCGCACCGTCGTTCAGCCCCGACGCGTTACCAGCGGTGATCGTACCGTCTTTCTTAAACGCGGGGCGCATGCCGCTAAGTTTATCGGCCGTGACTTCTCGCGGGTTTTCATCGGTATCAAAGACCAGCGGATCGCCTTTACGCTGGGGAATTTCCACCGGCACGATCTGGCCCTTAAACTTACCTTCTTTGATCGCCGCTGCGGCCTTCTGCTGAGACGACGCCGCGAATTCATCCATCGCTTCACGAGTGATGCTGTATTTTTCGGCTAAATTCTCAGCGGTAATGCCCATGTGATAGTCATTGAACGCATCCCACAGACCATCGTGGACCATAGAATCAATGGCTTTCCAGTCACCCATGCGCTGTCCGGTGCGTGAGTTGGGTAGCACGTGAGGTGATGCAGACATGTTCTCCTGGCCACCAGCCAGAATGATGTCAGCGTCGCCACAGCGGATGGCCTGAGCCGCTAGGTGCAGCGCTTTAAGACCTGAGCCGCAGACTTTATTGATGGTCATGGCTGGCACCGAGTCTGGCAGGCCTCCTTTAATCGCCGCTTGGCGGGCCGGGTTCTGGCCTACGCCGGCGGTAAGCACTTGGCCTAGCAGCACTTCGTCAACTTGATCAGGGGCAACGCCGGTAGATGCGAGGATATCTTTGATCACCAGCGCGCCAAGGTCGCTGGCTGGAATGCCCGCGAGAGAGCCTCCGAATGCGCCCACGGCGGTGCGGCGTGCCGCAACAATGACTACTTCTTGCATAAAATGACTCCTGGAGTAAATAACAGACAGTCTGATGCCAGATGCCCGGTAGGCGTACTCTGTCAGCCGACACTCTCAGCCGTCCTTTCAGAATAGAGGAAGGGTATGCGTTGCGGCAATACGCATTTATAAGCAAATAAAAGCGGGCCACGTCAGTGCCCGCTGCTTAATCCGTCTAGCGCCTTCTACTTAGGCTAACTGCACCGGAATAATGTTGCTGGTGTGGCTGACGTCATTACCTTCTTGAAGGTAAACCAGCGCGGGCTGATGGCTGGCCAGTTCGGCTTGTGAGTAGTGAGCATAGCTGCAGATAATGATGCGATGGCCGGGAGCCGCCAGGTGGGCAGCAGCACCGTTGATCGAGATTAGTTTGGAGCCTTCCTCACCACGAATGGCGTAGGTCGTGAAGCGCTCGCCATTTTCGACGTTATAAATCTGAATCTGCTCATTTTCATGAATGCCGGCTAAATCCAACAGGTCGCCGTCGATAGCGCAGGAGCCTTCGTAATTAAGAACCGCGTGGGTGACGCGGGCCATGTGCAGCTTGGCTTTGAGCATAATGGTATGCATGTGAGATCCTTTATTTCCCTGTATTTGTTTATTTTGTGGCGGTGTTGATGACGCTAGCCGGTAGCTCAACGCGCAGATTGTCGATTAAGCGTGCCGGGCCGAGCTTGGCCGCCGCCAGCAGCATCGCGTGACGAGTGGCACCGCTGATCGGGCCGAGCATGAGCTCACGCAGTTCAAGATAGTCCGGCGTAAAACCAGCGTTGCTGAGCGCGGCTGTGCCTTGCTGCAAGGCGGCCTCTATCGGGTCGCCGCGCTCCAGGGCATCGCGCAGTGAACACAGAGTGCGATAAAGCACCGGTGCTGCTGCGCGTTCTTGCTCACTCAAGTAGCCGTTGCGCGAGGAGAGCGCTAAGCCATCATCAGCACGCACAATCGGCACACCGATGATGTCGATCGGCATGTGAAGATCGCGGACCATTTTACGGATCACCGCGAGCTGCTGATAATCTTTCTCTCCAAAGCAGGCAATGTCGGGCTGTACGAGATTAAACAGCATGCTGACTACGGTGGAAACGCCGTCAAAATGCCCGGGGCGTGAGCCGCCACACAATCCCTCGCCCACGACGGGCACATGGACTCGCGTTTGGGCATCTAAGCCGTTTGGGTACAGCGAGCTGACGGTCGGCGCAAACAGGACGTCGCAGCCTGCATCGCTCAGCTGCGTTTGGTCTGCGCTGAAGGTCCGCGGGTAGCCGTCTAAATCCTCTCCTGGGCCAAACTGCATCGGGTTCACAAAGAGGCTCGTGACCACAACGTCGGCGTGCTCTCGTGCACTGGCGATCAGCGCTAGGTGGCCGGCATGCAGATTACCCATTGTGGGTACTAGAGCGATGCGCTGGCCGCGTAGGCGATGCTCTCGCAGGATGCTGCGTAACTGATCAATGTCTCGCAAAGTGCGCATAGTCGTTTCGCGTTATTAACAAAAAAGGGGGCTAATTAAGCGGGCTTCTAAAAATACGCTTTTAAAAGCATGTTTTAAAAACAATGCTCTGGTGCTGGGAAGGTGCGGTTTTTAACGGCCTCATGATAGTGCTGGAAAGCCGTTTGAATGCTCTCTGCCTCGGTCATGAAGTTCTTCACAAAGCGCGGCGTACGGCCATGGGTAACGCCAAGCACATCGTGCATAACGAGAATCTGGCCATCGGTGTCAGGTCCTGCGCCAATGCCAATCACCGGTACATCCAGTGCGTCGGTGATGGCTTTGCCGAGGCTGGCGGGCACGCACTCAAGCAAGATGACCGATGCGCCGGCCTCGGCCAGCACCTTGGCATCGTTGAGGATTCGCTCAGCGTTAGCGGCGTCTCGTCCCTGTACTTTATAGCCGCCGAGCTGGTGCACGGTTTGCGGTGTTAAGCCAAGGTGCGCGCATACCGGCACGCCGCGACGTGTCAGCTCACGAATGCCGTCGGCCATCCACGCTTCGCCTTCAAGCTTCACAAGCTCTGCGCCAGCGCGCATCAGCGCAGCGGCGTCTTCCAACAGGCGCTCGGTTGAAATATTGCTCATAAAGGGCAGGTCGACCATCAGCAGGCTATGGCCTTTACCGCGAGCGGCACAGCGCGTGTGATAAAGGATGTCTTCCATGGTGACGGGCAAGGTGCTGTTGTGGCCCTGTAGCACCATGCCTAGCGAATCGCCGACCAAAAGCACGTCAATACCGGCTTGGCTTGCCGCATGGGCAAAGGAGGCATCGTAAGCAGTCAAGCAGCTAAACGTTTCGCCCGCCTGCTTATAGGCTTGCAGCGTGTTCAGGGTGACGGTTTTCATGGCATGCTCTCATCGTGTGCGTGAGGCCAGCGCTGCATTGGCGACCGGCCATTATTAGTGCAGCCTTAAGTAGGTGCGTGCTGCGGTACCGTGATTGTTACCTGATTGCGCGCGCGCTGTCGAGATTTGGGTAAGAAAGTAACAGTTTACGAGGGCGCATCTTCAACTAACCGCTGAATGCCGGGGTTGGATATTTGGCCAAGCCACGCAGTAAGCGGCTTATGATGCAGTAGGAGTGCAGGCGCAATTTCTGCTAGCGGTGCTAGCACAAATGCTCTCTGGGTCATCTGTAGGTGTGGGACGCATAGACGCGGAGTTTCGATTTGCTGATCGCCGTAGACTAGCAGATCAAGATCCAGCGTGCGTGGGCCCCAGTGACGCTGGCGGCGGCGTCGGTGCTGCTGTTCTAACGCTTGGAGCTGATCAAGCAGCGCCAGTGGCGAGAGGCTGGTTTCCAGCGCCGCCACGGCGTTTATAAAGTCCGGCTGATCTTGCGGCCCAACGGGGCGGCTGGCGTAGAGCGATGATGCTATCACTAACCGGCTCAACGGCAGTCCAGCGAGCCCGTTGAGTGCCTGGCGAACCTGTTCAACGGGTGAGGCTAGATTGCTGCCTAAGCCAATATAGGCAAGTTGGATCGGCATTCCTGGCTACTCTGGATCTGGGCTGCGCGGTTTTCGCCGTTTTTTACGGCGACGATCACCCTGGCTGGCCGGATCGCCACCCACTTTTTGCAGCAAGCGACGCTGTTCGTGCTCATCGCCGCGCTGAAAAGCAGTCCACCAGTCGCCTAAGCCACGCGGTATTTCACCCGCCTGTTCGCGTAGCAGTAGCAGGTCGTAACCTGCCCTAAAGCGCGGGTGCTCGCGGGTCTGGAAGGCTTTCTTACCGCGTCGTTGAGGCAGACGCTGCTGTAGTTCCCAAATTTCGCGCATGGGTATACCGAAGCGCTTGGGAATCGAGGTGTGCTCTAACTGGCGAGATACCACCTGTTGAGCGGCCGCCTGGAGTGCGGGAATGGCCGCCATGCCCTCTTGCTCTAGCTCTTCCATGCGGTGCTTAACCGGCGCCCAAAGGAAGGCCGCCAGCAGAAATGCAGGCGTCACCGGGCGCTCTTCAGCAATCCGCTTGTCAGTATTGGTGAGCGCTTGCTCAATCAGCTCTTCTGCCCAGGCGGCATCGACCATCGCTTCTTCGGCTTCGGGGAACAGCATGCCGAACAGTCCGTAATGACTGAGCAGACGAAACGCAACCAGGCCGTAACCCGACATAAACAGCTTGAGCACTTCATCGAACAAGCGTGCGGGAGGAATCTGTAGCAGCAGCGATGCCTGTTCATACATCGGGGCTTCGGTGGCCGGGTCTATGGTGAAGTCCAGCTTGGCCGCAAAGCGTACCGCGCGCAGCATCCGCACCGGATCTTCACGGTAGCGCGTCGCCGGGTCGCCAATCAGGCGCAGCGTGCGGGTTTCAATGTCACGCACGCCGTTGGCAAAATCGGTGATGCTGAAGTCGGCGATGTTGTAGTAGAGCGCGTTCACGGTGAGGTCGCGGCGCACCGCATCCTCTTCGATATTGCCCCATACGTTGTCGCGCAGCAGTAAGCCTTCATCAGACTGGTGGGCAATATGATCGCTATGCTCGTCTTGGGGTTTGCCACGGAAGGTGGTGACTTCAATGACCTCGCGGCCAAAGCGCACATGGACAATCCGAAAACGGCGGCCGATCAGGCGCGAGTTACGAAACAGATCGCGCACCTGTTCGGGCGTGGCGTTGGTGGCCACATCGAAGTCTTTGGGCATCTTACCCAGCAGCGCATCGCGAATGCATCCGCCTACCAAATAGGCGTCGTAACCTGCGCCGCTCAGCCGATACAGCACTTTTAGTGCGGCATCGCTAATTTGCTGGCGAGAAACAGGATGCTCGGACCGAGGAATATGACGTGGAGAGAGGGCGGTGGTGGAACTCTCTTGGGGATCGAGCAAGGTTTTCAATTGCTCCCCCGGGCTGTGTAGGAAACGGGTAAATCCTTTAAACATGCGATGATTTCAACTCGCAGGGTACGAAGAAATGGTCATAACATAGTCGCTATAAAGCACTTCAAAAAAGTACTCAATAAAAACAGTCAGTGGATGAGTGTAGCCGACCCCTTTGAGCTTGCAAAGCACTTGACGCTGACGTGTGCTAACTCAATCCTCAAATACGGAAAGGGGAGGCTAAGAGAGCCTCCCCTATAAAGCAGTTAATCAGCGTCCATGCTGCTGTTTTTATTCATGATGGCACATCGCTCTGAATACGCACCGCAGTCGGTAGGCGTAAGGATCGCGTTCGTTCCGACCGCCTCGTATTCAAAACAATAATCCAACCGCGAACTTTTTCTCCCCCCGGGGAATTATTATTGGCGCCGGGGTGTACACCTAACTGCTATTGTTATTGTTGGTATGCAAGTTGCTGTGTACGTCGCGTCCTTATCGGGCTACTTACTGTGTTTATTATTGTTCTCAGCGCCTGTCTTGCCTGCGCTAGCAAGTCATGAGATTTAAGCCTGTTGTTGTTATTAGTACCGCTATCTCTACCTGGCCCTGTTGTATTTGTTATGGCTCAGGTGGTGGCAAGGTCATGTTGTTTTTGTTGGTGACCTACCGCTATGCCCAGTTTGTTTTTCTTACCTAGTAATATTGCAGTCGCTGTGCCACCTCTTAGATAAATCATAAATTTCAGAAGGTTGGCATTTTTTAAATTGTTAAGGAACTTTCTCTAGCAAGAAGTGTTACCCCTTTTGCTCCCGTTTTTGTGCGCCGTTGTGTGGGAAGGTAACAGTGCTGGGCGTGCATAAAGTTGAATATTTCTTATTTAAATCAGCATATTAGACGATAGTCGTAAGAGGGTGTCGTAAAGCCGGTTCCCTCATGCTTACCCTGGGCGTCGAGCGGTCTTTTTGCGCGGAATGCCAAGCCTCTGGCGCCGCTCCCAAAGGTTTTTCCGGCTAATACCCAGTTTTTGCGCCAGCTCGGTTTCGCTCATTTGGTCCTGGTGCTCTAGCACAAAGTGCTGAAAATAGTCCTCTAAAGAGAGGTCGTCTTCATTCTCTTCAGCGCTTTTATCTATCTCTCCGCTGGCCGCTGAAGCAATCGCTGATGGCGCGTGGGTACGTGCGGGCGTAGGCGCCAATCCTAGATCATCAGGATGAATCAGGTGCCCTTCAGCGAGAATAACGCCGCGCTCAAGCGCATTTTCTAGCTCGCGGACGTTGCCGGGCCATGGATAGTCGCGTAGATCTTGACGGGCAGCGCGGGACAGCCGCAGGCCGATGCGCTCATGGCGTTTACACGCTTTGTCGAGCAGGATGTCGGCGATTTCGAGTACGTCATCTTCTCGTTCGCGCAGCGGCGGCAGCTCTATCTGCATCACGTTCAAACGATAGTAAAGGTCGAGGCGAAACTCACCGGTTTTCGACAGTGCCCGCAGGTCGCGGTGAGTGGCGGCGATCAGCCGGACGTTAACGTGGCGGGTTTCCACCGAGCCAATTTTGCGGATTTCACCCTCTTGAAGCACGCGAAGTAAGCGCGCCTGGGCATCCAGCGGCAGCTCACCAATCTCATCCAGAAATAGGGTCCCGCCGTCGGCAGCTTCTACCAGGCCGGTGCGCGCAGCGCTGGCGCCGGTAAAGGCGCCTTTTTCATGCCCGAACAGCTCTGATTCGATCAGCGTTTCTGGAATCGCCGCACAGTTAACGCTGATCAGCGGTGCTTTGGCACGTTTGCTTTGCTGATGAATGGCCCGCGCGACGAGCTCTTTACCAGTGCCCGACTCGCCTAGAATAAGCACGGTGACATCGGCGGGCGCGGTTTTACTAATGCGGGTATACACCTGCTGCATGGCAATGCAGTTGCCAATCATGGCTTGTCGGCCGCCGCCTGCGTCAGTGATGTCGGGTGGCGGGCTCTGTTGCATCGCCTGCGTATGCAGAATCCGCTCGACGGTTTCGAGTAGCTCCGCGTGGTCAAACGGCTTAGCGACGTAGTCGATGGCGCCCAGTTTCAGCGACTCTACCGCTGAGCGCATGCTGGCGTAGCTGGTCATGATCAACACCGGCACCGGCGACGCTTTGGCAATCAGAGTGATGCCCTGTTCACCGGGTAAACGCAGGTCGCTGATGATGAGATCGAACCCTGTGAGTTCAAGCTTGCAGGCTTCCTCCGCGCTGCCTGCTTCGCTGACCGTATAGTCGTTGCGTTCCAGCAGCCGCTTTAACGCGCTGCGAATAATCGCTTCATCTTCAACAATCAGAATCCTGGGCATGGGCTGGCTGATCATCCTGTTGGTAAAGCGGCAGCCATAGCGTAATGGCAGTGCCGCGAGGCTGTCCGGGCGGTGGCGAGGCCACGTCTATTTTACCTTGGTGTTCATTGATAATTTGATACGCCAGCGAAAGGCCCAAGCCGGTGCCTTCACCTGCTGGCTTAGTGGTCGTAAACGGTTCAAATAAGTGGTCGCGTACCCTGGGGTCGATACCCTGGCCGTTATCGGTTATTCGCCACCAGGCAAGCTGTTGATGGGCGCCTGCGTCAATATGGACTTGCCCGCCTTGATCGCAGGCATCTCGAGCATTGCTGAGCAGATTGACCATCACCTGAGTCAATCGCTGCGCATCACCGCGGACCACCAGGTCATCTGGCGTATCGTTGGTCAGGGTAACATCCTCTCCCGAGCGGGCGAGGTGGATCAAGTGCAATGCGTCTTCGCTAATTGATGAAAGCGTCACCGGCGAAGCGGGGGGCGCTACCGCTTGGCGTCCACCATGGGCAAAGCCAACCAAGGAATTGACGATTTTAGTCACCCGCTGGGTCAACTGCTGAATTTGATCAGCCGTTTCCAGCAGCGCCGGGTCGTTGGTGTCGTAGCGAAGATTCTGCGCCAGCGATGAAATGCCGGTGATCGGATTGCCGATTTCATGGGCGACGCCCGCAGCTAGCTGACCGATCGAGGCTAACCGTGCCGCATGCACCAGCTCATCTTCCAGCCACTTCATTTCAGTATGGTCTTCTATCAAAATAACGCTGCCACCACGGCTATCGTGGCCGCTGAGAACCGCTTTATGCAGGGTTAGAAAGTAGTCTTTTTCGTGCAGCGTGACGGCCTGTTTATAGAGCGGGCCTGACGTTGCGTCGAGCACGCTGCCCAGCAGGCTTGGCCAGGGGGCTGGGAGACTATCGCGGCGCGAACCTATCACGCTTTCACCGCTAATGCCTGAGAGCTGAGAAAGCGCTTGGTTCCACATCAGCAGCTCGTCGTCATCGCCCAGCACGCAAAGCCCAACGGGCAGGTAGGCCAGCGTTTGGCGATGGTGGCGGCGCAAGCCGTCGAGCTCGCGGGCTAACCCTGTGAGCCGTGAACGGTAGGCTTCCAGGCGGCTTTCGACAAAATGAATGTCGTCGGTTTCTGGGGCGTCGTCATGGCGATAAGGCAGGTAGCGGTCAACGATGTCGCGCGCCACCGATGGCCCCATCAGGCCTGAGAGATTTGCTTGAATACGGTCGCGTAAGCGGCGCAGCGCGTAGGGTCGTCGCTCTTGAGGCGTAAAGTTGAGCGCTTTTAAGGCGCGGGCAACTTCGCGCTGCGCCGCTTCGTCGCCGATCGCCTGCGCCAAATGAGTGGCAAAGTCGTTAGCCGTGGCGGCTTCTAACGGCGAGCGCTTAGAGCGGATCACGGCATCTACCGAACACGCTTCGGCGGCAGATCGTTCCCCTTCAGAGATACGTGTAAAGAGTGAGATTACTATCAGCAGCAGGATATTAACCGCTAAAGAAAGCAGCGTAACGTTGTACCACAGCGGCGAATCGGCAGCCGTGAGCGGCGTTGAAGGCAGCGGCGGTAAGGGCAGTGAAAGAATGAGGGGTAGCCAAAGGCCCCAAAGCCATACGCTGACCCCAGCGACTAGCCCTACAATCATGCCTTTACGATTAGCGCCCGGCCAATAAAGCAGTGCCAGCATGCCTGGCAAGCACTGGGCCATACCCACAAATGCGGCTAATCCCAGCCCAATTAAGCCGTGGTGGCGGCCTATCCACTGATAGAACAGCCAGCCGCTGATAATCACCGCGACCACCAGGCCACGCCGCAGCCACAGTAGCCAGCCGTAAAGATCGCTGCGTGCTTCAGGGGGCCTTGCCACTAATACAATGTGGTTGAGCACCATGCCGGAGAGCGCCAGCGCGATCATCATCATCGTACCGGAGGCGGCGGCTAGCCCGCCGATAAACGCAAGCGCCCCCACCCACCAGTGTTCGGTCATTAAATAGGCGGCATAGGCCGCTATGGGGATGTCGGGATTGACCGACTGTGCGGCCCACCAAATCACCGGCACGGGTAGCGCCATGAGCAACAGAAACAGCGGTAACGCCCAGCTGGCTTGGAGCAGGGTATGCCGCGATAAGTTTTCTGAGAAGCTGATATGGAAAAGATGCGGCATCATAAACGCCGCGGCAAAGAACAGCAGCAGCAGGGTGCGCCACTGCGCAGGATCAAGCTGTGGGGTTTGCTGCTGAAGTATCGCGCCGGGCCCTTCCAGCCACAGTTGCAGATCGCCAGGGCCGTCAAAAACCATCCATAGCGCCACTGCCCCTAGCCCTAGCATGGCCAACAGTTTGACGATGGATTCAAACGCGATAGCGCTGAGCAGGCTGTCGTGGCGGCCATGCGCCTGACTATGACGTGCGCCGAAAATTACCGCAAACGCGGCAATGAGCGCGCAAAACAGCAGTGCAACGCTACTCCCCGCCTGGCTGGCCGTCATAATATTAATGGCATTGCTCAGCGTTTGTACTTGAATGCCCAGCAGCGGCAATACCGCCAGTAAACTAACGACCGTGACCAGCGTGCCCGCCCACCGAGAGCGAAAGCGAAAGGCAAACAGGTCAGCCAGTGACGTTAACTGATAGGTACGCGTGATGCGCTGAATGGGCACCAGCAGCACGGGCGCGAGCAGGAAAGCGCCAGCGGCGCCCAGGTAGTAAGCAAGAAAGCCAAACCCTGCGCTGGCCGCCATTTCCAGGCTGCCGTAAATTGCCCAGGCGCTGGCATAAACGCCGAGCGCAAGCGTGTAAACAACGGGGTGGCGGGTAATGCGTACCGGCACCCAGCCGCGCTCTACGGCAAAACCGCAGCCAAACAGCAGCGCCAGGTAGCCCAGGCCGAGCGCTAATACTCCCATTAACTCAGCGTTCATCAAGCTTTCTCTTTTGCTCTAGCCAGAGCGTCAAGGCAATAAGCCCGCCCCAGATCGCAAACGGCCGGTACCAGGCAGCCTCCGGGTCGCTCCAGCCATTCATAAGCAGCGGAGAGAGCAAATAACCGCCAAACACCAAAAACAGCATGATGCGATAGACGTACATGACGCTCTCCTGTGGATATTGAAAAAGATAATAACAAGGGTATTACGTTGGCGTTAGGCGATGAGCCGTGGGACGCAGCTGCGCCGGTGACCAGTTTGCGACTGCCCAGTGTAACTGAGTCGACGGTGGTTCATCGCCAAGCGCTTTAGGCGGTGCTTGGTCAAGTGCTTGCAGCGCCTGAAATAGCTGCAGGCGCACACCGCCTTCATCGGTTGCCAACGCGGGGGCCAGGTTTTGTTTTGAAAGCTTTTGGCCTTCAGCGGTCACGATCAGCGGCAGGTGCAGATAGCGAGGCCGCGGTAGCTGAAGGGCGCTTTGCAGCTGGCATTGCCAGGGCGTGTTATCCAGAAGATCGACTCCCCGCACCACGTCGGTAATCTGCTGTTCGGCGTCATCGACAATAACCGCAAGCTGATACGCCCAAAGGCCATCTTTACGCTTTAATACCACATCGCCTAGTGTGGTTGGGTCAAGCAGCTGTTCACCGAACAGTCGATCATGCCAGCGGATCGGGTGCTCGCCACGGTCGCTACGTAGCCGCCAGGCCACTGGTTTGGTGGGGTCGCATACGCCGCTGCGACACCAGCCGGGATAGATGTCATGCTCTTGCCACTGTTTGCGCGAACAGCTGCAGGGATAGGCCAGGCCTAGCGTGAGAAGCTGCGCTAACGCCTGTTGATACGCCTCGCCACGGGTGTGCTGCCACATGACCGTTTCATCCCACTCCAGGCCGAACGTTTCTAGCTGGCGCAAAATAGTACTCGCTGCACCCTGGGGGCAGCGGGGAGGATCGATATCTTCTATGCGCACTAGCCACTGCCCTTGAGCCGCGCGGGCGTCTAAGTAGCTGCCCACGGCGGCGACGAGCGATCCAGCGTGCAGCGGGCCTGAGGGCGTTGGGGCAAAGCGGCCACGATAGCGAGCAGAGAAAGGCATGTCAGCGTCGTCCTAAACGGTACAGGCAAGCGCCTTGTCGTTAACAAAAACGGGCACCCGAAGGTGCCCGCGTTCACGCAGAACGGTTTTGTAGAGCTCATCCGCCGTGCTGTTTTTCTTTGAGTTCCGCCAAGGTCTTGCAGTCCACACACAGCGTGGCGGTGGGGCGAGCTTCAAGACGGCGAATACCAATTTCAACGCCGCAGGCTTCACAGAAGCCATAATCGTCATCGTCAATATTATCCAGGGTCTCGTTAATTTTTTTGAGCAACTTACGCTCGCGATCCCGAGTGCGCAGTTCCAGGCTAAAGCCTTCTTCCTGGGTGGCACGGTCGGCGGGGTCGGCGTAGTTGTTAGCGTCTTCTTGCAGGTGGCGTACCGTGCGATCCACCTCTTCCATGAGATCCTGTTTCCAATCCAGCAGCAGCTGTCGGAAGTGCGCTAGCTGCTGCTCGTTCATATACTCTTCACCCGGTGCTGGCTCATACGGGGTGAAGGACTTGGACGCTTCCGGTTTCTTTTCTGCTACTGGCATGGGACTGCCCCTTACATATGTGACTACTGATCGACCATGAGCCTATGTCACGATCTCACGCCAAAGGGATGCTTGTTTAGCTGAAAAATGACGACGTTGCAAGCATAATAGTGCTTTTGCGACCATGGTCTTGCATCAAATGTGACTAGTGCCATGTTTTAAGTGATATTAATAATAGCTAGGTAAAGGAGCCGTTATGGCCTGGAATTCACGTGTCGATCACGTTGCCCCTTTTCGGGTCATGCATTTGTTGGAAATGGCGCAGGCGCGGGAAGCCGCTGGCCACGATGTGATTCATCTGGAAGTTGGCGAGCCGGATTTCGCTACCCCAGCGCCGATTGTGGCCGCCGGGCAGCAGGCGCTCGCCAATGGGCAAACCCGCTACACGCCGGCGGCCGGGCTGCCCGCCCTGCGTAAAGCGATTGCCGAGCACTACGCCGAGCATTTCAATGCCGCGGTGGACCCTGCGCGGATACTGGTGACGCCCGGCGCCTCGGGGGCACTGCTGTTAGCCAGCCAGCTATTAGTTGAAAGCGGCTCGCGAGTGCTGATGGCCGACCCCAACTATCCGTGTAACCGTCACTTTATGGCGTTAGCCGGTGCTGAGATTGATGCCGTGTCAGTGGGGCGCGAGAGTGGCTGGCAGCTCGACGCAGCCTTGGTCGCCAAGCATTGGCGTAAGGAAACCAGCTTGGCGATGCTGGCCTCGCCCTCTAACCCGACTGGCCACACCCTGAGCGCTGAGCAGCTTTGTGCCGTGCTGGCCGCGGTTGCCGAGCGTGAAGGCGACGTGATTGTTGATGAAATTTACCAAGGCCTTAATTACGACGCTGCGCCGCTGTCGGCGACCTCGCTTTCAGAAAACGCCTTTGTGGTGAACAGCTTCTCAAAATATTTTGGGATGACCGGCTGGCGCCTAGGTTGGCTGGTGGCCCCGGAGCATGCGATAGAGCCGCTGACCCGCTTGGCGCAGAATATGTTTCTTGCCGCCTCAACGCCTGCCCAGCATGCGGCGTTGGCAGCCTTTACCCCAGCGTGCCGAGATATTTTTGAGCAGCGCCGAGAAACCTTAAAGCAGCGCCGCCAGGCGCTGTTAGAAGGCTTGGCAGGCTTGGGGCTGGCGCCAGACCTGCCGCCCCAAGGGGCCTTCTATTTATGGCTGGATATTTCCCGCTACAGCCGCGATAGCCAGGATTTCTGCGAGCGCCTGCTACAGGAAGAGAACGTGGCCATCACCCCCGGCATTGATTTTGCCGTGCGGGGTGGCGAACACCATGTGCGCATTGCCTTCACCAATGACGTTGCCCGCCTTGAAGAAGCCGTGGCGCGCATTGCGCGTTTTGTGAGCCGACGATGACGCTGGCCTATCCCACGCTTGTGCCGGGCACGCTGCTCAAGCGTTACAAGCGGTTTCTTGCCGATGTCCGTTTAGACGATGGCCGTGAGGTCGTGGCGCACTGCCCCAATACGGGCTCGATGAAGGCGGTGAACGTGCCGGGCTGCCGCGTCTGGCTTTCGCCTAGCGATAATCCTAAGCGTAAGCTTGCCTGGACCTGGGAGTTTATTGAGCTGCCGCAAGCTGACGGGCAGGTAGCGCTTGCTTCTGTGCATACCGGTCGTGCTAACCGCATAGTGGAAGTGGCGCTAAACGCCGGGCGCTTAGCGCCTTTGGCGGGCTACGCCACGCTGCGTCGTGAAGTGAAAGTGGCCGATGCGCGGCTTGATTTTATGCTTGAAGATCCTGAGCGGGGGCGAGTGTATATCGAAGTGAAGCAGGTCACTCTTAAAGAGCCGGACGGCCACGGCTACTTTCCTGACTCGGTGAGCGTGCGCGGCACCAAACACCTGCATACCTTGCGGGCGATCGCTGAGCAGGGCGGGCGGGCAGTGCTGCTATTTTGTGTGGCTCACGAAGGTATCGCCGACGTGGCCGCCGCTGCGCATATTGATGCGACCTATGCAGCGGCCCTAACGCAGGCCTCGGCCAGCGGCGTGGAGGTGCTGGCCTATGGTATTGACGTGATACGGGAACAGGGTTGCCCCAGCGGGGTGAGGTTAAGCCGTGATCTGCCCGTGCGGATTGAGAGGCTAGCGGCGCCGAACGCGGAAGATGGCAATTTCACCAAATAGATTGGGCCATAGCCGCGATTTCCAGTGCCCCTGATGATCCCCAACGCCCACGGCGCGATCAACAATGACCAAGCCTTTCTCGCGACACAGGTGCTCAAAGTCATTGAACGTCGAGAGGTGGATGTTGGGCGTGTCGTACCAGGCGTGAGGCAGCGACTTCGATACCGGCATGTAGCCGCGCAGGCCTAGATGGATGCGGTGTCGCCAATAGGCAAAGTTGGGAAACGTAATAATCCCTTCTTCGGCGACCCGCAGCATTTCATCCAGCATCTTGTCTGGGCGGCGCAGCGCCTGTAGCGCTTGGGTCATGATCACTTGATCGTAGCTGTTATCGCAGAAGCTGCCTAAACCGTCGTCTAAGTTGTGCTCTATGACGCTAACGCCGCGCGCCACGCAGGCGTTGATGCCGTCATGATCAATCTCTAGCCCATAGCCGGTGACGCCCTTGGTGCGCGCTAGGCTCTCGAGCAAATCGCCGTTGCCACAGGCAAGATCAAGCACGTGTGATCCTGCGGGCACCCAGTCGTAAATCAGTTCAAGATCGGCGCGCATCATGACGTCTCCTCTATGCCTAATTCGTCGAGATTAAGCTCGCGGGCAGCGCGGTTCATAAAAGCGCTGAAAATGGCGTCGTAGCGCGGCTCGGAGAGTAAGAAGGCGTCGTGGCCATGGGGTGAGTCGATGTTGGCGTAGCTGACTGACTTGCCCGCGCGGGTGAGCGCATCGACCAATTCTCGAGAGCGTGAGGGCGGAAAGCGCCAATCGGTGGTAAAGCTGACAATCAAAAACGGACACTGCACTGGCGCCAAGGCTTTGGCAAAGTCGCCGCCTTGGGTGGCCGACGGATCAAAGTAGTCCAGCGCTTTGGTCATTAACAGGTATGTATTGGCATCAAAGGCGGTAGAAAAAGTATCGCCCTGATAGCGCAGATAAGACTCCACCTGGAATTCAACATCGAAACCGAAGTTGAGGTCGTCACTGCGCAGGTCGCGGCCAAATTTGCTGCCCATGGCGTCTTCTGACAAGTAAGTAATATGCCCCACCATACGTGCCAGTTTTAGCCCGCGCTTAGGTACGGCGTCGTGCTCGGCGTACCAGCCCTCGAAGAACTCAGGGTCGGAGCGAATCGCTTGGCGAGCCACTTCGTTAAAAGCGATATTTTGCGCCGAGAGCCGTGGCGTTGCGGCAATCACCACCGCGTTAGCGACGCGTTCCGGATAGGTCATGGTCCATTGCATTACCTGCATGCCACCGAGGCTGCCGCCCACCGCGGCAGCCCAGCGCTCAATTCCCAGGTGGTCGGCAAGTCGCGCCTGGCTGGCCACCCAGTCGCTGACCGTGACCATGGGAAATTCCGGCCCCCACTGGCGCCCGGTTTCGGGATTGTGGCTCACGGGGCCGGTGCTGCCGTGGCAGCCGCCTAAGTTGTTGAGCGATACAACAAAAAAGCGGTTGGTATCGATTGCCTTGCCGGGGCCGATATGGGCCTCCCACCAGCCGGGTTTACGATCCTCCTCGCTATGGTAACCCGCCGCGTGGTGGTGGCCGGAGAGCGCGTGGCAAATCAAGACTGCATTGCTGCGCTCAGCGTTCAGCGTGCCGTAGGTTTCGTAAATCAGCTCGTAAGCTGGCAGTACTTTGCCGCACGCCAGGGCGAGCGGCGTGTCGAAGCGTGCCACGTGCGGCGTAACAAGGCCGACGGAACCCGTCGGCCGGTCTGCAAACGCAAGCGTATCTGAATCAGGCATTGAAGGCGCGAGTCCTGCTAATTAAGAGTGCGGCTGAGTAGGCCCTGCTGATCGAATCCATGATGAAAATGGGTCGGGCTGTTATCACAGCCCGACCAGCGCGCCGGAAATGCCGGCAGCACGTATCATCGAGCCAACGATCAAGCTATCGATCAGGTTAATGGCAATAAACACGACGATAGGCGAGAGGTCGATCATGCCAAGCGCAGGAACGACCTTACGCACCGGTGCCATAATCGGTTCTACCAGTTGCATTACCAACAGAGCACCCGGATGGCTGGCATTGGGGGCTACCCAGCTCAGGATAATCATTACAATCATGGCGAAGAAGTAGATTTTTAAAATCGCATTCGCCAGGGCAGCAATACCCGCTATTAATAGCCCTGGAATAGGCGGCATGCCGATACCGATGACCATGAAGATAATGATGATGCTCACTACTTTTAACACGAAGCCAGCCGCGAGCGTTGCAAGATCAAAGCGTCCGGCAACGGGGCCTAAAAAGCTCTGAAATAAGCCGACCAGCGGCTGAGTGATCTTAACCACCGACTGACTTAGCGGGTTATAGTAATCCGCCCGTGACGCCTGCAGCAGAAAGCGCAGCATGAGTAAGAACAGATAAATATTGATCAGTGTGTTGACCAACATTAACCCTGCACTGCCTAATCCGTTGCCCATTATGATGTCTCCTTGGTGATTCGTTGCTGAGCGGTTCTTTAGTCGCCGCTAAGTTCTTTGGCCATTGCCTGAGCACGGTCAGCGCAGGCCTGCATGGCATCGGCAATGGTGGTGCGCAGCTGTGCCCCTTCCATGTGCGCAATAGCACGCTCGGTGGTGCCGCCGGGCGACATGACGTTTTGCTTCAACGTCGCCGGGTCTTTGTCACTCTGCTGTGCCATGGTGGCAGCGCCCAGCGCGGTTTGAATCGCGAGCCGGCGCGCGGTAGCGGCGGGTAGGCCGAGTTTCACCGCCGCCTCTTCCATGGCTTCGAACATCAAAAAGAAGTAGGCCGGCGCACTGCCCGAAACGGCGGTGACGGCATCCAGCAGCGCTTCTTCTTCAACCCATTCCACTATGCCTACCGCTTCCATGAGCTGAGTGGCCACGTCGCGCTGAGCGTCGCTTACGTTGGCATTGGCATAGAGGCCGCTGGCACCAAATCCGACCAGCGATGGCGTATTGGGCATGCAGCGTACCATGGCGTTATTGCCACCGAGCCACTGGTCGATAGTGCCTGCATCAAGGCCTGCTGCAATCGAGATAACGAGCGGCTGCTGACGCTGCACGCTGTCGCGCAAATTTTCGCATACGCTGCGCATAATTTGAGGCTTTACCGCTAATACCACGACGTCAGCATCGGCGACTGCCGCATTGTTATCTGTCGTTGTGTGGACGCCCAGGCGCTGTGCCAGCGTTGCCATCTCTTTTTCATTAGGTGCAGTGGCGGTGATAGTCGAGGGCGCCGCGCCGCTGTCGATTAGTCCGCCGATAATGGCACTCGCCATATTGCCGGCCCCAATAAAGGTAATGTTACTCGGCATTCTAGGTGTCCTTTAGTAAACGTTGGCTCAGTGAAAGAGTGGGCTGCAGCAGGCAGCCGGACGGTTGTGGTTCGTCTAAGCGCTCTGGCGGGCGCCAAAAATGGCGGTGCCTAAACGTACCAGCGTGGCGCCTTCCAGTACTGCCGCTTCTAAGTCGTCGCTCATGCCCATCGAAAGCGTGTCAAGCGGGGCCTCGGGCAACTGGCTTTGCAGAGTCGTTAAAGCTTCACGCAGCGCGGTTAGTGGCTGGCGCTGGGCAGCTAGCGTTTTTGCCGGAGCAGGTATCGCCATTAAACCGCGCAAGCGCAGATTAGGCAGCGTGGCAACTTCCCTTGCTAACGCCTCCAGCTCTTCCGGCAATACACCCGCTTTGCTATCTTCGTGGCTAATATTAACCTGTAGGCAAATATTTAGCGGTGCAAGGTGCGTCGGACGCTGTTCGTTAAGACGCTGGGCGATTTTTAATCGGTCGACGCTGTGCACCCAGTCAAAATGCTCGGCAACAGAGCGAGTTTTGTTGGATTGCAGTGGCCCAATAAAATGCCATATAAGACCTTCAAGGTCCGCCAGCTCCGCCTGTTTTTCTAGCGCTTCTTGCAGGTAGTTTTCACCAAACTCACGCTGGCCAAGCTGCCAGGCCTGACGAATCATCGCTGCCGGTTTCGTCTTGCTGACGGCCAGCAGCGCCGCGGCGTTCGGAGCGCGTTCTGCGTCCTTTAGCGCTTGGCGCAGGCGTTCACACGCCTGTTCGTAGGAATGGGCGAGCGACTCATTAAGCGCGATGTCTGACATACTCAAGCACCTTACCGCAGCTGGGAGGAGAGATGGATATTACCGAACTGCTAGCATTCTCGGCAAAGCAGAATGCCTCTGACGTGCATCTTTCGGCAGGTTTGCCGCCCATGATACGTGTTGATGGCGACATTCGTCGGCTCAATGTGCCGGCTATCGATAATAACGGTGTGCGTAAGTTGATTGACGACATCATGAATGATCATCAGCGGCGCGACTACGCTGAACGGTTGGAAACTGATTTTTCGTTTGAAATGCCGGGCATCGCACGCTTTCGCGTTAATGCCTTCACCCAAGCCCGAGGCGCGGGAGCCGTGTTGCGTATTATCCCTAGTCATGTGTTGCCTATGCAGGCCCTAGGGCTTGGTGAGACGTTTGAGCGCCTAGCCATGCTGCCGCGCGGGTTGGTATTAGTCACCGGGCCGACCGGGTCGGGTAAAAGCACGACGCTTGCGGCGATGATTGATTACATAAACAGCCATCTTTATGGGCACATTCTGACCATTGAAGACCCGGTTGAATTTGAGCACTCAAGCAAGCGCTGTTTGGTTAATCAGCGTGAAGTACACCGCGATGCGCACAGCTTTGCAGGTGCGCTGCGCAGTGCCCTACGCGAAGATCCGGATGTGATTCTGGTCGGCGAGCTGCGCGATTTAGAGACTATTCGCCTAGCGTTGACTGCGGCAGAAACAGGGCATCTGGTGCTCGGAACGCTGCATACCACCTCGGCGGCTAAAGCCGTTGATCGCATTATCGATGTTTTTCCTGGCGACGAAAAAACCATGGTGCGTTCGATGCTCTCTGAATCGCTCCAGGCGGTAGTATCGCAAACGCTGCTTAAGCGTCAGGGCGGCGGGCGCGTAGCGGCCCACGAAGTGCTCGTCGCTACGTCAGCGGTGCGCAACTTAATTCGAGAAGACAAAACGGCGCAAATTTATTCGGCTATTCAAACCGGCGGAAGTCTGGGCATGCAAACGCTAGACTTTGCGCTCGCCCAGCTAGTACAAGAAGGCTTAGTGAGTGCAGAAGAGGCGCAATTGCAGGCCAAAGGCGCGCACGCTCAGCAGGCGTCATAGCCCAGCTTGGCATGCGCTTTTATTACGGCGTTTACGTGTGACGTGAATCAGCCTGCGTAAATGCCGCCGAGCACCCGTGGGCCTGCTGCACCGGTGACCGATGGCAAGTTGCCCGGCAAATGCTGTAACCGCTGATGAGCCAGCCAGGCAAAGGCGCCTGCTTCAATCCAGTCTTCAGGCCAGCCGTATGCTGCCGGCGATGTGAACGTCGCCCCCGGCAGGTGA